>NZ_KB235930.1:3677953-3983983 GCF_000332295.1 Fortiea contorta PCC 7126 | reverse complement strand
TGTGCTGCTTACCCCTGGTGTCGCTTTGGCTGATTTCGTAGAGAAACAGCAACTTGGTTGTGTTACTAAACTTGATGTCGATGCTATTTCTGATGCTATTGAGGATATTTTAACTCATCCAGTTGAAGCTAAATTTATGAGCGATCGCGCTCGTCAACTTATTTATGAACAATACTCTTGGGACGAAATAGCTGCACAAATGGCACGGGTTTATGCAAGTATTATTCATCAACAACCTTTTCCTGATTTCCATGAACAAATATCAAAAATCAGTATTTTTTGAATTTATAATTTTATGATACTCATCTAAAAAAGTTGAATACAGTTAATCAAGTTATTTTAGTTGTTGTATTTATTGTAAAATTAAATATCAGTCTTATATTTTATCTCAATAATCTGCTTTCATAACTTAGCAATGATAGAAAAAATTACTCCTCTAATTCTTACTTATAACGAAGCTCCAAATATCAAGAGAACCCTTGAGCATCTCGGTTGGGCAAAGACTATTATTACTGGAGGGGAGACGAAACAGCCTAAAAAGCTTGGTGTATAAGATGGGTAGCGTTTTGTGATAGAAAAAGGTAGGTCTAGTTTTGTCAATAAGACCTACTTAATGATAATGTTAGCTATATTGTACCAAAAGCACTTAAAAAGTCAATTGAGTTTAGCAGAATATCTGTTGCTAAAAATTTTGATACATCTGTTGCAGTCAATCAAAGAAGTAACTTTAGAAAAATTAGCGAATGCGCTACCTTTGGGAATTAAATTTGAAAGCAGAAGAAAAAGAATACAAAGATTTTTATCTATTACCAAATCTCACAATTGAAAAAGTTTGGTTGCCAATTATTCAAGAACTAATAGCAAACTACTTCCAGAATGAAAAATTATTTATATAGCAATTGATAGGACTAATTGGAGTCGGATAAACTTATTAATGGTCAGCGTGATTTGGGATAAAAGAGCCATACCAATATATTTTAGTTTGCTGCCCAAATTAGGTAGTAGTAATCTCACGGAACAGCAGAAAATATTATCGCCAGTTATAGCAATATTGAAAGATTATAAAATCTGTGTGTTGGGGGATAGAGAATTTTGCTCGGTAAAACTAGCAAAGTACCTTCAGAGCAAGGATGTATATTTTTGTTTGCGATTGAAAAAGAATGAATTTGTAGAAATTAAACAAGATATGTTTATGGAGTTAAGCAGTTTAGGATTAACTCCTGGAGTATCTTTTTTTATCAAGGGAGTTAAGGTAACAAAGACTCAGGGTTTTATCAGTTTTAATGTGGCTGGTAAGTGGCAACGTAAAATTAACGGAGTAGCACCCAAAGAAGCATGGTTTATTTTAACAAATTTTGACACCCTAGAGTCAGCAATTGCTGCTTACAAAAAGCGATTTGATATTGAAGAAATGTTTAGAGATTTCAAAACAGGTGGCTATAACTTAGAAAACACTAATGTTCAAGGTGAACGTTTTATTTCTCTAGTTTTGTTGATAGCGATCGCTTACACCTCTGCAACAATTAATGGTCAACTTATTAAACGCAAAGGAATCCAAAAATATATAGCTCGGATTAAAGAAAGGAGTCGTTCTCAACGGAGACACAGTAGTTTTTATATCGGCTTATATGGTCAAACATGGGTACATTTCAAGGATAGCTGTATTGATTTAGTCACACAATTAATGAGAATTAATCGTAATAAGTGGAAGCATTATCAACAAGGTTTAAGAGCCATGAAGCTTATTGAATCTATATTGTAGCTTATTTCGTCTCCCCTTCAGCTATTATTATTATTGATAGTTATAGTACAGATGAAACTTTACAAATTTTGTCTGATTATCCTCAAGTTCAATTATTTAAGAGAAAATTTGATACTCATGCTACCCAATGGAACTACGGTTTAGAACAAGTTCAATCTGATTGGGTTCTTTCTCTAGATGCTGATTATATAGTTACAGATGAACTGGTAGCTGAAATTAAAGAACTTCCTCTAAACTCCTCTATTAATGGCTATTTTGCTCAATTTAAATATTGCGTATTTGGCAAACCTCTAAGAAATACTATACTTCCTCGGCGTCAAGTATTATTCCGTAAATCAAAAGCTATTTATATTGATGATGGTCATACACAACTGCTAGAGATTCACGGTGAACATAGCCAACTTTCTGCTTATATTCACCACGACGATCGCAAACCCTTAAGTCGCTGGTTATGGGCGCAGGATCGTTATATGGTAATCGAGACTAAGAAGTTACTCGCTACCCCAACAAATGAACTTAATTTGGGCGATCGCATTCGCAAACAAAAAATTCTTGCGCCTCTAATTATATTATTTTATTGTCTTATTCTTAAAGGTGGTATTCTCGATGGTTGGCACGGATGGTATTATGCACTGCAGCGAGTATTGGCAGAAATTCTGCTAGGAATTCATCTTATTGAAGCTGAAAAACTTAAAAAATAGCCATCAAAATTACACCTCTTGATCGCCTGACAATTCATCAGCCGAAATCACCAATGGCAAATTCCTTGCGGATAAAGTTATTATGCAATGGATATCTGTTGTATCGTAACTTATTAAAAATTGATTTTGCTTATGAAACCCCGCCATAACCGCAAAACAAAATATGTAATTTTGTCCATCGCTGCTCTCATCTTGGCAATATTCAGCTTTATACCTATTCGCATAGCGATCGCTTCTTTTCAAGCTCCCTACCCTCAAGCGTTTTTGACTCTGGGTGGTGAACCAAAAAGAGAAGAATATACCGCCGAACTCGCTAAATATTATCCTGCTTTAGACGTCTGGATTTCCAGCGGTTCACCCGCTAAAGAAATCCTCGCCACCTTTAAAAATGCAGATATCCCCAGGAGTCGCTTACACTTAGATTATCGCGCTGCTGACACTGTAACTAATTTTACCAGTCTCGTTGGGGATTTTGAACAACGGGGAATTAAGCACGTCTACCTAATTACATCAGATTTTCACATGCCCAGAGCCAAAGCTATCGGTACCTTAGTCTTAGGCAGTCAAGGTATCATTTTTACTCCTCTTACTGTCCCTACTGACGAACCCAAAGAATCTCTAGTCCGGATCGTGCGTGATGCTGGTCGCTCTTTGTTATGGATCGTCTCAGGTCGTACTGGAGCTAGCCTCCACCCTCGTTTTAACAACCCAACTTATGCGTCTAGATAATTATACCCTTGGCAGTTACACCCCCGGCGCACCGCAGTGGCAACAAGTCTTATGGTACTTTTTTGGTTCGCCTTTAGTTGAGAGTCATTTGCTACCAATTTCCATATTCAAGGTTTGGATACTGAGGATTTTTGGAGCAAAAATTGGTCAACAAGTCCGCATTAAACCCGGTGTGCGGGTGAAGTTTCCTTGGCGTTTGACTGTTGGTGATTGTGTGTGGATTGGCGAAGACGCTTGGATTGATAACTTAGCCCCTGTAGAAATTGAAAGTCATGTTTGCTTGTCGCAAGGTGTTTATCTTTGCACGGGTAATCATGACTGGAATCATCCTGATTTTAAACTCATGCCTGCCCCAATTCATATCCAAGAGAGTAGTTGGATTGCTGCTAAGTCAGTGATTGGCCCCGGTGTCACTATCGGTCGCGGCGCAGTGCTAACCTTGGGTGGGGTGACTGGACGCTCTTTAGAAGAGATGGTGATCTATGCAGGTAATCCCGCTCAACCTATCAAGAAGCGAAAGTATACAAGCAGTTCGCTTTGATTTGTGAACTTGTTTGCGTAGACAGGGAACAGGGAGTAAAAGGGTAGTGAGTTTTTTTAAAAATCAAATATGATTACTATACAAACTGATATTAATTTGTAATTAAGAATTGGTATTAAACTGGTAAAAAATATCGGTAAGTTATATTTGCAGATACAAAACTACATACATTTTGTTACTAATCTTTATGTCCTTAATTTTTTTTAATATTTATTATTAATCACTTTCAAAAAGTATAATTATTAGTTTTTTGAGGTGGTAAATACTTTGTAAAAGTTAATTGATATGTGTTGTCAAACTTACTCTTAAGGATACAAACTAAGAGTAGAACACAAGCAATTATTCTTATGAATGCTATTTCTAAGGTTGAATTCAAACAGCTAAATTGGCAACCCGTTATCCTTGGGACTTTGGGTTTTTGGCTAAGTGCTAGCTTCATTTTAGATTGGGTAATTATGCCTAGTCTTTATGTTTCTGGCATGATGACTCAAGCTAGTTTTACAACAGCAGGTTATGTGATTTTTTGGAATTTTAATCGCCTGGAGTTATTATCTGCGGCTGTAATCTTAACTGGGGTACTGGCTATCAATCAAGCGCGATCGCAGTGGAGTTTCCACAGTGTCGTTTTATCTGTGTTGCTATTAGCTGTAACTTTGGTTGATACCTATTTTTTAACTCCGCAAATGTGCGCTACAGGAGTTAATCTCAACTTGTTCGCAGCCGAAACCACAATCCCAGCCACAATGAATTTACTTCATGGTGGTTACTGGGCACTGGAAGCACTCAAGTTAGCTATGGGTGGTGTACTTTTAAATTGGTGTTGGCGTCAGCAAGCTTAAATCAGCAATCATACGACTGTATACATATCCCCATAATGAATTTAGAGACGTTGCTTTTGCTTCGTCTCTAGATTTATTTTGAGATAGGGCTATTCTATATTTTCTGATTCTGCATTATTAAACCACAGCAGACGTGCAGCCAAAATCGCAAACCCCACCGCAGCGATCGCTTTAAGTAACCGTGTTGGTAAAAACTCAGCCACCGCACCCCCAGCTAACGCACCCAACAAACTAGTTAATAGTAGCGCGCCTGCAGTGCCAAAAAACACAGCCTTGCGAGATTGACTGCGCCCAGAAAGAGCGATCGCTGCTAACTGACTCTTGTCGCCTAATTCTGATAAAAAAACCGTAATAAAGCTGATTCCTAAAAGATTCCAATCCATGTGATTAAGAAGAGATATGGAGAATAACAAATAACCGTTAACCTTTGACAACATCCCAAACCAGCATCACAGAGATTAACAGCAACATAACCCCTGCAGATTTTTCTACTACTTTGGGGCTGAGTTTACTAGATATCCAGCTTCCTAACAATACACCTAATAAGCTGGTAGTAATTAGTGCAGCCGCAGAGCCAATAAAAACCACCCAAGGTGCGTGAGATTCTGCACTCATTAACAAAGTGGATAGCTGAGTCTTGTCACCAATTTCCGCGAGAAAAATGGTAATGAAGGTAGTACCAAACACAACCGCTACTGATTCTGGTCGTTGGGGAGAATCGACAACTACAGGCTCGGTATTGGTTTGTTCTGGCTGGCTTTGAGTCTCAGCTACGGCTGATATAGTTATGGGTGCAGAGTCAAGTTTCACAGATTGTAATTTTCTCTCGATATTGTTTTCATATTTTTCTCATTTTCTCAGATTATTGTCATAAATTGCAACTTTCGAGAAAGAAAAGAAAGAAAAAACCTTCTCAAAGCATTTTACAGACCAACAGCGCGGTCAAAGCGAATCATTTCTAGAGAGCGATCGCCATAAACCCCTTCTATTTGCTGACGACAGCAGTCAATAGCAAAATCATCCAATTCCTCTGGCTCAATCTCATACATATCTTCAAATATTTCTGTTTCCACCCGACAGAACCGAGGACGATTTGCATAAATGCGACATTCTCGCGTGGTATGGTCGAAGTTAACGCACCATCCACCCTCACCAACCATACTCAGATACAGTTCTAATTCTGTGGGTGAAAGATACTCTTCTAAATCTGGGCGCTCCGCTGGATTCAGATTACAGCAGGCGCCACATTGCTTCACACATTGCCAAGTTGTCATGATTAGGGAATGGGGAATGGGGAATTGAGAAAACTCCTCTCTAACCCCTAGACTCTAACTCCTAACCCCTCATTTTATGTTTTTTCTTATAATTTTGTTAAGTAAATTAAATCTGAGAGTCCATCGCCGGATATGATCTATGGCGGGTTTGGCAACGAAACTTATTGAATTTTTTAAGACCATTGGGAGGAAACATGTTTGAAGCTTTAGCTAACATCAATTGGGAAGTGATTTTTCAACTACTCTTTATTGGGCTAATTGTGATTTCAGGCCCCATAGTAATTTTTGTGCTGGCATTTCGTAACGGCAACCTGTAAAATTACTGAGTTCTGAGTTTTGGGTGCTGGGTTGAGGAAAAACTCTGATTGAAGAAGAATTCAGAAGTCAGAATTCAGGAGCGGAGCCGGAGATGCTCCGCCTCGGGTCAGAATCAATCAGTCGGGAATTCAGACCGCGCAGGAATTGAAGACCACCAAATTGAAAATTTGGTGGGGGTGCAAAAACGCCGATTATACATCCGCCAGTTATACCCCAATTCATGCTGAATTCTGGCTCCTGACTCCTGAATTCTTTCTTGATAACTCATAACTCAGGACTCAGGATAGATAAAGCCTGAAGGGCGGCTTGGATGATGCAGTTATACTGCGGTTGAGAGACGTCAATTTTTTGAGCGTCTTCACGACTTTTGCCCAGCAAGCCCATTGTATCCCCAGGTTGCACAGCTAAAACTTTACCTTCAGAATTTTTAATTCTTAATTCAGATGAAACGCCCTGTGGGTAAATACCACAAGTGTAGTGGCGTTGTTGATACTCAAAACTAGTTCGCAGATTTGTTGATGGCGAGGTGAACAGTTGGTGAGACTGGGTTGGTAGTCTGACGCCGATTAACTCCATCTCAATGGTAGTGTTGCCATGAAAATGATTTTCTCGCAACTTGTAGGCGACATCCACCCGCGACGGTAGGGGGAAGTAGTCGCGCCAACGCCAAGCGATCGCTTTAATTTTATACTGTTGATCATTGATAGTTTGGGCGAGGGTAAGTTTGATATGACCTTTACCCACAATATTTTGCTCAACTATTTGCACATTCGGCGTCCAAAAAACCGGATCAGGATTTTCGATACCGCAGGGATGGAGAGTTTGCAGTTGCTGATACAGCTGGTGATTGATTTCACTAAAATTAGCTTGGGTATCAATTTTTAGTAAAGGCTTGAGGTGTTGGGGTTCCAGACATTGGTTAGCAAACTCAATCAAACGCGATCGCAATTGTGCTAAATTCGCTGCATTGAGAGAAAATCCTCCCGCTGCTTTGTGTCCGCCAAATTTACCCAACAAATCGTGACAAAATTCTAAAGCATCAAACACATTAAACTCAGGAATTCCCCGCGCCGAACCGCGAATATGTTCCCCATCTTCGTAAGTGCCAATAAACACAGGCACACCATAACGTTCTACTAAGCGAGAGGCGACAATACCGATGACGCCGTGATGCCAATTTGGCTGAATCACAACCAACACACGGTCTTGGGGTAGAGACATTAAATATAACGCCTCTACATAAGCGATCGCTTCTTGTTCAATTTCTTCGCACATTTGCTGACGCTGCTGGTTAATTTCCTCACACTGGCTTGCTCGTTCCAGTGCGATTTTCTCATCATCCGTAGTCAGCAACTCAATCACAACTTGCGGATCACCAATCCTACCAATAGCATTAATCCGCGGCCCCAATCGAAAACCGATATCCTCTGGTTTCAAAGTTTTGGAATTCTGACTTGGGGATTTTCTCTCCACCTCCCCATCTCCTTTAGTCTGCACCCCAGACATCTGAATCAAAGCTTGTACACCAGCTAGCTGTGATTTCGGGAGATACTGTAAACCACGTTTCACCCAACGACGATTCACACCAGTCAACGGCGCCAAATCGGCGATCGTTCCCAATGTGAACAGTGCTAACATCGGTTGAATTAAACCTTGAGTTTCCCCTAATTGTTGCGCGAGACAAACCGCTAGGATGTAAGCGACACCCACACCCGCGACACCGCGATAAGGTGAAGATTCATCTATCAATTTAGGGTTGAGAATGGCGTTAGCTGGGGGTAATTTTTGCGGAACGTCATGATGATCAGTGACAATCACCTTTAAACCCAATTCTCTCGCCCTAGCGATGGGTTCAAATGCAGAGATACCATTGTCTACAGTCAGAATTAAGCTCACCCCTTCACTGTAGAACTCTTCCACAATCCGTTGATTAATGCCATAGCCATCATGCATCCTGCTAGGAATAGCATAATCAACCACAGCGCCCAAACTGCGGAGACTACGTAATAATAAAGCAGTGCTAGTCATGCCATCAGCATCATAATCACCACAAATAGCAATCTTTTCTTGAGATGCGATCGCATTTACCAACAATTCCACACTCAGCGCCAAATCCGGGAACGCTTCCAAGGGTGGAGGTAAAATTAGAGATTCTGGATTTAAAAACCCTTGGGCTTGTTCTAAAGTTTCAATACCGCGATTAATTAATAATTGGCTGATAATCGGGGAAATATTAGTCGCAATTGCCAATTTTTGAGAAAATTCTGTTTGCTGCGCGTAAATTTGCCAGCGTTGATCAGGTAAACGCCCTTGGAGTCTAGCAGGTTTCACAAAAGCTTGGTCTAGCACAATCAGAGTTAAAAGTTAGGAGTCATCACATTTTTTTCCCAACTCATAACTAATAACTCAAACTGATCAAATTTGCTAGTTTTTAATAAACTTTTACTCTACCATCACCGAGGATATCGAGAGAGCGATCGCCTGGATTCACCTTACCACGTCGCAGTTCCACCCGTAACGTATTCAAATCTGGTCGAGAATAAATAGCTTGCAGTGGTAATCCCTTATCATCCCAAAATATCAGAGAAATATCCGACTGTTGGTCATTATCCAGTTGAAATTTCTCCCCAGGTTGGAGAAGAATAGGCTTAGTTGCTTGCAATTGCTCCAACTTCACCAAATTTGATGTAGTATTTATCACTTCTAAGCGGATGCGTTGACCCGGTGTAAATTGAATAGGACGCTCACCACACCGAGAAGCACAAGTACCAGCCATAGTGACGCTGGGGTAATTAGTCACAGCGATCGCCATAGCCGTTAAGTAAACAGCAGGAAATATTTTTAACATTTTATTTGGTATATGCACTTAACCCAAATCCTACTCCACTGGTATCTTGTCAAGCTTCAGCAGATTTCCCCGAATTGGATATGTGAATGGTAACTACATACCCAACCTTTCCAGGTGACTCATTTAAAAACTTGCAGTTTTCTGTATTCCACATCAGCATTTTCTGCAACTTATTGTTGATTAGCATTCTTTATAATCAGTTTTAGCGAGCAATAAAAACTTCGCAACATTACATCACTGTTTAACTAAAAGGAGTGCAAGAAGATGTCACAACTTGAGTCACTTGACCCTAGCGATATTAAGCGGAGAATTCTAGGTTCTTGGGAACTTCCCTCACACGAGGAGTATGCAGAAACAATCAATTTGTATGGGTCTCCTTCCAAGTTTACATATACCTGTTCTGCCACTTCTGTAAAAGAACGTATTCGCCAAATATTAGTTGGAGATGAAATTCATGGAAATTGGCATATCAGAACTAATCGCCGCAAAAGCTTAAGAGACTCATCTGCATCAGGATCAGTCAGAAGTTCAGTCAGTTTTAGTACTAACTGGTTAGCGCCTCGTGCTCAAACAGGAAAAGTTGATGCATCTATTCGGCTTGATGGTGATGATCTGGGTCCATTTTTAGTTCTTAACTTTACAGATATCACTAAGTCCATTCTTAATCTCAATCTTCTTGGAATACGTCTTGATGTGGCGAATTGGCTCAATAATTTTCGAGAAATAGCTGAGGATGACTATCTCAAAATTGTTTCTCTGAAAGATAATGACACTCGCTTAACTTTAAAAGGTAAGAGGGGAATACAAGTATGGCGAAGGTTTCAAGAATCAATGGGTGCTCAATAGAGAAGTTTTCATAAGGTTGTTATTGCTGATATTAAGAGATAGATAAGCAATGTGCAATATAATTAGACGATTCTTCATTTTCCCAGGCAGCGAATCTCAAGGTAAATATGATCAATTACCCTTACCTTATCAGGATTTTGTTATCGCAATCTCCACTGATGAAGGTCATCAAATTTCATTATTATATGGGGATGCGCTGCCTAATGATAATGACGACTCATTTTCTCAAGAGCCGTATTCACTGCTCTATTTCTACGGTAACGGAATGTGCTTACTCAATGCGACTTATGAGTTTGACTATTTCCGAAAACTTGGCTTGAATGTGACTATAAGCGAGTATATCGGCTTTGGTTTAAGTAGTGGCGTAGCTACAGAAGAAGGATGTCAACAAACTGCTAGAGCCGCCTATAAATATCTGACCAATGAAAAGGGAATTTCTTGTAGCCGAATTTTGGTAGCTGGATGGTCGTTAGGTGCTGCTGTAGCCACCTATTTAGCAAAAATGGTGGATGTAGCGGGACTAATATTATTAAGTCCATTTACCAATATTTATGATGAGGCATCACAGCTTTTCCCATTTATTCCTCAATCGATTTTTCCAAAATATTTGCTTGAAAGTGTTGTTTCTGATCAATTTGATAACTTGGGCAGAATCACTCATGTAAGATGTCCAATCTTTATTGCACATGGAACCTTGGACGATATTGTTCCATTTAATATGGGTGATACATTATGTAAGAAAGCAGAAGAAAGTGGAAAAAAGATAACCTTTTTTCCCATTGAAGATGCTAGACATAATGACATTTTTGAAGCTGGTGGAAAACGCTTGAGAAGAGAAATCAGACATTTTGTTTCTAGCTTATCTGACTGACTATAGATATGATTGCATTCGTCATTAACTTGTTAACTTGCGGAGAGTTGGAGATATGATTCGGACTTACATTTGGTTGCCAAGACTCAAATATGGTGGTTCAGTTGCAAGTTCTATTACTGGTTGGGGACATGCAGCAATTGAAATTATTGACGGTGTCTATATTAGCAAGTGGCCTAAACGCGAAGATACACCATTTGGTTACACTATGTGTTACGAAGAGGATCTTGATATCTGTGGTACAGAAGATGAAGTGATAGAAATCTCTAATCTCGACGAAAAAGCGATGACAGAATACTGGGAAAAGGCACGTAAGAAGGAATTTAACGATGTTTTTCATAATTGCTGCCGCGTTTCTGCAAAAACCCTTAATCATGGCTTTTACTGGAGTAATTTCAACAGTATAAGTACATATTTCAAACGCTTTGGAAGAACATACTCTAACTTGAGTGGCAGCACAATTCACGCTTACGGTGAATTTTTTAATCAAATAACAACCTGGACACCCTATACTGTTTCTGGACTAGCAAAGTACATCAAAAAAATAGTCGAATAAGTTTTGTGCTAGCAGTTGTTTAAAGTGCTTCTCAGAATCTAATTGATTAAATATTGAACTGAATAAAAGGAGAGTGGAAATGTCTCGACAACATACTCGATTAGTCAATCTTAGTACCGATCTAAAGCGTCTTCAAGATATGTCTTCACCATTTAAGAAACAGAAACTCAATCATAGTCCTTATACTGTAACGGCTGGCTATGGTAAATGTACTGCATGTAGTTGTCCTGGTTTCTCTGGCTCAGGATATACTTGTAATAGGGGTGGGTGTAAGCATCATTATGATCAGCATTGGTAATAGCGATCGCTCTGGCAATACACAGTTTCTCGGTAAGATAAAGATTAGACTTTGATTTAGCAGACTGGGAGGCAAAAATCAGATGGTACAAACACCATCGAAAATGCTGACATTAGAGGAGTTTCTGCAACTACCAGAAACCAAACCTCCCCATGAATACATTGATGGTCAAATTATCCCGAAACCCATGCCACAAGGGAAACACAGCGCAATTCAAGGAGAACTTGTCCCCACTATCAATCATATAGTCAAACCTCAACGGATTGCCCGTGCATTTCCTGAGTTGCGTTGTACATTTGGTGGTCGTTCCACTGTACCTGACATCGCAGTTTTTCTTTGGAGCAAAATTCCTCGTGAAGAAAATGGGGAAATTGCTAATACATTTTCCATCGCTCCAGATTGGACAATTGAAATTTTATCTCCCGATCAAAGCCAGACCAAAGTAACAAAAAATATTCTTCATTGTCTGAAGTATGGCGATCAAATGGGTTGGTTGATTGATCCGGCTGAACAAACTGTGTTTGTTTATCGTCCCAAACAAGAAACTGAAGTATTTGACGAGCCAGATGTGCTTGTACCCGTCCCATCATTTGTGAGTGAATTACACCTCACCATCAAAGATTTGTTTGCTTGGTTGCTAGATTAAATAGGCATATCCCAGATAAAGCGTCAAATCTACACAAGATTTTGCATTTCCCCTCTCTATTCTGGAGTTGCTCCCTCTAACCAAACTTCCACATCATCTGCTAGCAATTTCTGCGCTGCTTCCATCATTAATCCAGCAATGTCCTTGAGGTCTTCACGATTATTTAAGTAAGTTTTCAGCGCTTCCATAGGGTCAATGCTGTTGCTAGCGCTTAATTCAGGAATGCGGGGTCTGGCTAGTTGACTTAATAATTCTGGTTGAATAGTGTAGGTGTGAGCCGCACTCAAAACAGTGTGGAGTGAAGCATTATCAATTAAATCTAACTGTTCCGAGCGGAGTTTGTAGATTAAGCGTACCACTGCATCTTCAATATTATATTTAGCGATCGCTTTCAACAATGCTCCTTGCGGATCATCAGCTTTGGAGATATCCACCTCAATTGTGCGGAAAGTCCTCACAGGTAACGGACAAAATTCCCAATCCGCTCTACCCCGCTCCAATTCAATCATCACATAACCTTTGTCCTCCTTTTCTTCACTAAAATCGACTCGTTCAATACTTCCTGGATAAATCACCGGTGGGTCATTGGATTTATGCAAATTTTGGTGTTTATGCACATGTCCCAGCGCCACATAATCAAAACAAGGTCGTGTCAGCAAAGATAAAGGTAAAGTAAAACCTTTTCCCACCGCTAACAAGCGTTCCGCTCCCAAAGTTGCATTGTCAGCCATCAAGTGCGCTAACAACACAGTGGGGACATCAGGGTGAAGACGGCGGATTTCTGCTTCTAAAACCACTTGTAAGCGTTCAGTTAACAGTTGATTGACTTCTGCTAATGACGACTTCTCCGTTTCTTGGCGCGTCATCAAAGTTGAACGAGTCAGCCAAGGGAGAGTAATAACCTGCACCATACCATGACGAGTTTGGATGTGGTGAGTAGTTAGCCTATCTCCCACCACAAACCCCCGTACTCCCAAAGTGCGGTAAATATTCAGACTTGCGCCCCCTAAACCTTGGGAATGTTGGTCGTGATTCCCTACCAACAGCACCGTGGGAATGTCCGCATCTACCAGTCGGCGAAATTGGCTAGCGAAAGCTTCTTGGACATAAGGTGGTGGTGTCGCATCCGGGAAAGCATCCCCACCAAAAATCACCATATCCACCGTATCCGTCAGCGCTCGGTCAATGCATCTGGATAATGTATTGACAAAATCTTCTAGTCGTGTATTTAATCCTGTGACTGGGTTGATGCGTCCGTGAGTAAAGCCGCTTCCCATATGGATATCTGAAAGGTGCAGAATTTTGATCATAATTGGTTCTTGATTAATATCTTGTTTTTGGCTTTTTTTCGTATTTCTGCTGTGGTCAGGTTGAAAAAACTTTGGTCTTGTTCACTATTCACGCATCCATATATATATGAAAAACTTCACCCACGGTTCGGAGTTTCTCGTCCCTTTCAATGAATAGTTGAACAAAATTAAATTCATGGAGACAGGGAACGGGTAAAATTTCAACAGGTTTTACAGTCAGCAGTTCGGCCAGATCACTGTAACACATGCCTAACTGCTCAGTGCATCGCCGGGAACAAAAAGACGACCTGTATAATTAATTATATCTAAATACTTATATCTGCAAATATAGTTATTTTAGCATTAAAAATAAACGTATATATTGATAAACACATATACCTGCAACCAATTAAAAATATACTATTCGATACATAAACTTTTTCAGAACTTCACTGCACAATAAAATAAACCACAGAGGAATTGAAATGTATAAGAATTACTTTTTTGAACCTAAAATTTTTACTGAACCGAGCCTAGTTAGCGTTTTTGTCCAACCGAATAGTGTCTATTGTGGTATCAATTTAGCAGAAATTAGTTTACCTGATAAATGTAGTTTACTAGGAATTACTAGAAACGGCAATTTCATTTCCTGCAAAGATAATCCTACCATACGTTATGGAGATTACGTTTTAGCAGTAGCTATGAGTCCTATGATGACTCCCACTCTCAAAGTTACTCTCAAAAAAATTCATCCTCTTTATTCTACACCCGACAAATGTTTATTATGAATTAGAGTTAGTTGGAAAATCTATCGATGCTTAGCTGTTTACGTCCCCTCATCTTCTTAATGTTCCCTCTAACTCCTTATCTAATTCTTCAAGGTAATCAGTTTCAGCAAGAACATACTGTTCAACAGCTTTTAAGAACAAAAAAATGTTTCGGCTGCAATTTAGCAGGCGTTAATTTAGCAGGAGTCAATTTAGCAAAAGTTGATCTACGTTCAAGCAACCTGCAAGGAGCTAACCTCAAAAATACTAATTTAAGATACGCCAATTTAGAATGGTCAGACCTCCGTTCTGCCAATTTACAAGGTGCAGATTTAACCGGAGCTAACCTAAAAAATACTTTATTAGTCGATGCTAATTTACAACAGGCAAATTTAGAAAACTCTAACTGGGAAAGAGCCGGTTTCAGAAATGCTAACTTCAGTTATGCAAATCTTGTCAATGCCTCAAAATTGAACAATATTGAGAATAGTAATTCTGTGATTCTCTGCCAAACCATACTACCAAATGGTATGACATCAAGTCGTTGTAATGAACATACATTGAAAATTTAAAGTTTAAAATTTATGATTCAATCCAACCTCAGTGATAAAAGTCAGTTTCTCTATCCTCGTAGTTGCTATCACGGTCAAGTTACACCAAAGAATTTAGTGTTTAATGCTAACCTCCAAGAATTTTCTCAAAAAGTTAGTTATATCACTGGTTTACAAACAGGTGGAAAACTTTCACCTGAAGAAGCTTATAGTCAAATTCGCAACCTTTGGAAACAGTTAAAACACAGCAAACAAAACCTAAAAATTGATTAATCTCATTCACAAACTTATGTGAGAAATTAGAACACATTTTATGAAACAGAAAGAGACAATCTTTGTTATTCCCACCCATCGACTCAGAGATGTAGCACAGACAATCGAAAAGTATGATGATAATTTCTGGGCCAACGGACATGCTTTAAAAATTATCATTTTTGACGATTCTAGCCTTGCTAACTATGAAAAATATTACCCACTTCTAGAGGAGACTAAGACAGCCAATGATGTGTTTTATGTCGGGCCTCGTGAAAAAGAGCAATTTATTACCTTCTTAAACGAAAGACTGCGCGATCGCAAACTAGAATCACTGGTTAAGAACTTATTTCGACCTAGTTACGGAGGTAATCGCAACTTTACACTGATGTATACTCTCGGACATTTAATGGTTAGTGCAGATGATGATATGCGACCTGATGCACTAATCGAAACCAGTCGAGAGTCTTTATTAGCAAATGAAATATGTCGAGGTAAATTGATCAAATCCAACCAAGAAAGTGGTTTTGTCCATAAATCTTTTGATTTACTCACTGCTTTTGAGGATGTTCTTGGTGAAAAAGTCAGCAATGTACCGGAGAATTTTGAGACTGGAGAATTAGTTGTTGATACAGCAATGGACTTAGAAACTAACACGACAAAAGGTTACTTTCGAGAAAATAGTCTTTTGTTGCAAAAAGGTGAGGTATCTGATAATGCTGTAGTCAAGATTAGCCAGACATTCCGTACAGGAACTAATGATATTGATACACTTGATTTTGTGCATATGTATCTCAACGACGAAAGTCAAATTAATCCAAATGACCTCAATGATTTTTATATTCTCACTAATTTTAGACCAGTAATTACTAATAAAAACTGGAGAATGGATTGTGGTGTTGCTGGATATGATAATCAGCTAGGTTTACCACCATTTTTCCCTACTCGACTCAGGTTTGAAGATTATATTTACAGGCTTTGGATACAGCAAGAAGGTGTTGTGGCTGCACATGTTGATGCTGTGCAAAACCATATTCGGAATAATTACATGCGTAATCCTCTCGCCAGTGAAATTTTTAATGAAGAAATCTGTAGCCTGCTGAAAAAGAAGATTAAGGACAGTGTTTATGAGCTTAACGATCTGGGTATCAAATTCCATTACTCTGGCGAAGTTACTTTACAGGATTCTGAGGAAATTTTAGAAAAAATCTCTGCTATCCATGCTGAAGTAGTCAAAGCATCGTTATCTACACAAAATACAGAACGTAAATATTCTCTGCAATTATTTGCTGCAAACCTATCGAGAGTATTTTATGGATTTGAACCCGACTTTTTTCAGCAAAATGTCTCCAGAATTATTGATGATGTCATTAGCCAATTTCACGCATCTCTAGAAATATGGCCAACTCTGGTTGAAATTTGTTACTTTTACAAAGATAAAAAAGACTTACCACAAATCAGGGTCGAGAATAAAAAACTGAAGTCTAGAAACGGGGTAAAAGCTAGTGGAATAGTCGCATAAATGAGCTTGTTAGCTAAGTAGCTGAAAGTTTTTATTTCTCATGCTACACATGGCTAGTGTCGAAGTGAACCCAAGGGGTAAGGTTCCTGGCTTCCGAGGTCTCTAATAGTAACTTAATCAACTTTTTTAGTAGGTTTAAGTCTATCCAAGGATAGATTTAAATCTACTACCAAGGACGGAAATTAAGATTGACCCTACTATCGTACAGACAAAAGATTGGTTTCTTGTATTGTTTGTTACAGAAATACTCCGATGATTAATATGCATAAAGTTAATGATGTTTATGCATACAAAATAATAAGTAGTTTCTGATACTTTGCTAGCATGAAATAAGGGATATATTCTATACCTTGTTAGAGACGTGGTATTGCTACGTCTCTACAGAAAAATTCATCCCAGCAATCAGTAACGCTGTTTACAGCCGCTAGGTGTAGAGATTTTTTAGAGAGGAGAACGGCAAACATGTTTTATAAAGTGTGGCAAACCCTGGTTTTAAATCCAGCGGTTTTGGGAGTGATATTATTAGTTTCAACAAGAGCGATCGCTGTGGAATCACCTAATAGTTCCGCAGGTGTAAAATCAGCAAATAATCAACAATTATTAGCTCAAATCCAGACTGACGAAACCAACGCCCAAAATTCCCTATCTCAAATCACCTCAGTTTCACAATTTTCTGATGTCCAGCCCACAGATTGGGCATTTCAAGCTTTGCAATCTCTCGTTGAGCGCTATGGTTGCATCGCCGGCTACCCCAACGGTACTTTTCGTGGTAATCGTGCTTTAACTCGTTATGAATTTGCTGCAGGTTTGAATGCTTGTTTAGATCGAGTTAATGAATTGATTGCAACAGCCACAGCAGACCTGGTGACAAAACAAGATTTAGCCACCATCCAACGTTTACAAGAAGAATTCAAAGCCGAGGTAGCCACTCTTCGAGGACGAGTAGATTCTCTAGAAACTCGCACTGCAGAATTAGAAGCCAACCAATTTTCTACAACTACTAAGTTAGTTGGTGAGGCGATTTTTGCTGTCACAGATAACTTTGGTAATAACGGTGACAGCAAAACTGCTTTTCAAAACAGGGTGCGTCTAGACTTACAAACCAGCTTCACAGGAAAAGATGTTCTACACACCCGGATTGCGGCGGGAAATGCTATCGGATTACCTCTACCAGGTAGTACAGCTGAGGGAACTCAAACCTTTAATCTATCTCCCAACACCAACAACGGCGCCGGTATCGACTGGTTATCTTACTATTTCCCCATTGGTAATTCGCAAGTATACATAGCAGCTAGCGGTGGTATTCAAAGCGATTATGTACCTACCGTTAATCCCTACTTTCAGGATTTTGATGGCGGTAACGGAGCCTTGTCTACCTTTGCTTCCGAAAGCCCAATTTATCGGATTGGTGGTGGTGCTGGTTTGGGTGTGAACTTAGCCTTTGGTAGTGGTGGCGCCTTCCAACCTTCATTAACTCTCGGTTATTTAGCATCACAAGCGAATAATCCTAGCCCTGGTTCAGGCTTATTTCAGGGAAATTATGCAGCTTTAGCACAGTTGAATTTGAATGTAGGCGATCGCCTTTCCTTCGCCGCTACCTACGTCCACGGTTATCATGGAGCTGGCAGCGCTTTATTTGATGCTGGCTCAGTTACTGGTGCGGTAGTGGGAACCTCACAAGCTAACTTCGTCGCTGGTGGCGTTAATCCTTACCAAAGCAATTCCTATGGTTTAGCTGCAGCTTTTAGACCTAGCAACCAACTCTCTATCAGCGGTTTCATTTCCTACAGCGATATCAACGATTTGCGTGCGGCTAATGATGGTGAAGTTTGGAGTTATGGAATTGGTGTAGCTCTACCAGATTTGGGTAAAAAAGGCAACGTTTTAGGAATTTTGGCTGGTGCTCAACCATATCTAGGAAGCGTTGGTGGCGATCGCCCTTATCATATAGAAGGCTTCTACAAATATCGCCTCACCGACAATATCTCCATCACCCCTGGTGTCATTTGGTTAACTAATCCCGGTCAAGGTGCAAATAACAATGATGCCGTAATTGGTACTCTGAGAACTACTTTTAATTTCTAGTGTGGATCTGATCGCTGTTTCATTCGCTACATAAATTCATCTGTAGAGACGTAAAATTTTACGTCTCTACAACGATTAAGGACTTTAAGTAATAGAAAAATCAATTACCTATTACCCATCACCAACCATATTGGGCTAATTAGCTGGACTTGAGATTATTTCAATCTTGTCAATGCTTCTAGCAGCATCATGCGTACTTGCCACACTTCAAACAACCGTTGCTGTACTCCTCTATAATCGATGCGGTTGATCCAGATATCCTGCAACGCAGCTTTGATTAAGGTTCTTTGTGCTGGGGTTGGTTGTCCTAAATTATTGAGCGCTGTTTCCAGAAAATGAATGACAGTAGCGCTCGGAAAGCGCCGTAATCCCAGCCCATTTTCACAATCCTCCACTCCTCTTTGCGCTGCGGCGATTAGTGGAACTATCCAACTACTGGGATAAGCAGAATTACCTATGGGTTCTATCCCTAGGTTTCTACCTAATTGTTGCAATTCTTCAAGAGACTTGCTTGCTAACTCTTCACGTGTAAACATAATAAATGCCTCGTTACAGGGGTTTCGGTAGTTAGTGCCTGGAAGCTTTTAACTACCGAATAAAATTATTAACGCTTGCTATCAAACGTTTCAAGCTATAGTTACAGTTTGTTACAATGCCTAATCCCAAAGGACACCCCGAAAGCCTAGAACCTTATAAATTTAAATCTGATCGGGATAAGTCGTTGACCGAACAACTCAATATCAGAATTACCAAAGAAACCAGTGAGCAACTCAAAGAACTAGGTGATGAGAAAGCTGAATTTTGCAGGGATGCAATCAATAAAGCACTAGAAGAACGCAACAGCAAGGGTAAGTGATTCGTCAATAATCGGTTTGCCTGTTCTAGGTTTTTGTGGTAGTTTTCAAACTTAAAAAGTAGGTTGGGTTGCGCTGTGCTTAACCCAACCTTGTATCTTAAGAGAAGTAGTAGACCGTCCTTAGCCCCTAGTCCCTAGCTGGGGTATTGAGCAATTGAGCATCATTGACCCAAATTGTTTGCTGTGGTACAGGAATATCAATTCCGGCTTCGTCGAAGGCGACTTTTAAGCGACGGCGATATTCTCTGGCGACATCCCACTGTTTCAAGGGTTGGGTTTTAATCCAGACGCGGATAATTAAACCGCGATCGCCAAAATTATCAATCCCCAAAACTTTTGGTGTTTCGACGATTTGATGCAACCATAGGGGGTCTGCGTCCATCTCTAGAGCCACAGTTTCAATCAATTTCAAGGCTACATTCACATCTGCTTGGTAGGAAACCGGAATGGTTAAATCGGCTCTTGACCAGCGACTCGAAAGGTTAGCGACTATTTTGATTTCACTGTTGGGAATGGTTATTAAGCGCCCTTCCGCATCTCGGACTTGGGTCATCCGCAGGTTGAGGTTTTCGACTAAACCTCCCACATCGCCCACCGCAATCACGTCACCCAAGGCGTATTGGTCTTCGAGAATAATCAGAAAACCATTAATCGCATCTTTAATTAAGTTTTGTGAAGCGAGGGAGACGGCGACACCAACTAAACCAGCACCAGCAAGCAAGGGAACGACATCGATCCCCAAGGCGACTAGGGCGAGAAAAATGCCGACACCAACACAGACAATGGTCGTGATACTTTTAGTGACACCAGAGAACGTGGAAACTCGTAGTTGCAGACGCTCTGAACTTTCTGGGGTCAATAAAGCACCACTGCTGATGAGTGTGCTGGTAAAGCGGTCAATTAAAGCGTAGCTGAAGCGCACAGCTACATAAGTTCCCAGGATGACGACACCCAATTTTAGAGGAAATTGGGCTGCTGAGAGAATGCCGACTTGGAGCGATCGGGTGTAGGGAAATAAACCCAAGATAAAGAAAGTTCCACCACCCCAAATCGCCGCTTGAGTCAATTGAAATAATCGTCTTTTGACTTCTTGTAAATGCCGCTGTTGTTGATGATTCAGTTGTGTGGTAATCTTTTTTTCTGCAGTTGATGTTGCTGCAATTGGTTGTAAAGATTTATACTGTAAGCTGCGCTGCCAGCGACGTACACCCCAACTTAAGAGAATTATCCCCAAAGCGCTAGCAGCTGCAATCATACCTTGTTGGATTAAAAATTGAGTTTCTCGCTCTCCCTTAGCTTGCTGTAAGTCTGCTTGCAAAGCATCGGTGATTTGATTTGCAGATGACATCCCATCTACCTGACGCAGGCGCATATCTTGGGAAGTGACGGTCATGAGATAGCGATCGTTGACATAAATTACCGGTAATTCATTGATTTTGCGAACCTCTACCTTGACTCCTCTGGTAGGGGAGCGAAAATAACTTTGGCTAATTTCCTGTAAATTCTGTTGCACATTTTTCGACCGTTCCGGAAAATTGCTTTTTGATGCTGCTATCTGAAACAATCGGCGACCATCCAAATAAATCCAGCCAGAAACCATCCGATTATCTGAATCCTGACTTACACCGCTAGGAGCTTGTAAGCTAGGTAAAAAAGGAAACTGGGCTGTCGCTTTTGGTGCAGACACAACAGCGATCGCCATTGCACCCGTCATCGCCAAAAATTGTAAGCGCACTTAAACACCTCCTTACACAAAATCTGCTAGTACTTCTATAACCATCCTCCATAATTAGTTTCCGTAAATGTACCTATCTAAAGTTCAGTTTCTCTCTACACAAGACAAGTTTTTGCCTTTTCCAGTTATCCTCTCTCTTTAGATAGATGACACCGTACTTCATCTACTGTGGGTAATGGATAAAGGAGTGCTGATGATTACTCTTGGTTCAAGATAAATTAATAACAAAAAAAGTAGTAATCATGTTGACATTACCACGATCGCTCACCACGACTTAAAGAGAGAACAGGGAACTCTTAACAGGGAACAGACTGTTTTATATGGGGATTTAGACCCATTCTCAATGCCCAACTTCACACATCCATCGATTTAAGTGTCTAATCATTACAGCCAAAAATCGATTGTCGTGGAATAATTGAAAAGGAGTACGTAAACTAATACGTACCTTTTCTTACTTTAAAAGAGGAAATCTTTAATGACCGCAACTTCTCCCCGATTAAAGCACGAGGTTAAAGACCTCGCCCTCGCTCCCTTGGGAAGACAGCGTATTGAATGGGCTGGACGCGAAATGCCAGTATTAAAGCAAATCCGCGATCGCTTTGCCCAAGAAAAACCCTTTGCAGGGCTGCGCTTAGTGGCTTGCGCCCACGTGACAACAGAAACCGCACATTTAGCGATCGCGCTCAAAGCTGGTGGTGCAGATGCGCTACTAATCGCCAGTAACCCCCTATCAACTCAAGATGACGTTGCTGCGAGCCTCGTTGTCGATCATGAAATTCCCGTCTTTGCACAAAAAGGCGAAGATAACGAAACCTATAACCGCCACGTCCAAATCGCCTTAGATCACCGCCCCAACGTCATTATTGATGATGGTAGCGATGTCGTTGCTACCTTAATTCAACAACGCCAGCACCAAATTGCTGACTTGATTGGTACCACCGAAGAAACCACCACTGGTATTGTGCGACTGCGCGCCATGTTCAAAGATGGCGTTCTCACCTTCCCCGCAGTTAACGTTAATGATGCTGACACCAAGCATTTCTTTGATAACCGCTACGGTACCGGTCAATCAACCCTAGACGGTATTATCCGCGCTACAAATATTTTGCTGGCTGGGAAAAACATCGTGGTTGTCGGTTACGGCTGGTGTGGTAAAGGCACCGCCCAGCGCGCCCGTGGCCTAGGCGCTAACGTAATTGTCACCGAAATTGACCCCATCAAGGCAATCGAAGCCGTGATGGACGGTTTCCGCGTCCTCCCCATGGCCGAAGCTGCTCCCCTAGGTGATTTATTTATCACCGTCACAGGTAACAAACACGTGATTCGCGGTGAGCATTTCGACGTGATGAAAGATGGGGCGATCGTTTGTAACTCTGGTCACTTTGACTTGGAACTTGACCTTAAGTATTTAGCTGCTCAAGCTACAGAAATCAAGGAAGTCCGTCCCTTCACCGAAGAGTATAAACTGCGCAATGGTAAATCAGTTGTAGTTCTCGGTCAAGGACGCTTGATTAACCTCGCCGCTGCAGAAGGACACCCCAGCGCGGTGATGGATATGAGTTTTGCCAATCAGGCCTTAGCTGTGGAATACCTAGTGAAGAATAAAGGTAAATTAGCACCTGGTTTGCACTCAATTCCTACCGAAGTAGACCAAGAAATTGCTCGTCTCAAATTACAAGCAATTGGTATTACCATCGATACCCTCACCCCCGACCAAATCGAGTACATCAATTCCTGGACTGTTGGGACTTGATATTTTCCCTAGAGTTTTTCAGGCTTTAGCCATAACTTAATTTTTCATGGGGTGGACAAGTTGTCTATCCCATTTTTTATAGTAGGGAATAGGGAATAGAGAATAGGGAATACGGAATAAGGAATAGGGAAGAAAGTCGCTGTCTTGAAAAGTGACGCTCCTGCGTCGCTAACGCTTTGCTAACAGATCGGCTGCGAAAACAAGCGATAGAAAAATGGAATGGGAGCTTACCAAAAGTGATTACAGAAAGTGCACTAAAATTAGATGTCAATAAATTACTAGAATAACGGCTGTACAGATGTAGAAACGTACAATTTCACGTCTCCACCAGAATTTTTGTGGAAGACGAAATTATGTTCAGCCATGAAATCAGCAACACCTAAGTAATCAGATTTTCTTCTTCAGGAAGCAACGAAGTTTCATCACTTGCGGTAGTCAGATGGGGTTTAATAATCAAACTAGCAGCGATCGCCCAAGCTAATGCAACCATCCATCCTGCTACAATATCGCTAGGAAAATGAACGCCCAGATATAATCTTGTCCAAGCGATCGCTAAAACGAATATACTGCCAAGAATAATAGAGAGCGATCGCCAAGACGTTTTCCAAGCTAAAATTACTAAAACTACCACCAGCGTCATGCTAGTCATTGCGTGACCACTAGGAAAAGCATAGCCATAATGATGATAACTAGATTCCCACAGATGAGGACGTACGCGATGGATGATTTCCTTAGCTGCGAAGTTGATGATTGTGTTTCCTAATCCAGCAGTCATGACATAGACAAAATATCGCCACTGTCTTCGCTGTAATAATATCAGTGCGATCGCACCAAAAATTGGCAACGCAATCTAAAAAGATCCCAATCGAGTCAATGCTAATGCAAATATATCTAATTGCGGTAAAGCAGTCTGGTGAATTGCTAACAGTATTGGCACATCCCAGGGAAAACTAGCTCCATTTTGCCAAACTTTAACTGTTAAAATTTCAAATATTTGTAAAGGTAAATAAATACAAATGAATAATACCAATAACGAACGCCAATGAGCAATTAATAACTGTTTAACAAACTTGTAAATTGTCATTTCTGATTTTAAATGAAAACCTTATAGACTCATTCTAGCAATTATGGCGTTGCATAAATGCAGGATAATTTTTCTCACGCAGAGACGCAGAAAGGTTAAGGAGTTTAAGAGTTAAATATATCAAATTTCATCCCTCTTAGAGAAAATTAAATTTGCTCTTATCGTTATAAAAGTTTAGCCTTTTGCTCAAAAAGGACTGTAGCGGATAGAAAAATAAAGTCCATTTTCTTGGAGAGTTCTTTGTTGAGAGTCAACAGAAATCAGAGGAATACCCCAATCAAGACGAGCACTAAAGCGATCGCCCTGAGTCCAGCGCCAACCCAAACCGACCGATGCTAAGGTGTTATCACTCAAGTAGCTGCTAGCAGAATTATTCCAAGCAACGCCAAAATCAACAAAAGGGATTACGTGTAGCAGACCGTCAACATCCGGTAAACGCAAAATGGGGATTTGCACCTCTGCACTAGCAAAAGCGCCATTATCTGACAGTATTAAATCTTGACGATAGCCCCGCACACTTTCATTACCACCCAAACCGAACTGTTCTAAAGGTAAAAGTGGTCTAGATGCTAGTTGTGCGTTGGCGCGGAGTAATAGTAAGGTATTAGGAGCTAGTAACCTCACCCACTGAGCTTGCCCTTGCCAAGAGAAAAAGCGTGTATCGGGGGGATCTTGATTAATTGTGGCATTCAATGCACCTATGCCGAGATTAAATTGCGATCGCACACCAAAAACTTCACGGCTGTTACGGTTAGTCCACTCTTGAAAAAAGCGCAACGCAGATATCCGCGTCCTTCCTTCCCCATCAGCACCCAAAGCCGGAAAGGGGATGCGTTCTGTCTCCACGTAAGTAGCTTCACTGTTTCGATGGGTCGCCGTTAAGCCTAGTACTAATTCTTGTGTAGGACTTTGGAACAGGGGTTGACGGAAGCTCAATTCGTAGTAGCGGAAAGCCGATTGAATATCGAGAATGCTAAACGGACGCTCAATCACCGCACTGGATGTGGTACCAAAGTTAAAGGAGATGGTACCATTTTCGGGATTCACAGGTAGAGTGTAACCGACATCCCAACCATTGCTACCATCTGTATTGGTGTAACCGACTTTCAAACCATCTCCTATTCCTAGCAAGTTGGCTTGTGTCAATTCTAACCGCCGCCGAAAACTACCCACGCTAGGCGATCGCCCGTTATCCAGCACTACTTCACTACTAAAGGTTTTTGCTTCTTGAATTTGGACTTGTAATATGCTTGTACCCGCACGAGAGCCAGTGGAGAGTTCCGCCGAGAGTTTGTCAATTAACGGATTGAGTTGCAATAGTTGCAGTGCTTCTAACAATCGCTCTCGATTGAGGGGTGGGGACGTAGCTAGGGCTAGACGACTGCGGACATAATTCGAGTCCAATCGCCGCGTTCCTGTTACCTGAATTTCCGACAATTTCCCTTCAATTACTTGAATTGTGATTACACCAGACTGGATTGTTTGCGGCGGAATATAAGCACCAGAGGTAATGTAACCTTTTTCAATATATAAATTACTGATTTGTGACCGGGCTTGAAATAATTCTGTTAATGTAATTGGTCTTTTAGTAAATTTTGCCGTAACTTCAGCTAATTCCTCGGCACTGAAGACTGTGCTACCAACAATAATAAACCTTTCAACAATAATAGTTTCATTTAATTTATCTAGAGGTGGCTGCTCTGGTATGGAGTCCTGGCGAGGAGAAGGAAGTAACTGTTCTGGTGGGGGGAGTGGCTGTGGTGGTGGAATTGAGGGGAGGGGAGAAGGGGGGAGTGGTTGTACATCTTGGGGTGGGGGTAGTTCTGGTGAGGGGAGTGATTGAGCATCAACACTTGGGGGTCTACTACCGAAGCACTGAAAAATAGTCAGCAAAGGCCAGATTACTGCAAGCTTGCAGACGAGCAATTGATGGGACATGACGCTAGTTGGTTGTGCCAGGAAATATAGGAGCAGATAGGGACTACTAAAACAGTGAAAATCAGACAATTACCCCTAAATTCCTACTATAAGGCCTAGCGTTGTCACATTTTTATGCAATTTTGCAGCAAAACATGTTTTTGTGGTAGAGACGTTGCTTTGGCTTCGTCTCCACAAAATTCAACTGTTTTGTAATCAGCGCGAAACCCTATAACTCCTAAATTTTGTGCTGGCTTTCGTGAATCTGCTCACAAAATTAATTTGTGACGCGAGAGTAACGCAAATGAAGCCTAATCAGCCGCAGCCAACGCATCCAGACTAGAGATGGTTGCTCAAAGAAGGTAAAAATATCACCAAATCCCTGATTAGTTTTTTGATGGTGTAGCCAATGTCTCTCAGGAGTAGTGATGAATAAAATTTGACACAAAAAATTTACAGCTTTTGGAGTTTGCCAATCCAAAACGCTGACGTGTCTCCACCACACATGGAACTGTCCTAAGAGCAAGCCAACGCTCACGCCGATTGGAGAAAAAGGCCACAGAACTACTCCCATCAGCACATAAGGCAGAGCACCAAGGATACCATCTAAAAGAACTTGGGCATTGAAGGTCAAAATAGCGTAGTGGCGGAAGTCTTTCTTCCAGGAGTGATGCGTTTTTAGGTGGAGGCTACCAAAAACATGCTCGGGTACATGGTAAACAAAAGTTGAAAGGAAATCGCCAAAAAATAGTAACAGCCAAGCAACAGCGATAGCCTCAAGCATTAGTACTCCTCAAGTTTAGTAAAAAAACTCCACAAAAAAATGCGATTTTCATGTTTTACACATGGATGCTACGGGTAAATACTAGCCGCTGGGAAAGCATTTCGCTGGTCACGAGACGGCAGTGACTTGATTGCAATCCACTTGACATGATGCTCAGAATCTAAGTGGTTTTAGGTAATTGCCGTTTCATAAATCCATGTCCTAAACGCATTAAACAGCAGCTTGAGAGAGCCTTCCCTGTGGATTTTGGCTCTGGGTTGATGGAATTGATGCATCTAAACCCCAATCGGATATCGTATTTTGCCATAGTATCCTCACAATCTTCTGACTAAGGCTTACGGTATTAGCAAAGGTTGAGTTAAAACTAGTACAAATTTAGGTTAAGATTCTCTATAAAATTTATCAGCTAAGTGGATCACATCTACATAAAAAATAAAAACTCCCCATCGGAGGTGGAGTTTTTGAGCAGGGGGAAGGTGGGGAGTGTGGGGAGATGGGGAGATGGGGAGATGGGGATTAAAGTTTGAGCCTTTGAGGCTGAAGCGCGAGCCTTTGAACTCGACGTTTGAGCCTTTGAGGCTGAAGCGTCAGCCTTTGAACTCGACGTTTGAGGCTTTGAGGCTGAAGCGCGAGCCTTTGAACTCGACGTTTGAGCCTTTGAGGCTGAAGCGTGAGGCTTTGAACTCGACGTTTGAGCCTTTGAGGCTGAAGCGTGAGGCTTTGAACTCGACGTTTGAGGCTTTGAGGCTGAAGCGTGAGGCTTTGAGCCTGAAGCGTCAGCCTTTGAACTCAAAGCTTCCCCACCTCCCCACCTCCCTATCTCCCCATCACCCCATCACCCCATCCCCCCATCACCCCATTCAACTCTGTGATTTCGCCTCCAAGTTTTCTAAGCGGCTTTTCAATTCTTGATTTTGTTGCTTAATCTGGTCTAGTTCTTCGCGCAATTGACGCAGAGCATTGTCTGAGCCGATATTTTTTTGTAACTCGACAATTTCTTCTTCAGCATAGCGACGCACTCGACCATCGGCTGTTTGATCGGCGAGCGATCGCAAAATCCCGATGGCTTTGGGTGTTTCCATTTGTCCCAAGGCTGTCAACACTGCTACTTGTGTTAGGAAAAAGGTTTCTTTGGCAAGATCTGCTAACCTATCTAAAATTCTTTCTAGGTTCACTGGACTTTGACCGACGGAAATTTTTCCCAATGCACGAATTGCAGCTAACCGCAAGGGTTGTGGTGTACCGATTTTGGTGTATTCTAAGACTAGATTTAGCGCGGGTTCTGAGGTTTTGAGTGCGGCTAAACCGGCGATCGCCCCGCTGCGGACTACTTCATTCCAACCGGCTTTTTCTTCGAGAACGGACTTTAGCAGCTTGATCGCCTTTTCTTCTTTGGGTTGGTCTTCTATGTTAGCGGCTGATATTGCACCGATGGCGCGAGCTGCTGCGGCTTCGACATAATAACTGCGATCGCCATCTTTGACTATTTCTTTCACAGCCTTATAGCTTTCTACAGTTTTGGTGTGCGCGAGTGCTTCTATCACGGCTCGTCGCACAAAAGAATTGTCATCTTTCAACCCAGGTAATAAACTTTCAAAAGCTTGGTCTAATTTCACCTCTGCTAGTTGTTTCGCTACTTCCACCCGCACGCCCCAAAATGAATCATTTTTTAGCGCTGCGGCTAATGCTTTAGTTGCTTCCAAACCGCCTTTTTTCGCCAAAGCTACTGCTGCATAAATACGCGAAATCGGATTAGGATCAAATTCCAACTGAGCTTTTAATTCTGGAATTGCATACTCTAAAGACACAGTTTTCAGGTAATTATTTCCCACATCAAAACTCACAAATTGTGGCTTTTCTGTTAATGGAAAATAAAAGCTTTGTTCTTGCTCATGTACCCTGACTGTAAAAGTTTTCAGTTCCACAGGTCTTTCTGAATTAGCCCAGCCAAACCCGATAGGAATTTTCAAATCAAACAAATCTTTTTGAGAATTATTTCCTGGGCTGGCTTGAGTTTGAGTCACAGTCACTTTTGCTAAATTAGCATCACCATCCCAAGCATAAGCAACCTGAAAATCAGGATGACCGCCACGATAAACATATTGGTCAAACAAAAAAGTTAAATTGCGTCCAGTTGCTTTTTCAATTGCCCTGAGTAAGTCTACCGTTTCGACAGTTTTGTGAGCATTATCCTGCACAAATATTTGCATTGCTTGCCAAAACAGATCCTCGCCTAATTCTGCGCGGATCATATGATAAACACAAGATCCTTTTTCATAAATATGGCGATCGTAAAGTTCAATTGCTTCCCGGTAAACATGAGTTACCATTGGGCGACGATAGCGGCTACTATCTTCTGTCAAATAACTCCGCGCTTCTAATAACCGATAGTATGCGGCTTCTTGCGCTCCATATTCATGCTCTGTCCACATCACCTCAGAATAGGAAGCCATCCCTTCCTTAATCCAAGCATGTGACCAATGTTTAATTACTACTAAATCACCAAACCACTGATGCGCTAATTCATGAACTACTAAACTTTCTGTGTTGCGGTTATCTAAACTCGCCCGTTCATCCAGCAAACAGCGGTCAGTTAACAGCGTGGTGGAAGTGTTTTCCATCCCACCAAAAATGAAGTCATCAACGCAAACTTGTGCATATTTGGGAAAAGGATAGAGATAGCCATATTTTTCGCTTAAAAACTCCATCATTCGCGGAGTTTTTCCCATACTGCGCTTGGCGTCTGCAACTCGTCCTTTTTCTACATAATAAATGACGGGTTTCCCTCGCCATTCGTCTTGAACTTCTGCAAAATCTCCTATCGCCAAAGTCATTAAATAGGTAGGATGAATTTGCTGCTGCGACCAATGATAAATTTTGTAATCGCCATCATCTTCGGTATCAATCAGTTCGCCATTAGAAATCGCTATCAACGGTTTAGGAACACGGACACGAATTTCGGAGGTAGACAATTGTCCTGGATAATCAAAGCAGGGAAACCAGAAGCGCGAATCTTCATCTTCTCCCTGAGTCCAGACTTGGGTGGGTTTGTGGGGGTAGTGTTTATCTGGTTGAATAAAATAGATGCCGCGTTGGGGTGTTTCGGCTGTGTAGATAATTTCAAGTAATAATTGCTTACCCAACTGGGTCGGCTCAGATAGATAAATCGAAAGCTTTTCACCATCATACTCAAAGCGTTGCCGTGCTTGATCTATCAGCACAAACTTGATGTTGAGATTGACAGCATCCAAAGTCAAACGCTCAATCCCATTGCGGATTGGTAACAAGTTAATCAAGCAAGTGGCATCATATCTTTGATTAGGGATATCTAGACTGATGTCTAAAAAAATTCGCTCTACCTGTCCTGGGCGATCAGGATTGTAATGTGGTTTTGCCCCTGGTAACTCAAAAGGTTTGTGTTTGTGACTATCTGTATCAAAATAAGACTGTGACATTGACGCTTACGCCCTTATAATCCTGACAAGTCTGGCTAGATGTAGTGAAGCAAAATCTTGCTTTTAGGTATAGTGCCCAAAGCAACTCAATATTGAGGGAAAATTTCTCTGTGGGGTTACATAAAGTAACGAAGGCGAACAATAAAGAGGGTGAGACAAAACTGCTAAAGCTTCCTGGATAAGTATTTAACCCATAAAAACACGTGTGCTCTAGGAGCAGGTACTTTAATTCAGGGCTTTTCTGAGCGCCCTTGGTGATTACTTGTGTAAGAAGTTTAATCTTCCCCATTTTTTCTTTTGTACTTACCCTGATGTCGGCTGGTGTTTTGGACGATTTTGTCGTTTAGCCAAAAGTATTTTGTACTCTCATAGATGTTTATTGAGTACAAATACTCCCCAGTATCCTCATAACCAAGGATAACTTGCTGTAATCACCGAGGCTGTTTTTTTGAGATTCACAACACACCATTTACGGATTTCCTCGTCACCCTGTTGAAGACTTTGTTAAGAGTATTTCTAAAGCCATAGTGTGTAGAGACAACAATTTTAGCAGTAAATACCGTTGAATTCTTCAGGACGATGAAGAAATCCGCAAGGATTACAATGACGTTTTTACTAGCCTCGGTAACAATTAGAGCAAGTGAGGATAATACTTATGCCTGAAAGTAAATTAAAGTTTTTAATTCCTACCATCGGTGCGGTTGTGGCTATTACTGGTGGTATAGCCGCTTATCTATACTTGAAAACGCCTGTCGGGGATAGTACCGGGGCACTCGGCAGTGCTAAAGTTGTTCCAGCTACAGCATTAATGGCTACTTACATTAATACTGATCCCCAGGCTTGGGAAAAGTTAAAGCAGTTTGGGACTCCGGAAGCCCAAAATCTGATCACCAAGGGGCTGGAGAAATTTAACCAAGATGCTTTTAAAGAAAGTAACATTTCTTATGAAACAGATTTAAAGCCTTGGGTTGGTGGGGTGATGATTGCTGTGTTACCGCCGAACTCTGTGAAACCCGCACAGTTAAACACTCCAGGTGATCAACTTAATCAACCTACAAACCCACAATCTGAACCTAATGTTTTGGTGGTGGTGGGAATTAAGGACAAACTCGGTGCTTTGAATTTTGGTAACAAACTCAAGTCACAAAAAGGTGTCAAATTCACGGAAACTGATTATAAAGGCGAAAAAATTACGGAAACCAGGGAACAGGGAAAACCGACATATAGTGTGGTCTTAAATAATAGTCAACTGGTTTTGGCTCCAGAGAAAAAAGGTATTGAACAAGCGATTGATACCTTTAAAGGTCAGCCATCTTTTGCTGGTAAAGAAGGTGCGAGTACAATTCTGGCTAAGGGTGTGGATGTGAAAAATTCCCTAGCCCAAATTTATGTACCTGATTATGCGGGGATGGTACAGCAATTAATCACCTCTAATCCCCAAGCAACGCAATTACCTCCACAAACCCTTAACCAATTGAAGCTGGTAAAATCTATGGTGGCGGGTGTTGGAGTGGATGATGGGGGTGTGAGATTAAAAGCGATCGCTAATTTAGATCCGCAATTAAATAAATTCCAGTACCAAAATGCTCCCGCAAATATAGTCGGACAATTTCCCGCTGATACTTTAGCTCTCGTCAGCGGTCAGGGTATCAGTCGTAGCTGGTCATTGTTACTGGAGCAGTCAAAAGATTATCCTGAATTTAATCAAGCGGTGGAACAAGTACGTCAGCAGTTGAAAGCAACCGCCAATCTAGATTTAGATAAAGAAGTGATTGGCTGGATGAATCAAGAATTTGCGATCGCAGCGATTCCCTCAAATCAAGGTATCCTAGCTAGCGTAGGTGTTGGGGGCGCTTTTGTATTTGATACTAGCGATCGCAAAACTGCAGAAAGCACTCTGACCAAGCTCGATGACTTAATCAAAAGGCAATCAGTCACAGTTGCTAACCGAAATGTTGGTGGTAAGGATATCACGGAATGGCAAACTCCGCAAGGGGCCGTATTGTCTCATGGTTGGCTAGATCAAGATACCCTACTTGTGGCTGTGGGTGGGCCGATTGCAGATGCGATCGCCACTGCGAAGAATCAACCCCTCGATAATAGCGAAACTTTTAAGGCTGTTACTAGTTCTTTGCAAAAACCCAACGGTGGTTACTTTTACTTAGATATGGACAAAACAGTCACATTAATTAATCGGTTTCCCGGTCAATCCCTCCCCCCTGACGCCAGCACCATTCTGGCTTCTATCCGTGGTTTGGGCGTTACTGCTACCAGTCCCGATAAATCCACGAGCGAATTAGAAATGTTATTAGCTCTCAAGCCCAAAACAACAAAATAACCACCCAGGGGAAAGGAAAGCATGACCTTTCCCCAATTTTTACTGCTCATCAACTGAACAGCCAAATTGCACAACCTTAAGTTATCTAAAACTATTACAAATAACAAATAAACTTTATTTACGCCAAAATTTTTACGCATTATTATGGCTTCAAGAATCTACTTAATCTTGGCAACTACCGCTTTATTAATTCTCGGTTCATTATCTATATTATCTTATATTGCTTGGTCTTGGTCATTAGAATTATTCGCCCATTTCCGCTTTCATTATTTAGTTTTATCATTAATACTTACTATTATTTTATTTATTCTTTGGAGAACCCGCCAAGTTAAAAACAAAATTCTGTTTTTAGCGGCTTTATTACTAGTAGGAATCAATGCCATTGAAGTAATTCCCTGGTATCTACCCAATGCCCGACAGATGAATGTTAACTCAGATAAACAGGTGCGGGTTTTATCATATAATATGAATATTAAAAATAAAAGCTATCAGGAAATGATTAATTTAGTGCAGAATGAACGCCCTGATATCGCTTTATTTATTGAAATTGATCAAGACATATTTACCAAGCTAAAAACTGCGCTCCAACCAAGCTTATCTAATGGTTTTAGAAGTCCTGGAGGTGGTCTAGCTATCCTTACCCGCTTACCCATGAAAGATGCTAAAGGTGAAAGCTTTAATGGACAAGGAGGTCATAACCTCATCGCCACTTTAGAAATAGATAAAAAGCCAGTTAAATTTATTGGTACTCATCCTTTTGTACCCGTAACACAAGCTAATTTTCACCGACGTAATCGACAACTAGAGGCGCTGAATAATTATGTACAAAAATTAGATCAGCCATTAATTTTAGCCGGAGATTTTAATTTAACGCCTTGGTCGCCTTACTATCACAGATTTGTCAACAAAACAAAGTTGCATAACACCCGCTTAGGTTTTGGTATTTTACCAAGCTGGCCGCGACCAGCAAGTTATGTCAATTTACCAAACTGGCTATTACCATTAATAAATATTCCCATTGACCACTGCTTTGTCAACCAACATTTTAGTGTCGCGCGCACATATATAGGAACCAATGCTAATTCTGATCACGCTTCACTAATTGCGGATTTAGTATTACGTCAGTGAAGTAATATCCAATTACCAATCTCCTATCTAAATAATTGTAATTTCATCACCAATCTGCAAAATTTTTCCTGCTGCTGATGCTGGTAATCGTGTATTCACACTCAAGCTGTAGAAGTGGCGAAAACGCGCCGTCGCTACCCAATTCGGTACAGTAGCTTGTCGCTGTTGGATAAATGTTTTTTGAAAATTTGGGTAAACTGCGCTGGAGTCAGGGTTGCGCGTGGGGACGACGCAGCGCTGACACGGTTGAACACCAAAAAAATGTACGTCTCCGACTCGAAAAGAGACTGTCTCGCTTTCGGCGCTAAATAGCTGGTCTTCCCAAAACGCCGATACACCGCCAATTTCTATATTGGCACGTATCCGACGGCGCATTTCCTCAACACTGACATTGGGAAACCAAGAAGCCACTTCCATTAAAGTTGCGGTGCTAATCACTGTTGGGCCAGAGCAGTTGAGGTCATCGGGAAAGCCTGTGAGCGTGTTTTGCTCTACTTTGACAGCAAATCCCAAAAAATCACTTAAAGCTGCTTCTAGAGCTTGTCGCTCCTGATCCAGATGGAAAATTTGTGGTGAATCGTTCCCTGGAATTTGTAGCGAGAGAGTTTTCTGGGCTAATGTAAACTGCGCCCGCAGAAGATGAATTTTGGCGTGGCGCTTGCCATTGACAAACTTTTGTGCATCATCAAAAATTGCGTATTCGCGATCGCGCTGTAATGCTCCACTAGCCAAAACTGTGGCAATTTCAACTTCCACGCCATCAAGAGACTTAACTGGATACAGTAGAATTTTGGCTAGGTATGGCATCAGCAGAGATTGATTTGATGACGAGCAACTTGTAATTTGGGATTTCAGGCTAGATATTCCTGTCTAAGACTGGAAATCCCAAATTAAAAATGCTGTTGTTACTAATCCACCATAGCAAGATTATTTAACTACCAAAAATTAAAATTCACGAGTAATACAGATAATTTTTAACTATGGATAAAGTGGAGTTTTATCAATTCCGCCGATGTGATTCAGCGGCCAGAAACGGATTACAGCCCGACCGATAATTTTCTGCTTGGGGACAATACCCCAACAACGCCCGTCGTAGCTGCTACCACGGTTATCACCCAGCACTAAGTAAGAGTTGGCGGGGATAGTTTGGGGTTTGGCGAGGAAAGGGGGTTGCTGACCGGAAGTGCAAACTTCAGTGACAGTGCGTTGGTTAGATCTGAGGTAGTTATTTTCGGGTAAAGGTTTGTTGTTGATATAAACTTTGCCATTTCTCAGCTCTACTTTTTCGCCCGGTAGACCAATCACACGTTTAATGAAAGCGTCTTGGTACTGTTCTTTTTGTAATTCTTCTGTAGGCGAAAAAACGACAATATCCCCTCGTTGCGGTTCGGAAAATTTATACTTCAACTTATCAACAATGATTTTATCAGCTTCCCATTGGTTGGGGGTGCCATGGAGGGTTGGTTCCATAGAACCGGAAGGAATCCAACGAGCTTCTGCAACAAAAGTACGAATTCCTAGTGCTAGAACGATGCTTAAAACAACTGTTCTACCTATTTCTGCAATCCAGGAATTATCGGGTTGTTGACTAGAGTTGTTATCAGACACTTGATTTTGCATGAAATTTATTGAAGTAAAAAATATGCAGGTAGTGAACTCGCCAAGAGGAACCTTATTTTTTAATCTTAACGGGAGAAGTTAGATTTTCTGATTATTTAGGCATTTTCACAGGGGTCTTGTTAATTAATAATCCACTTTTTTTTAACTTGTGACCAAAATTTATGACTAGAGAGCGCAACCAAGTTTAACCTAAAAGGATAGTTATCCGTCATGCGTAGCTCTGTGTCTTACTGCTTTTAACCACATGTCATCTCCAAAAAGTTTACTGATTCGTCGCGCTCGCATAATTCTACCTGATGGTGAATTGATGGTTGGGGATGTGCTGACGCGCGATCGCCAAATTGTCGAAGTCGCACCAGCAGTCACTACCACCGCACCCACGCTTGAAATAGACGCACAAGGGTTAACTTTGTTGCCAGGAGTCATCGATCCACAAGTACATTTCCGCGAACCAGGACTAGAATACAAGGAAGATTTATCTACCGCTAGTCGGGCTTGCGCCAAAGGAGGAGTCACCTCTTTTCTGGAAATGCCGAATACACGCCCGTTGACCACTAGCCAGCAAGCTTTAGATGATAAGCTACAACTCGCTGCCCAAAAGTGCTTAGTTAATTATGGCTTTTTTATCGGGGCAACAGCCGATAATCTGCCAGACTTGCTGCAAGCCAAGCCCACACCGGGAATTAAAATTTTCATGGGATCGATGCACGGTCAGTTGTTGGTTGACCAAGAGGCGGCGTTAGAGGCGATTTTTGCTCAAGGGAGTCGCTTAATTGCTGTTCATGCGGAGGATCAAGCCAGAATTAGCCAGCGGCGTCAGGAGTTTTCTGGTATTGATGATCCTGCAGTCCATTCCCAAATTCAAGACAATCAAGCCGCATTGCTGGCGACTAAACTGGCTTTAAAACTTTCGCAAAAATACCAACGCCGGCTACATATTCTGCATATGTCAACCGCAGAGGAAGCTGATTTACTGCGTCAAGAGAAACCCAGTTGGGTGACAGCCGAGGTGACTCCACAGCATTTATTGCTGAATACGAGCGCTTATGAAAAAATTGGGACTTTGGCGCAGATGAATCCTCCATTGCGATCGCCCCACGATAATGAAGTTTTATGGCAAGCTTTACGCGATGGTGTGATTGATTTCATCGCCACTGACCATGCACCACACACTTTAGCAGAAAAAGCCCAACCCTATCCCCATAGTCCCTCCGGAATGCCTGGGGTGGAAACTTCTCTGGCGTTGATGTTAACAGCCGCGATGCAAGGAAAGTGTACCATTGCTCAAGTTGTCCATTGGATGTCTCAGGCTGTAGCGGTTGCTTATGGTATCCCCAACAAAGGCGCGATCGCCCCTGGTTATGACGCCGATTTAGTGCTTGTAGATTTAAACACTTACCGCCCAGTGCTGCGGGAAGAATTGTTCACTAAGTGTCGTTGGAGTCCTTTTGAAGGCTGGAACCTCACCGGCTGGGCTGTCAAAACCATCGTTGGTGGCGAAATTGTCTATGATCAGGGTCAAGTAAATGAGTCGGTACGGGGTCAGGCTCTCAATTTTTCTTAGCAAATACCCTAGGAATTAGGGACTGGGGAATTGATATTAATATCATCTCTATTCCCAATTCTCTCTTCCCTATTCCCTGTTCCCTGCTATAAATTTGATTATCCTAGAAATCTCGGGTAAATCGCAGATATTCTAGTGCTTATACGCAACTATCATACATTACGTAAGCCTTAATTAAGTAATAGCAACATATACACATATAAAATTTTCTCTATTTTGTAATTAGATAAGCTTAACTATCACCATTAATTTGTTGATGTCATTTTTATCTAGATTGGCTGTGAATCTAGCACAGACAAATAAAGTTAAAGATTAAGTTAGACAATTCATACATAAATGCTATACCTTTAAAGATTTCCGACCACCTATGGGTATTCCACTATCTGCAATTTTTATTTGCACAATTATAGAAAATTCGGCAAATTAATTAAGCTAGGTAAGTTATGTGAAAACTCTGTTTTCAATTAAAAAGAGTTTATATATGCTTAATTTATAGATTAAGAAAACATGTTTTTCCTAACACTAATCAGTGTAATCTTTTGTTTCTTATAAAAAGAAGATGATTTTTTACAAAATTAAGAAAGTAGCAACAAGTAACCAAACAGACAATTTATCAAACTCATCAAGAGGATAATCGAATAGAAACACAGTGTTAGCAGATTCAAAACCTCCGCCTCTCACTCTCTACAGCAACTGGTATTCTCTGTGCCTAATTTTTTGTGTACTTAGGTAATTAATAAATCGGCATTTTGCTAGATATTACCTATAAAAAGCTGTATGCCAATCTCAATATCATAAATTGCCACTTTAGGCAAGAAAACCGCTTGATGAACGCGGGATGTAAGCGTTCGTTTTGACTGAGGTAGATTTGGCATTTTTTCTTTTTATAAGTTGCTGTTATTTAGATGTTTTGAGTTAATCTGCAATTTTCATACTAGTAATTACTGATTTTGGTAATACAGCTAGTAAATCTAACTGTCATGTTTCTCCAGGTCAACAGGTTTTGATTAATTTTTGAATAAAAAAGATAACAATGCTAAATAATTACTGTAACGAAGACGAGCGCGGTAGCGGCAGATAGAAGCTGATTTGCTGTGTATTTTTGCCCAAAGGCTGGATATAAAAGTTTGCTAGTAAATTACTCTGTTGCATAAATCATACTTTCCATTTCCGTGCGGTAGAAAAATAATTTTGCATTCTTTCCAACCTGTGTAGAGACGTTTATGGCAACGTCTCTACATGAAAATTTATATATAACAGTCAGCTTTGATTAGGGAACAGGGAACAAGGGAATAAAAGTGGACTGAATTTTTTTCAGAAATCAAATATTAGTCCTGCAGTGCTATTAAATGGGGTAATTTCAGCTTGGCGATCGCCCCCAGGGTGATAACTCAAATATATACTCAGATAACTATCTGGTTTATAAGGTAATCTTTCTGCCCACTCAATGGCCATAATTCCCGGCGCCACTTCCAGACCTTCCCAATAAGTCTCTAAATTTAAGCCCACAACTTCTTGTGGTTCTAGGCGATATAAATCTAAATGATAAAGGGGAAGACGTCCACCCAGATACTCATTGATGAGAGTAAAGGTGGGACTGACAATTGGTTCAGTGATTCCCAACCCTTGACCAATACCTTGTACTAAAGTAGTTTTACCGGCGCCTAAATCGCCTGTGAGGAGAATGACGCTTCCAGCAGCGAGGGTGCGACCAAGAGTTAAGCCCAAATTGAAAGTTGCTTGTGCATCTGTGAGCAAAATATTCATTTAATATGATGTGCTCCACTGTACCACCGTAACAATACGCGCGCTAATTTTTGGGGATTGTGACGTACATAACCTGTTTCATCTTCAAATAAAACATTAGCGGGGACAATCCGTCGCCCTAGTTGGGTGACAGCTTCTCGATCTAAAAAAACTGGGTGGGAATTTTGTTCAGCGTAACGGATGAGCGATTTCACTGAAGGCGATTTTTTATGTACTAGCACAGCATCAAATAACCTTCTGTTTCCCACTGCGGCGTCGATGGCGCGGATATGGTCAGCGACGCTATAACCCTCGGTTTCCCCAGGTTGGGTCATGATATTGCAGATATAGATGCGGAGTGATGTTGTTTGGGCGATCGCATCAGCAATTTCTGGTACTAACAAATTAGGAATTAAGCTAGTGTAGAGGCTTCCAGGGCCGATGATAATATAGTCAGCTTCTTTAATGGCCTTAATTGCGGCTGGTAAAGCGGGCGGATTGGCGGGTATACAGCCAACTTTGGTAATTTTCCCCCCAGCTTTGGGAATATTAGATTCGCCTTCAATCCGGCGACCATCAGCCAATTCAGCCCAGAGACGAACATCGCTGAGAGTTGCGGGTAAAACTTGTCCCCGCACAGCTAAAACTTTAGAGCTAGCAGCAACAGCTCGCTCTAAGTCTCCAGTGATATCACTCATGGCCGTTAAAAACAAGTTACCAAAACTGTGTCCAGTCAATCCGTCTCCAGCTCGGAAACGGTATTGAAATAATTCTGTTAACAGCTTTTCTTCATCTGCTAACGCTGCTAGACAGTTGCGGATATCACCTGGAGGGAGAACACCAAATTCTTGACGTAATCGCCCCGAAGACCCACCATCATCGGCGACGGTAACGATCGCCGTAATATTCGCGCTGGAGGTTTTTAATCCTCGCAGTAAAGTCGAAAGACCTGTCCCACCGCCAATAACGACTATTTTCGGCCCTCGGTATAATCGCCGATGGGCGAGTAAGACATCTATGAGTTCTTCTTCTCCTCCTTCTGGTCGAAGTACTTTAGTAATAGAACCGACGGTGCGTGTTTGACCCCAAAGGAGCAATAATAAACCGCACAGTACCACCAGAGGGCCGCTGATATAGTTGGGTAAGATATTAGCGATCGCTCCCAGTAACTCTCTGAGCAACTCTATTGTCCAAAAAATCGGGGTCAGCTTAATCCAAATAGCTAACCCCAGACTCGCCAATATTACACCCCCAACACTGATTAGCAGCCAACGTTTGACTGATAATCCAGGAGATAGCCATTTGAACCACTGGTTAACCCGATGGGAAGTGCGATTGCGCGATCGCTTTTGCAGTGCGTTGAGGGCTTGTCTGAGAAAACCGATTGACATACCTAGTTTGGAGCAATGGTAAAAACAATAATTAACAGAAAATGTACACTACTTGGTTTGAACACCAAATGTGGAATGATTAAATTTTCCCGTCTCGTTCATTTTTGAGCCGATCCTCAAAGCCGCTAGTGCTCCCAGTGGAACAATACTCTACTTTGGTAAATGTTAATTTAATGGAAACACGAATTTTGGGATTAGATCCGGGACTAGCAATTTTAGGGTTCGGACTCATTACCTGCAAAAAAAATGAAGCCAAGATACAAGATACAACCGTGAATATGCTGGATTTTGGGGTGATTAGCACACCTGCAAATGCCGAAATGGGACAGCGACTGTGTACCTTGTTCGATGATTTACATACCCTGATAACTGAATTGCAACCAGATTTGGTAGCGATCGAGAAGTTGTTCTTCTATCGTATGTCAAGTACTATTTTAGTGGCACAGGCTCGTGGTGTACTCATGCTGGTGTTAGGCCAGCATCGTCTCCCTTATGTGGAATTTACGCCAGCGCAAATTAAACAAGCTTTGACGGGATATGGTAATGCGGAGAAACTCGAAGTCCAAGAAGCAGTAGCGCGGGAACTAGATTTAGATGAGATTCCCCGTCCTGATGATGCTGCGGATGCTTTGGCTGTGGCTTTGACTGCTTGGTTTCAGATTTAGTTTTTGCTGCTGAAGGGGTAATGAGCACAGATGCTTCCATCAGCATATGCACAAAAGTGCAATTTTTTCTGCTGATTTCTGAACTGATCACAGCAGAAATAGTGGCTGTGTTTAAAACGAGTTTTACATATTCTGAAGTTAGCAATTAATTATTTAGTTGCCATTCATAAGATATGCAATGAAAATAACTAAGGAGGTAGACGATGGAAGAGCAAGGAACCAATTGGTTTGGTGCTATCTTCGCTTTTGTGGTGCTCAACTTTCTATTGTTTGGTTTTGGAAAGTTGTTCGCTCCATTAATCTGGACAAGTGAAATAGATAGAGCTTGTCAGCAAGAGGGTTACTGGTATGGTGATTCAGCCTCTAATCAGTGCACCAGTTACTATATATTTTTGCGGTGAACATGGAACTTGGCAACTGGAATACTTCACTCATAATTAATGTTTCTTCTACATCATTTTTTGTGGTGTAGAAGTTTTTAATAATTACCTGGTCTTGCTAAATTTTTAAACTTGGTAAACTGTGGATCAAATAATAGTTTAACAGTACCTGTGGGGCCGTTACGGTGTTTTGCTACTATGACTTCGGCGACACCGCGATCGGGAGTGTCTTGATTGTAATATTCTTCACGGTACAACATAATTACTAAATCTGCATCTTGCTCAATACTGCCGCTTTCACGCAAATCTGACAACATTGGGCGCTTGTTAGTCCGCGCTTCTACACCTCGACTCAATTGCGATAAAGCAATGACTGGGACAGCTAATTCTCTAGCTAAACCTTTTAAAGAGCGGGTAATTTTTGATAATTCTTGGACACGATTATCACCGCCACCTTCCATTAATTGCAAATAATCAATCACAATTAATCCGAGTTCCATGCCTTTTTCTGCTTGCAATCTTCGCGCTTGACTACGCATTTGAGTGACGGTAATATTCGGGGTATCGTCAATATAAATCGGCATGTCTGAAAGTTTGGCAATGGCGCTGCTTAAAGGTTCCCATTGGGTTTGACTGATGCGTCCACTCCGCAAATAGCCGCTTTCAATTCCCGCTTCGCTGGCTAATAATCGCTGCACTAATTGTTCTTTTGACATTTCCAGACTAAAAACAGCAACTGGGAGTTTATAACCTGCGGCAATGTTATTTGCTAAATTCAAACAAAATGCTGTTTTTCCCATTGATGGTCTACCAGCAACAATGATTAAATCAGAGCGCTGAAAGCCACTAGTCATGGAGTCTAAATCATAAAAACCACAGGGAATTCCTGGTAAAGCAATACCTTGGTGGCGAGTTTCAATATCAGAATAAGTGTTGACTAAGGTGTCAGAAATGTGGACTAATCCTGATTGGGGACGCTCTTGAGTGACACCAAAAACTTTTTGTTCTGCTTGGTCAAGAACTATTGGTAATTCGGTTTCGGTTTGATAACCAAGATGGACAATTTCATTACCTGCTTTAATTAATTGTCGCCGCAGGTATTTGTCCATGACTAACACTGCTAGGGTGTCGATGTTGACTGCAGAAACGGTGCGGTCTACGAGGGTAGCTAATTTGTTTCTTCCACCGATGCGGGTTAGTAAATCATGGTCAGCTAACCAACTAGTTACTGTTAATAAGTCTGTGGGTTTACTTTGGGTGTGTAGCTGTTTAGCGGCTTGATAGATTTCTTTATGGGCGCTAATATAAAATGCGTCGGCGATGAGGCGATCGCTCACTCGCCCTATTGCTTCTGGATCTAATAAAATTCCCCCCAAAATCGCTTCTTCTGCTTCAATGTTTTGGGGTGGTAGAGCACCGCTACCATCGCCTTGAAAACTCAGTTCTTCAGCCATAAGGATTAAATTTGCGATTTGGGACGGACGATGATGATTTCGCTATTATTCTTATAGTCCAAAATCGACAAGTAATAGTTAGTGTTTGCGGAATTAACCATCGAGGTTTACTCCCAAGTCCAGTCCTAAAACGCTTTCGATTTTCTGCAAGGTTTCTAGGGGTAAAACCTTGGTTTCTTCGTTTTCGATTTTGTACCAGTTAGCAGGTGTCATGTCAATTTCAGCACAAAGCTGAATTAGGGAACGTCTGTCTGCTTCTCGATGCTGTTTGATTCGTGCTCCTAATCCTGGGAAATCACGCTCTATAACTTTTCTTACCTTCATTCACACACTTTTATTACATCCAGAAACCTACTGGTATTGAGCAGTTAATTACCACAATTCGTGAACGGTTTACCCTGGGCCGCCCTTGAGGACGGCTGGGGTCAAAATCAAACGATAATTAGCTAGCGACGACTTCGATATTCACTTCTGCAGTCACATCAGAATGCAGTTTAATCTCTGCTTTGTAAGTACCCAGATGGTTAATATCTGGGATGGTGATTCCCCGACGGTCAACTTCTTGGCTGGTAGCGGCTTTAATTGCATCTGCAACATCTTGGCTGGTGACGGTACCGAAAATTGCTTCGTTTTCACCAACCTGCTTGGCGATTTTTAAGCTGCTGACTTGTTCGAGAGCGGCTTTTTGTTCCAAGGCTTGTTGTCTGAGTTCTAATTGACGTTGACGTTCTTGTTCTCTGCGGCGTTCTACTTGCTTGAGAATACCGGGAGTTGCATGAGTTGCCAATTTTTGGGGTATCAGATAATTGCGAGCATAACCGGGAGCTACTTCTACTAAGTCGCCCAATTTTCCTAGTTTGCTGACGTCCTGATTTAAAACTAACTGTATCCGTTTCGCCATTTTTTTCGTTTTTCCTGTAGAATCTCATTAACTTGGGTTTCAGCAGGGTAGCTCACATGAATGTAGCTGTGTCCCAAGTAGCTTTGCCCATACCCTAAAGCTTACAGATCGTAGCGAAAGGCGGGGGGCGATCGCAACTATTCGCCACTATAAAGTTTAGCTTAAGCGATCGCTCTTGCTCCCAAAGCCTCAATCGCTCTGGCGACCAAATCCAAGCCTTGGGATACCACTGCTTCCCGCCAAGCCAAATCTGCAGGTACAAACACTTCCACCAGTCGCTGGCGCGTCCATTCTGGGGATGGGTGATGTGGTGGTGCAAAAAAATGAGCACGGTTTTCTGCTCTCAATGCTTCGACCACCTGGAGCACAGGATAAGTGCCAAACTCCGCTGTGAGAAAGTGATAATTGCACTGAGGAAACATCGCCTGACACCAACTTCCTAAACCCCCGCGAATTTTGTAAGCATTACCCTTGAGTTTGTCTGGTGTAACGATTTGATGACCAAAATTCTCACGCAACCATTGGGTTGCTGCTGAATCTGGGGGGTCATCAATGAAAAGTTGATAGGTGGCTTTTTTACCCAGTCCGGTGTGGAAGTCGATGTGGACTACATTTGTGGCTTCACCAATCCAGCGAGTTAGATTCGCTTGGAGAATTTCATAAGTTTTTGAGGGGCGATGTCCACCAAAAAATAGCCCTTGGGGAAAATCATACTGCCCCACCGGCAAAGTTTCTGTTAAAGAAGTGATGCCATGACGGACAATAGTAGCGATCGCTTTGATTAAAAACGGTTCAAAACGAGATGGTGGTGAAGTCGGATTAAACAACCAATTCAAATCATGGTACTTTTCTGGACTACCCCGATATTCTTCCCCAGGTAGCAAAAAATTCCGGTTAAGATCAACATTGTCCTCATTCCACCGCCTGCGCCACGCAAAACCATAAGGATTTAAAGCATGTAATAATACTAATCCTATACCTTGGGTGGCACTCCAATCAACCAAATGCTCCTCTAGCAAGGCGCACTGAACTGCAGAGCCGAAAAAACCCTCAACACCGTGCAATCCACTAGAAACAACTACTATTTGTTGTGGGTGCGGACTCCCCACCATCGCCACATCAATCGATAATTCCTCCCCATCAGAACCATTCTGCTCAATTGGGTATGTCTCCAGACGACACCCCAAGGACTGCGCCGCAGTGCAAAAACGATTTCTCGCAGTGCTGTAGTTAGGAGAAAAAGCGGAAGCGTAGGACATACGGCATTTTTGAGATAACTAAAATTTATCCTTCAATCCTCGTATCCGAGCAAAGGTTTGTACTGCGTCATGACTGTTGACAGCTAATTGTAATGACGGCTGCTCCCAACGCAGAAAAGGATTTGTCAGTTTTTCCACACCTAAAAGCGAGGGAACAGTCGCTTCCCCTTGACGACGGTAAGCTTGCACTTCATGGTAGCGCTTTTGCAACTCAGTATTACTACCATCAACGGTCAAAGCAAATTGTAAATTTTTTAAAGTATATTCATGAGCACACCAAACCTGCGTATTATCCGGTAAAGCACGCAGTTTCTCTAAAGAATTTACCATTTGTGTTGGTGTCCCCTCCATTAAGCGACCACAACCGCCCGCAAACAAGGTATCACCACAGAATAAATCTCCCATCTCACCCGCCTGTTTTGGGGGAAAATAATACGCTATGTGGGCGCGGGTATGACCTGGAACAAAGAAAACTTCGACAATCCTATCAGCAAACTGGACACGGGAGCCATCATCCAGAAACACCTGCTGTCCAGGAATTCTACCTCGATCCTCAGAACCACCATAGACTGTGAGTTGGGGAAACTTTTCGATAAGTTGCAGATTTGCACCCACGTGATCTCGATGGTGGTGTGTATTAAAAATCGCTACTAAATCTGCATTTAATTGTGTAAGTTGCTGGAGTACTGGTTCAGCCTCGGCTGGATCAACAACCGCTGCGATGTTAAGTGTGCTGTCATATAGCAGGAATATATAGTTGTCCGCGAGTGCTTGAAGACGAATAACTTCCATTACTTTCGCTTTCTCTACAAGTAAGTGTGGTATTTATCGATAACATTCCGTCCCAGTAGATAGGCACTAGCTACATAAAGCGCTCATGTTTTGTTCATTATAGCTGTTATTGATCATTAGATATAGTCATACACAACCGTAATTTTACGGTAATCATAGTAAAAAGCTTTTGAACCTGACAAATATAATCAGTAAAATTTCTCTGGAAACAAGCGCAAAGGCAAAGCTAGATTAATTTTGGTCTTTTTTGTTCCCCTTGTGCTAAGAAAATTTGCTACCGGGGAGCAATAACATTTGTTCTAATCAGCCAAAATCAATAAGTAAAAACTTTTATGTGGCTGCTTTTTACAAAAAGTTAAGCACATTTTTTTTCATCATCAGTTGCATCATCTACAGGAGAAATATGAACTACGAATCTTCCATCTACCAGCCAGTTAATCAAGCTGAAATAACTGCCAAGCGCATTGTAGACCGCATCCTCATCTCAGGAAGTATGAGTCGCCAAGACCATAGTTTACTCACTGCTACTATCTTTAATCATGGTGATATTAGTACTGAAGAACGTCGCCAAATTAATCGCGTTTTTGATTCTATCCAAACAGGACAAGTTCAATTAGTTGACTGGTAGTTTTTTTACTAGTCTAAATTTCTATGTTATGAATTTGGTTAAAATTAATTAGCCGAAATATTAATATTAAACTAACAGAATTATGCTGTTAGTTTTTTTATGAATAAATTTTCTAATAAATGAAAGTTTTAATTTCAGATAAGCCAAATATATATACTTACTGTTTGCTCAGTATTAATACTGTTAATTCGTAAAATAACCATGAAAAGGAATATAATTTCCCGTAGAATTACTATAGGGAAAATCCTAAAGCATCATATAAATTGAGATAATTTAATTATTAGTTAATTGATGAAAGTCATTCCAGCCATTAATAATCATAAATTTACTTTTTATGGTGACAAAAACTAGAGGTTTTATGACAATTTTGACAGGAATTTATTCCTTGCAAGATTGTATACATTTTTTGGCAGCAATTAGAAAATTCCACCAAGAACCGATAATTATTTTAATTGACCGAGTTCCTCGCATTTTTTATCCCTTGCTCAGAGCTTTTAAAAATGTAATTTTAAAGCCAGCACCCAAACATGAAAATACGGTTTTAGCATCGCGGCTAGCGAAAATTTCTTTATTTACAGCTTCTGAATTTGATAAAACTATTTTTTTAGATGCGGATATTTGCTTACTTACGGATATTAATGATGTGTTTGAAGATCTAGATAAATTTGATTTGTTGTTAACCAAAGATGTTCAACCTGTAATTGCAAAAGCTACAAATTTATTGCGAGGAAATCAACAAGAAAATTTACCTCATGTTTTACCGACTTTACAAGCTCTAGGGCTACCGCTCCAGGAAGATAGTATTCAGTATAATGGTGGTTTTATTGCTTTTAAAAAAACACCGACAACTCAAGACTTTTTTGCAAAGTTTCAAGATTACTTTAATGTAGTTACCAAAAACCAAGATAAATTACTGCTGCGAGATCAGGGTGCTTTTGCAGCTGCGATCGCATCTGTAAAACCGCTCATCAAAATTCTACCAGCAAACTACAACTATTTGAGTAAATGGAAAGATTCATACAATATTGAGGGAGAAATTAAAGTACTCCACTGTACCTATCCTTATAGACCTCAATACGCTAAAGATATTAGCCGTTCATTATATACAAAAATATTTGATCAACTGGCTCAATTATTTTTACCAAATCAGGTAACAAATCCCTGGCGTACCAAATGATTTATCAAGAAGAAACCCAGCGGTCATGAAAAAACATTTAAAAATATCATTGCTCGTCTGGAATTTATCTACTAATGATGGCTTTGTGCGCGCATCTTTGCTTCAAAAAGCTCTAAACAAATTAGGACATCAAGTAGATATTATCGGTTTTTTGTTTGGCAATGAATTATATAGAGCAATTCCTCATGATGCTAAAATACACGCTATCAAAGGCTCAACTTATCCCAGCTTTTTTCTATCCGTTAGTAAAATTTTGCAATTAATCAATGGAGATATTATTTATGCAATCAAACCACAACCAGCAAGTTTTGGCGTAGGGCTTTTGAAAAAGTTGTACACCGGAAAACCCATAATTTTAGACATAGATGACTGGGAACTTAGTTGGCATGGTGGCGACAAATGGCATTATGATTTTACCTGGAAACAGCTAGCTAGAGATTTACTAAAAAAAGGTGGTGCTTTGACATTACCTAATCATCCTTTATATTTACAATGGATGGAAAAATTAGTGAAACAAGCCAACGCCGTCACGGTACATACTAACTTTTTACAGCAGCGTTTTGGGGGTATTTTTGTTCCCAACGGTAAAGATACTTCTTTATTTGATCCCACTCGATATGATGCTGATGCAAGTAGAAATCGCTATGGTTTATCAGCATATCGAGTCTTAATGTTTCCTGGAGCACCTAGACCTTATAAAGGTTTAGAAGATGTCCTCATCGCCCTAGATAAAATTAATCAACCAGATTTAAAACTAGTAATTGTTGGTGGTAGTCCCTATGATAATTATGATGAACAACTGACACAAAAATGGGGACACTGGATCATTAAGCTTCCTAATTATCCTGCAGATATAATGCCTGATGTGATAGCTGCTGCTCATATTATTGTTGTACCGCAACGAGATACACCAGAAACCCGCGCTCAATTTCCTTTGAAACTAACAGATGGAATGGCGATGGCTAAACCTGTGTTATCAACATTTGTAGGAGATATTCCCGAAATTTTAGGTGACACTGGTTATTTAGTTGAACCTAATTGTCCTGAACAAATCGCCGACAAAATTCAATTGATATTTCAAAACTTAGATTTAGCAAATGCTCAAGGGATAAAAGCTAGAAAAAGATGTATAGAAAAATATAGTATCGAGGCGATGGCTATTAATTTGGATTCGGTAATTGCTCGCTTGTAAAAATTATAATAATGAACTAATTTTTATCAAAATAACTTATGTCTACTAGGAAACTAATATTAAAATTTGCTAAACCGTACCCGGGTTTAATAATTCTGACGATAGTCTTGGGATTTTCTGGAGGTTTATTTAACGGTGTCAGCACCGCATTAATTGTGCCGATAGTTTTAAAAATTGTGGGTGAACAAGCAGATTTAAGCAAAGCCCCAGGTATTTTGAAAGCAATTATGACTCCCTTTGATCAGGTTCCAGAAAATTATCGGCTCACGGTCATGGCTGGGGTAATTATATTTACTATTTTTCTCAAAAATTTAGCTACATACACTAGTACATTAGCATCGAGTTCTTTAACCAGAAGACTGATGTCAGATATGCGAGAAACTGGATTAAAAATATTATTAGAAATAGACATAGATTATTATGCCAAGATGAAGGTTGGCGATTTAATCAATCGTCTGGGAGGGGAAATTAGTCGAGCCGCAACTGCTATTGGTCTGACAATTAAGCTACTTATTTTAGGAATTACTATCTTAGTGTTTGTTGGATTATTGTTGTCAATTTCTTGGAAGTTGACACTGGCGGCTACGGTTTTATTATCTTTAGTGACATTAGTAAATCAGTATGCAATTTCTCGGTCTAAAAGATTTGGTAAGCAATTGAGTGAGATGTCTAAAGCTTATTCAATTGCTATGCTGGAGATTTTAAATGGTATTCGCTTAGTAAAAGCTACGGGAAATGAAGAGAAGGAATATCATAAGGTGAAAAACTTAATTCGCGCCCGGGAAAAAGCAGATTTTCAATCTCAAGTTAATTCGGAAGCCATCGCCCCTCTGAGCGAGGTCATGGGAATTACCGCATTACTATTAATTGTATTTTTAAGTAAGTTTTTATTAGCAAATCAAATTGCTTCTTTATCCGCTGTACTACTAACATATTTATTAGTATTATTACGACTGCTACCATTAATTTCGCAATTAAACACTGTCCGTAGTAGCTTGGCTAGTACCACCGCTAGTGTGAATACGGTGACAGAGTTTTTAAATCAAGATAATAAACTCTTCATGAGCAGAGGGAAAATTTCCTATACAAAATTAGAGAAAGGAGTACATTTTAATTCCCTTTCTTTTGCGTACCCTGATCATGAAAAGTTAGTACTTAAAGATGTAGATTTATTTTTACCTCGTGGTCATACGCTGGCTTTAGTGGGTGGTTCTGGCGCTGGTAAATCAACCTTAGCAGACCTCCTACCCAGATTTTACGATCCATTATCCGGCTCTATCACTATTGATGGTAGGGATTTGCGCGACTTCGATCTCACATCCGTGCGTCACAAGATGGGAATCGTCAGTCAAGATACTTTTTTGTTCAATGATTCAGTGCGAAATAACATCATTTATGGTCGTGCTAATGCTACTGATGATGAAATTTTATCAGCAGCAAAACGAGCAAATGCTTATGAATTTATTAGCAAATTACCCCAAGGATTTGATACCTTAATTGGCGATCGCGGTGTCATGTTATCTGGTGGACAGAGACAAAGAATAGCGATCGCTCGTGCTTTGCTACAAAATCCAGAAATTCTCATTTTAGATGAAGCTACCAGCGCGTTAGATACAGTTTCTGAACGTTTAGTGCAAAGCGCCCTTGACGATCTTAGCCGCGATCGCACAACTTTAATTATTGCTCACCGCCTATCTACAATCCAAAAAGCTCATCAAATTGCTGTCCTAGATCAAGGACGTGTTGTCGAGATAGGAACTCACGAAGAACTATTAAAAAAAGGTGGTTATTACTCGCGCCTTTACTTTATGCAATTTAACAATCATCCGGAAGCTACCACCCAACAATATCAAAGCTTAGTCCGCATTTCTCATGAAATTAGGAATCAGCTTAACTCGATGATTGGCTTTCTACTTTTACTACTAGACGACCTAGTAGACAGTTTCCCAGAGCGAAGAGAATTAATTGCAGCATCTAATATTTCATCCTTAAGAATTATCACAATTATTGATATTTTTGACGATATATTTAATCAGCAAATTAAAAATCAATCTTTTTCATCTATCGAAAAAAATAATAGTGTAATTACAAGATATCAAAGTTTTACGCATATTTTTGAAGATTTCCGTAGCTGCATCAATATCATTATGGGAGTTCTGCATTCTTTAGCTGATAACGAACTATACGACGCACAAGAGCAAAACAAATTAGTTGCAGAAGCATATAACTCTGCTATCCATTTGTTCGATAAATTAGAAAAATTCGAGCATAGTCTAAAAATAGGCAATAATGAAAAAAGATAACTATATTTTCTACATTCAATCAGATTTACCCAAGCCAGAAGCTCATCTAGTCCAGTCCACAAATGCAGCTAATGGTGCAGCAAATTTAGGCTATTCAACTGTTTTAGTATATCCGTGTAAAGGTGTCAAAGCTATTAATCTCATCCAATTAATTCATCCATTTAAACCGATCACACCTCCAGAAAAACTCATTAAATACTATAACCTACATCATCAACTCAAAGTCGCTCCATTACCTATGCCTTGGCCTATCGATAACTTCCCCAGCAAATTAACTAATTCTAATACCATCGCCTCAAAATATTATTTTCCTTTCTATATATTTCCTAATACTAAACTTTTGCATACTCGTAATTGGAATTTAATCAAAGCAGCAATTAAAAATGGTATTCCCTCCATTTATGAACATCACCACCATGAAGATAAACAATTTGAACCGGAAATCGTCAAAAGTCCTCTTTTTCAAATTGCAATAACAGTTGTCGATACTATTCGTGAAAGTATGATTAAAAATGGTATGCCTCCAGACAAAGTGATTAAATTACACAATGGTTTTAATAGTTTATTTATGCTCAGACAGCCAGAAAAAGCTGCAAAATGGCGGGAAAAACTTCTGAAAAATAAAGACTCACATTTAATAGTATATGCAGGAGCACTACAACAATTTAAAGGTATTGACTTACTGATTGAAGTAGCAAAAGAAATGCCGACTGTTCAGTTTGTTTGTGCAGGTGGTAAATCTGATGAAGTAGAACATTATCAACAATTAGCCGCAAGCAAACAAGTCAATAATATTATCTTTTTAGGTTATATATTACATAATGAATTAGCATCCTTATTACAAGCAGCAGATATTTTAGCCCATCCTCATTGTTCAGGAAAAGCCGCGACTTTCACATCTCCCCTCAAATTATTTGACTATTTCGCCTCTGGAACGCCCATCGTCGCTACAGAAATTCCCTCCTTAATAGAGTTTAAAAACACTCAAGCGATCGCTGCTTGGTGTGAACCAGATAACCCAAAACAATTCGCCGCGTGTCTACAATATGTTTTAGCAACTTATCCCAGAAAAATAGAGGGTTATTCTCAGATTATTGAATTTGTTCAACAATTTTCTTGGGAAAATAGAGCCGCCAAGATTCTTAGTTATGTCGATCAATCTCTGCTACCTGCACTCATTAGATAACCTGTATTTAGGTTGAGTTATCTAAATAAAAAAATGGGTAAGTTTATTATATTAACTAATAAAAATTAATATCAATGAATAGAAAAATTGTAGGGATGATTAGCAGCTATCGAGATTTAGAAAAAAGAGCCGATTGGTTATGGCAACAAACACCACATGAATTTGGTATATGGCAAAATATTCAAATGTTGGGAATGGCTGCGAAACCTGATTTTCTGCTCATGTATCAGTTTGATTTTCCCAAGCCTCATCCGCAAAAATCCTGGTTAAATAGTTTTCGCCAAAAACAACAGCAACCAGAGCTAGATATTCATTCTCTTTTACGCGGAGTCAGCAAAGAAAGAATAATTTATTTATTACGAGAACCACCACTAGATGAAGTTATAGAAAACCATCACCGAACTTACCAACAAGCTCAGAAATATTGTGGTTATGTTTCCGGTCCCGATGATTTTGCACCTCATCCCGAATATATGCCCGCTATTTGGTATCATAGCAATTCATTTCAAGACTTAAATGAAATGCGACCACCTAAAAAAGTTGCTGCTTGTAGTTGGATTACCTCTGGTATTAGTCGCACCGCTAACCATCGTCAGCGATTAGACTTTTTACAGTCCTTACAAAATAGTGGTATTCCCTTTGATTTGTACGGGCGCGATTTACCAACATGGGCACACAGAAATGGTGAATTAAGTAATAAATGGTATGGTATGGCACCGTATTATTACAACCTTTCAATTGAGAACTATGCTAACAATAATTGGTATGTCAGCGAAAAACTTTGGGATGCCTTACTAGCATGGTGCTTACCAATATACTATGGTGGATCTGCGGCTGATAAATTATTACCAAGTGGTAGTTTTTTAAGATTACCAAGTTTAGATGAAAAAGGTATCGCCTACATTCGAGATGTTACCGCTAATCCTGATGCTTGGTATGCTGCTAAAGACGCTATAGCCGAAGCTCGTCAGGTGATTTTACACAAATTAAACTTGCTGAATTGGCTATCAAATTTTGTAGAAAACAATGCTTAAAACTATGACAAATGGAATCTATACCCTGGCGAATGATTATGTCTACCACCAACTTGTGGCGTTACTTAATAGTATAGAAGTTAATGCTGGTGAAGATGTACCTGTGTGTGTTATCGCTTATAACGACCAAATAGAGCAGATTCGTGCAGAAGTAGCATCTAGAAAAAATGTCACTATCTTAGAAAATCCAGAAATTTTTACTCGTTGGGAAGAGTTTTCTTACCAAGTCTGGAAATCACACCCAACTGCAATTCAAACTTGGCAAGAGCAAGGAATTAAGAAGTTTTATCGAGTGGGAGAAAATCGTCGTTATTGTGCTTTTGATCCAGATAGTTTATTTGAAAAATTTATTTATTTTGATGCTGACACTTTAGTCATGCAGCCAATCAATTTCATTTTCGATCAATTAGAACATGACGATTTTGTAGTTTACGACTTTCAATATCAAGACCCTTCTCATATCTATAATTTATCATCTCCTCAGTTATTACAAGTATTTAGCCAAAAACAGATTGATTCTGATATTTTCTGCTCAGGATTTTATGCATCTAAGCGGGGAATATTTCCTCCAGAACAGAGAGAATGGTTGTTATCTCAATTAAGAAATGGAGAATCAGATTTCTTGTATATGGGTGCTCCCAATCAATCTGTTCTTAATTATATGCGGATGAAAACAAATACCTCTTTTTATAATTTTGGACGCAATTTACCTACCGACAAAGCTACTGGATGTGCAGTCACTTCCACGCATTTTGAAAACCGGAATCATATTCTCTACGACAAGGGAAATAGACTAACTTATCTGCATTATATTGGGCTATCTTCTAAGATTTTTAATCGAGTTTGTGCAGGTGAAAATATCGACTTTCCCTATCGAGATATTTTCTTGCATTACCGCTATTTACATGAGCCAGAAAATAGACCAAACTTTACCACTAAACCCAAAGCTTATAATGCTCCACCCAGTTTAGGGACAAGAATTTTAAGAAAGCTAGGATTATCTAATCAAGCGAGGGTTGCTAAATGAATCGGGGAATTTATATCATTGCTAATGATAAAGTCATCGATCAAGCGATCGCTCTCCTAAACAGCATTCGCTTGTATGATGTAAACACACCAGTTGTGATGATTCCGTATGATGACAATTATCATCATATAGCAGACCTACTCAACACATATTATGGTGTTCAAGTCTATGCAGATTTAGATTTTATTGAACGCCTTTCGCAAAAACTACATGCAACCTTTGGTGGTCAATTTTTCGCTCGTCCTAACCAATTTCGCAAACAAGCTTGTTGGTTTGGAAAATTCGATGAATTTTTGTATATTGACACAGATATTGTTGTGTTTGAGAAAATAATCGATAATCTCAATCACCTGCGTCACTCCGATTTTATTTGTTGTGATTATCAACATTTGGGCGGTATTAAAAATGTTTTTAATCCACAAGTATTAAAAGAGCAAGTTTTCACAGAAACTGAAATAAAAGATATTTTTAACGGAGGTTTTTGGGGTTCTAAAAAGAATTTAATCTCGGAAGAAGACTTGTACACAACCTTTGCTGAGTGCGCGAACCATCCAGAATACTTTGATTTTTCTGAAAAAACTTCTGACCAACCAATCATTAATTATATGCTACTCAAGCGAGTTCCACGTCGCTTTAACATTATCCGCAGAGAGGGTAAAGCCCCTGGAAATTGGGCGGGAACTCCCCATTTTCAAACTCATAATCATTTGTTGTTCGACACCACGGTTAATCAATCTCTACAATACCTCCACTGGGCGGGTATTCGCATTCAACCAGGTTGTCCGTACTGGGAAATTTGGGAATATTATCGAAATTTGCATCCAGCAATACCACTAATGGATATTCCAGCAACCGCAAATAAAACTCTATGGGAGCGAAATCTAGCAAGCATAAAAAATAAATTGCGGCGGCTAAACACTAGCTTATAGCCTTTAACAATACTCAAAATATTAGAGACGTTGCTTTTGCTTCGTCTCTACACTAGATGTATCGTGATTAATGTGAACGTGATTACACAGTAACCACTCATTCACTGCTATAAATTTATTTAAATCTATCAGGAAAATGAATCTAAATCTAGAGACTTCATTCCTCTAGTTTTGACAAAATCTAGCATACTTCCTAATTGATACCAAACTAACAAGCAGGTGAGCAAGCTGATAGGTAGACCCACTGTTAACGCTAAGAAGGATGGAAAACCAAATATCTCTAAACCTGAACAGAGAAATAGACAACTACCAACAGCGATTCCGAGAAATGGGACAATTAATGCTCTCCAAGAAGAAACATTTTGAGGATTTTGCTCATCGCTGATTTGCCATTTTTGCACAACTAATTTTATTGTGCCAGACAAAGCTAAACCAGAAGTCAGGGCTATAAAAAACCCAATTGGTAATAGTAGATATGGGGGTTGTTCAGGGAAATAATACATGCAAACTCCAGGTAGATCTTAAAAGCTCAAAAATGGAAAATCTTTAGTTTTTATCTGGCGATTGATTGCCGCTAAAAGGCATAAAAGATGTAGCTTTTGGTAAGATAGCGGCTGCACCTTCCCTAGATAAATCTGTTAGCATGGCGATCGCTACATTTAATAACCGATTAGGTTGTATGTCGTCTTTTACTAGGTTCCACAAACGTTGGACTTCTGCGGTATGAAGGCGGTCATCTTCGGTCAGCGCTAGTACTAGTTGTTGGCGGAAAAATTGACCTTCTGCTGACAACAGGAATTGCAATCCCATCTGCGCTGTCGGTAATACATCGAAGCTACCATCAGTACGAGCGATCGCTATTAAATTTTCTAACCGTTGCCACTGGAATTTACCATCTTTAAACAACACATTCAGTAATCGGCGCTTTAATTCGGCTGATTCCCCAGTCAGCAATCGCCTCGCAATGTAAGGATAACCAACCTCAACAATTTTGAAATTTGGGTTGAGGCTTAAAGCAATACCTTCTTGGGTGACTAAGGAACGGATAATCAACGCGAACTTGGCGGGAACTCGGAAAGGATATTCATACATCAATTCCGAAAATTGATCGGTAATTGTTTTGAAGTTAAAATCCCCGACGTTTTTACCAATAGCATTTCCTAAAACTGCCTCTAGTGCTGGCACAATGGGACTGATATTGATGTCTGGAGTCAAGAAGCCTAAGTTCACAAAGTCTGCAGCTAAGTCGTTGTAGTCTTTATTGACCACATGTACTAACGCATCCACCAATGTTTCTTTGGTGGTTTCTTCGAGTTGATCCATCATCCCAAAGTCAATATACGCCATCCGCCCATCAGGCATGGCAAATAAATTCCCTGGATGGGGGTCAGCATGGAAGAAACCGTGTTCTAATAGTTGCTGTAGACCTGAGGTGACGCCAATTTTGATGATTTCTTCTGGGTCTAAACCTGCAGCCCGAATGCTTTGAGTATCCGTGAGTTTGAAGCCATGAATCCATTCCAGGGTTAAAACCCGACTATTGGTATAACGCCAGTAAATGCTGGGAACCTTGACGCGGGGGTCATTGCGGAAGTTGTGAGCAAATTGCTCGGCGTTGCGACCCTCATTGATGTAATCAATTTCTTCAAATAACTTTGTGCCGAACTCATCTACAATCAGGGTGAGGTCGTGACCAAGGTTGAGGGGTAGCCAAGGAGCTAGCCAACTTGCCACCCAACGCATCAAATATAGATCGCGTGTGAGTACTGGGCGCAAGTTGGGGCGCTGTACTTTCACCGCCACTTCTTCACCGCTAACTAGACGACCACGGTAGACTTGACCTAAACTAGCCGCTGCTACCGGATTCGGTGAAAGTTCGCTGAACATCTCAGCCACTGGGCGCGCTAGTTCAGTTTCGATGATTTGGTAAGCAAGTACGTTATCAAAAGCTGGTAACTGATCTTGAAGCTTGATCAGTTCTTCTAAAAAGTCTTTGCGGATCAGGTCAGGCCTGGTCGATAAAGCTTGACCAACTTTAATAAAAGTAGGGCCAAGACGGGTGAGAAGTTCTCGCAACTGGGTAGCGCGTTGCTTCTTGTTTTGCTCAACTTGATTTTGCCATTCGTCGAACTTGAGACTAAGAATAAATCCAGCAAAAGACCAGATAATCCTTAGCAGCCGTCCCCAAATTTGCCAAGGACGGTAACGGTAGTGGCGAGCGATGTCGTCTGGATTATAGCGCCTGAGCAGAGCTGGTTGATACTGACCCACGCCTTTTTTTGCCTCTTCAACTGGGAATTTTACGGTTTTTTCGTTGGTTTCTGGACTCGCAAGTTGCTCACAAGTACAAGATACCGAAGGGTTTTATAAAAAAGTATTAAATGTTACAGATTTCTGAGCGATGTTGGCGGCAATATTAAGTTTGCCTAACTGCCCAGAGGTTTTTATCTTTATTCTTAATTATACTTTATAAAAGTACAAATATTCTTTCTGTGCAAGGATTTTGAGCGAAAGCCACAAACAGCTATCAGCTAGCTGAGGATTTGTGAAGACGGTAAAATCATTGATCCCTAACTTCTGACAGCAGTCAGGGGTCTAATAGAAAATATCATAGTTATATCAGCCTATTACCTGCCCTTCCCCTGCGATTGCATGTCTCTTGTTTATCCACGCCGTCAGCGACAACTAGAAAGTTTAGTCAAAAAATTAGGTCTGCCGCAAGCAGCACCGATTAAATGGCAATTATTGGATTTGGCTTTGACTCATCCGACAGTTTCTGAGTCAGCAAATTATGAACAACTGGAGTTTGTGGGTGATGCGGTGGTGCGGCTAGTTGCGGCCGTGATGTTGTGGGAACATTATCCAGACTGTCCGGTGGGGGATTTTGCGGCGATTCGTTCGGTGTTGGTGAGCGATCGCATCCTCGCCCAATTGGCTAGAGAATATGGATGGGAACTATATTTATTAGTTGCTGGTAGCGCTACGGCTGATAAAATTGGTCAGGAATCACGACTAGCGGATGCTTTTGAAGCTGTGCTGGGTGCGCTTTATCTCAGTACTAACAACCTGGATTTGATCCGTCCTTGGCTAGACCCCCACTTTAAAAAACTAGCAGCCGAAATCCGTCTAGATCCAGCCAGACTCAACTACAAAGCTGCTTTACAAGAATGGACTCAAGCCCAATTTAAAGTTTTACCAGAATATCGAGTTGTCGAAATCGGTCAACCGCACCGTAATCAAGAACGTTTTGTCGCCGAGGTTTGGTTACACGACAAACAGCTTGGTCAAGGTAAAGGAAGATCAATCAAAGCTGCAGAACAAGCTGCGGCAAAAGTAGCTTTTTTATCAATTATGCCTCAGCAATAATGCTGAACTCAAAATTAGATTCCGTAGCTGATAATCGTCGGAAAAAGGGAACAGAGGTTACGGATTAGGGGAATGACTAAAATCAAAATTGCTGTCATCGGGGTGGGACGTTGGGGAGTGCATTTGCTGCGAAATTTTTTAGCACATCCCCAGGTAAGTGTAGCGGCGGTCATCGATCCGCATCCGGAAAGGTTGGCACAGGTAAAGCGACTATTTCATTTAGATGAGAATGTAACATTAGCAACTGAGTGGCAAGCTATCAAGCAAGTACCAGAGTTGAAAGCTGTGGCGATCGCTACTCCTGCTACCACCCACTATGCCTTAATTAAGGACTCTCTTGAGTGGGGATATCATGTTTTGGCGGAAAAACCTCTAACTCTAGACCCAGCAGAATGTCAAGAACTGTGTCAGTTAGCAGCGCAACAGCACTTAATGTTAATGGTTGACCATACCTATTTATTTCACCCAGCGGTCAATCGAGGACAAGCCGTAGTACAGGCGGGTAAATTAGGTGATTTGCGCTATGGCTACGCTACCCGCACCCACTTAGGGCCTGTACGTCAGGATGTTGATGCGCTCTGGGATCTAGCGATTCATGATATTGCAATTTTTAACAACTGGTTGGGTCAAATACCCACGAAAGTGCAAGCCACGGGTAGGGTGTGGCTACAGGGAGGTGGGGAAAAAGACTTGGCGGATTTAGTTTGGGTAACGCTGATATACCCAGATAACTTTCAAGCGTATATTCACTTGTGCTGGCTGAATCCCGATAAACAGCGCCGACTGGCGGTAGTAGGTAGTCGTGGTAGCTTGATTTTTGATGAAATGTTGACCTCATCGCCTTTGACTTTCATCTCTGGTGAGTTGGAACGCCAAGGAAATCAATTTTTACCAGTCAATCAACAACAAGAAGTATTAGAAATTACTCAGAGCGAAGCACTACAACAAGTGTGCGATCGCTTTATTAATTGTGTGATCACAAATACTCCCCCAGTGATTTCATCTGGCTGGGTAGGTACGCAGTTAGTGCAAATTCTCACGGCTCTAACAGTATCGCTGAATCAAGGCGGGCAAATTGTTAACGTATAAGTTCTCTGACAAAACCATAATGCGATCGCGCACTTAACTTCAAGCACTCAACGACCAATCAACCCGATTACCAATTTACCTTTCACCGCTAGCGAAAGCTTCTCCTGCGGGAAAACTCGGTAGGGCATTTTTTTGTTTAACTATACTTACTTCATGAGTTTCTCCCCGCAGCGACAGTTCATGCTTGTCTCCATCTAACTGATTGGAGTCAAGTAATGGTTCTTCTCGTAGTCGGGGGTAGCTATTAATATTGATTTTTCCCTCATTTGCAGAGGAAACACTGCGATTTTCTAAATCTTTCCCTATTGGAGGAGATAACAGCGAGATGTCAATCAAAGGCAAAATAATCGTGACTGTTGTTCCTTGTTCGTGACCTGCACTCTTGAGAGTGATACTACCTCCCATGAGTTCGATCAGGTTACGTGAAATCGCTAGTCCTAATCCTGTTCCTTCAAACTTGCGTGTGGTGGCCCCATCTACCATGACAAAGGGGCGAAATAGTTTGTGTTGTTGAGCAGGATCAATACCGATACCAGTGTCTACAATATCAACGACTACTTGTGATTTTTCTTGGATATATTGAACTTCACAAGCAACTGTAATACTCCCTTTGTCTGTGAACTTGGTAGCATTGCCAATAATGTTAATTAGTACTTGCTTGAGCTTGGCTGCATCCGCCTTGACCGGAATTGGGTCACTACCTAGTTCAATTTTCAACTGCAACCCTTTTTGTTGCACATTTACTGATTGTATATTCACCACTTCTAATAATATTTGTCGCAGATCAACTGGCTCTAACACAACTGAAAGCTTACCTGCTTCAATTTTAGAAATATCGAGTAAATCGTTAATAATTCCTAATAAATGAATCGCTGTTTCATCAGCACGCTTGAGGAATTCCATTTCTTCTTCGCGGTTGTCACACAAGCCATCATGGACTAGACGAACACAGTTAATAATAATATTGAGTGGGTTTCGCAATTCATGGGAAGTTGTCGCTAAAAACTGGCTTTTGATCTGATTAGCTGTTTTGGCTTCCTTCCAAGCTATTTCTAATTCTTCAGCCCAAGCTTTGAGTCTTTCAACCATTTGGTCTAGTGCTTGTGCTAGTTGATTCAATTCCCGGATTTTGAAGTTGTGGGGAACAGGCTGGACGGTGTGGTGGTTGTAAATATTCAGGGCATAGTCTCGTAATTCCTCCACAGGCCCTGCCAGATAAGGAGCTAGATATAATGAAGCAAATAGACTTGCACCAATTAAACCAACTGTCAAGACTATTAAGATCAGTTTAAATTCTTCTAAACCAAATAGAGCATTATTCACACTGGTAACAGCAAAGACAACCCATTTTTGCTGGGGCTGTGTTTTTGTGGGGTTAGCAATGGCTGTATAACCAGCTATTAAGTCTTGTCCTGGTTGTAGGGAGAAATCTATAGTGTATTTTTGCCCAGCGATCGCATTTTTAATAATTTTTTCCAGTTGAGCAGCATAGGGGTACTGTCTGATATTGTTACCCACTCTTTCTGGTAAGGGATGGGCTAAGATGGTGCCATCCTCGGTAATCACTGCGAGGGAGCCTGTGAGAGAACCCGGTTGAGTATGGGCTTTTTGGTGCAGTGTTGTCCGCAGACTTAGAGCATAGGGCACTTTGTCTACGCGATGGGGAACTAATACAGATAGAAGTAATCGTAGTTGATTTTGTGGCTCTCTTTGACCTGTAACTCCCGCTTTTGGCGGCAAAATTGTAGCGATTTCTACTCCTTGATTAGGCAAAGGTAAATTCAACTGACCAATTGCTTTGTCACCGCAGCTACTAGCAGCGATTTCACCAGTTTGCAGATTTGTCAGCTGGATGCACTCTACGTCATGAGTTGGCAGGTTTGAGGCTAGCTGGGTCATCATTTCTTGAGCTTGCGCCTCTGAACCGGACTGAATCGAGTTGGTTTGACTCAGGAGGAACAAGCTGGTTTTGAGGGTAGCGATCGCATCTTCAATTTTCTCAGCTTTGATCGCCGCACTTTCTGTTAAATTTTGTCTGGCAGTTTGCAACAGGCTAGACCGTGCTTTATTCAGGGCGACAATTTCCCCTATGAATAAAACTGGCACAAACAGCAGCAATATTCTCGTTAATAAAATACGCCTAAAAGATGATTGGCGGGTTTTAGCCATCGAAAGTTTCACTTCGCATCTGCAAACCACAATAACAAAAATATGCTATCAGATCAGTTAAATGAGATATTTCATACAGTTACTGGTAATTTATTGTCAGTCTCTAAAAATACCAAATATTGCTGTAGTAAAAAGAAACACTGTATACCAAAACCCTGAATGGATATATCTAAGAGAGATTGAATTTGCATAAATATACAGTTGCGAAATTAATAAACAGTAGCTTGCAGATAGAGTTTTTTTCAACCAACATATTAGCAAGAAAAATATCAAAATATCCGCCACAAATCAATGATGCAACATCGTCCCCAGACTACAGTAGTTTTGGCTATGAGTGCAGATGGCAAGATAGCAGATGTGAGGCGTGGGCCTGCTCGATTTGGCTCAAAGGCCGATAAAGCACACCTGGAAACACAAATTGCTGCCTCAGATGCCGTTCTTTTCGGCGCTGGTACTCTCCGTGCTTACGGTACAACACTAACGGTATCACATCCCCAACTGGTGCAACAGCGCATCCAGGAGGGCAAGCCTGCCCAACCAGTTCATATAGTGATTACGCATTCTGCTCTCTTCGCTCCGGAAGTTCGCTTTTTTCAACAACCAGTCGAGCGTTGGTTGCTGACGACGACGAAAGGAAAGTTGGTTGCGACTGCAGGATTTGACCAGATTATGGTTTGGGAAACACCAACAGGTGAAGTTGACATCAGCGCTGCTTTGCAACATTTGCTAACCCTAGGTATAACACGCTTAACGGTGTTGGGCGGCGGTGAGTTAGTAGCTGCAATGCTGGAATTAGATTTAATCGATGAGTTGTGGTTGACTGTTTGTCCGTTGATTTTAGGTGGTGCGAGTGCACCTACACCGGTTGGAGGTCAAGGATTTTCACCGGAAATAGCTCCTCAGTTGCAGTTGCTGGAGGTGCAGACAGTTGATCAAGAAGTCTTTCTGCGCTATCGGCTGCAACGACCGATAGATTAGTCTACCCTAAATAAGGAATAGGGGTTAGGGAAGAAAATTTCTCATCTCCCCGTCTCCTCGCCTTGTCATCTCCCCATTCCCCAACGATGGTAAAACAAATTCAACCCCGCTACTCTAGTGTTTGGATCAACAAAATTGCAGAAATTCCCCAAACTGCATGGGATAATTTGGCAATGCCTCTCAAAACCCCTTTTTTAGAATGGGCGTGGCTGAATAATCTGGAAACTTCCCATAGTGCTACGGCTAAAACTGGTTGGTTACCGAATCATTTAACGCTGTGGCGAGACAGAACATTGATTGCGGCGGCCCCTCTTTACGTCAAAGGACATAGTGCTGGGGAGTTTGTGTTTGATCACCAGTGGGCAAATTTAGCTGAACGGATTGGGGTTGAGTATTACCCAAAAATGCTGGGAATGACGCCGTTTACTCCGGCGGAAGGCTATCGATTTTTAATTGCAGATGGGGAGGATGAAGAGGCAATCACGGCGTTAATGGTACATGAAATTGATTCTTTTTGCACCAAAAATTGCATTTCTGGATGTCATTTTCTCTATGTTGATCCGCAATGGCGACCTTTGCTAGAAAAACAAGGTTTTACGAGTTGGTTACACCACAGTTACATCTGGGAGAACAAAAGCTTTGCAAATTTTGATGATTATTTGCAAGTATTCAATGCTAATCAACGCCGCAATATTAAACGGGAAAGGAAGGCTGTAGAAAAGGCGGGTTTACGACTGCAACCTTTGACTGGTGAGGAGATTCCCCAGGCACTGTTTCCTTTGATGTACCAGTTTTATGCTGATACTTGTGATAAGTTTGGTTGGTGGGGGAGTAAATATCTAACAAAACGCTTTTTTCAACAGTTATACAACGATTATCGCCATCGAGTTTTGTTTGTGGCTGCATATAGTGAGCAAGATGATAGTCATCCTTTGGGAATGTCTTTTTGTTTATTTAAGGGTGATAAACTATATGGGCGCTATTGGGGCAGTTTCCAAGAAATAGACTGTTTACATTTTGATGCTTGTTATTATGCACCTATTGAGTGGGCGATCGCTCACAATATACAAATTTTTGATCCTGGTGCTGGTGGGCGGCACAAAAAGCGTCGCGGTTTCCCGGCTACAGCTAATCACAGTCTCCACCGCTTTTATAATGGTCGTTTAGCGCAGATTTTAAATCCTTATATTCAGGAAGTAAATCAATTAGAACAGCAAGAAATTGCAGAGATTAATCAGCAGTTACCGTTTAGTCAACAAAGTTAATATGGGGGTTAGGGGTTAGGGAAAGGAAAGTTGCTTTTGTTAGTTCTTAAAAATGGGAAGGTTTAGGGGCTAGGGAAAGAAAAATTTCTTCCTCTAGTTCCTAATCTCTAACCTCTAGCCCCTATTTTCAAGACAAATCTATTAAGAAAATAAAGAATACTGAGGAGCCGAGGAATTACACTGTTAATAGAATGTAAAAATCATGAAAATGTTGGATTTTAAAATTGATAGCAATTTTCTAAAAACAGGCGATAAATGCAAATTTGGAAATCCCGGCTAAATCTGGCTTTCTCATGAGTGAATTTGGAATTTTGAATTGGTATGAGTATGGATTTGATCATTGAAGACTTGGCAGCTATTGATAATCAGCTTTCTGGGCGTCATATTAATCTTGATCCTAGTGGATATTTCATTATTTACTTAGACCGGGAGGCGCGGTTAATTTGTGCCAAGCATTTTACAAATGTGATTGATGAACGGGGTTTAGCTGTTGATCCGGAAACAGGAAAAGTGATTCCTGCACGCGGTAAGGTAGAGCGCACTCACGTGACGGTGTTTAGCGGGAGGACAGCAAAAGAACTGTGTGTGCAGATATTTGAAGAAACTCAGCCCTGTCCGGTGACTTTGTTAGACCATGCTGCTTATTTAGGTCGAGAATTTGTCCGATCTGAGGTGGCTCTGGTGACAGGGCAAGAGTATATTCAAGATTAAAGGTAGTTGGGGGCTAGGGTATGGGAGGTGTGGGAGGTGTGGGAGGAGGGGGAGGTGTGGGAGGAAGGAGAAGACGGGGAAGATTACAAGCGTAAGCATAAGTTCGTTTTTTCTTTTATCTCCCCACACTCCCCATCACCCCATCACCCCATCACCCCATCACCCCATCACCCCATCACCCCATCACCCATCATTTGATGGTTGATTGACTTGATAAATATAGTAGGTGGCCATGGGAATGACGGTGGCGGCGATGAGCAGTCCAATCACCCAGGCGATCGCATTACTCTGTTCGGCTTCGTTAGCTTTTTTAAAGGTGCCTTCTACCTGTACTTTGTCAATGATTTTGGGTGCTCCTGGATCAGGTTTACCAGAGAGGACGGTAATTAAGCGATCGCTAGCATCTAAAAATGCTTGGTTATATTTATTGCCATCCCGCAAGGGTACTAGTAATGTTTCATTCGCTACGCTTTCGGCGATGGTGTCGGTAAGTAAAGATTTGACCTGTTCTCCGGTGATGACGGCGGTATTGTTGGTGACGGTATCAATCATCAGCAGGGTTTGATTAGCTTGGGCGGCTGGAGTGGGAAACCATCTGGTAAATAGTGCTTTGGTGAAGGTTTCTGGTGTTTCTCCATAGTCTAATCGGCGGACGGTAAGGATTCTGACTTCGTTACCAGTTTCCTTGGCTAAAGCCTCCAAGTCGCCGCTAATTTTACCTTCATTAGAACGGCTGATGACTTCACCTTGATCAATCACCCAAGGGCCGCTACCTGCTGTCAGGCTAGGTATTTGATCGACGCTCGTAGCTGATGCTGGTGAGACGACTAGCACAGAAGCAAGAAAAATCATCAACGGCAAAACCAGCCGGATGAGATGTGTTTTGAGACTAAATACTCGGTTGAGGAGCTGTTTCATTGGATTAATCCTAATACAGACTTGCACCAAAAATACTACACAACCACCGTCCAGATCATCCATAGGACAGAAATCGCGGCTTCAACCATAATAATTCAAGCTGATCACTTTAAATATATGACTCTCATCCTCACAAACGACGACGGTATTGATGCTCCTGGTATTCAAGCTTTGTTTAAAGCTGTCGGGGATAAAAATGTGATTATTGCTGCACCTAGAGATCATCAATCTGGTTGTGGACATCAAGTTACTACCACTCGCCCGATCAATTTGCAGCGTTGTTCTGAGACTAAGTATGCTGTGGCGGGGACGCCGGCTGATTGTGTGCGAATCGCGATTACTCAAATTTGCCAGGATGCGAAATTTGTGCTGTCTGGTATCAATGCTGGGGGAAATTTGGGTGTAGATGCGTATATTTCCGGTACTGTGGCGGCTGTGCGAGAAGCAGCGATGCATGGTATTCCGGGAATTGCTATTTCCCATTACCGCAAAGCCAAACAAAATTTTGACTGGGATTTGGCTGCTAAATTGACTGCTGGCGTTTTAGCTGACTTACTCCAGCATCCCTTGGAAGCAGGAAGCTTCTGGAATGTAAATTTGCCACATTTACAACCGGGAGCACCTGCTCCGGAGATGGTGTTATGTCAACCTTGTACCAAGCCTTTACCAGTCAACTACCGAGTTGAGGGTGATAATTTTTATTATGTGGGCGAATATGGTGCGCGCGATCGCACTCCGGGGAGTGATGTTGATGTTTGTTTTTCTGGTAACATTGCTGTCACCAAGTTAAGAGTTTGATCATCTCCTGTGGAGTTTTTCATTACTCTTCTACACTTTGCAACATTGACATCAATTTATCTAAAGTTGCTGTTAGTTGGGAGAGTTTTTGTAGAGAACTATCTTGACTTTCGGCGAGGCTTTGTACAGCGTCGCACAAGGCAAATATTTGATAACCTTGCTGTTGTACTTGTTTGCCTTGTTCTTCGATTTGTGTGCTCAGAGTTTCCATTCGATCTGCAAGACTGGCGACGGTTTCTGTTGTTGAAAGCACGGCTTCACCGATTTGTTCCACTATGGATTCCAAGCGGCTGATTTTAATTTCAATTGCTGTTGACATCATTGATATTTAAATAAATTCATATCATTGAGTTGTGTAAAAACACGATACCTACGGCGCAAAAGGCTAAACCGGCGAGAGGAATTTTGCTCGCTAATAAAGGATAAATTTCTCTAGCACTCATGGCAATGACATACTGAGTTAGAGTCATACCAATTACATAGGCAAATAGGGGAAAGATTTCCGAGCCTGCGAGTGATGCACCATAAGTATAACCATGAAATAAACCAGCGATCGCTCCTAGCAATGCCCAGACAACCCAATGGAATTGATGGGAAGTTACTAACATAGCACCAAAGCCGATAGTAGAGATAGCGATCGCTATTTCTGGATCTGGTAAACTCGCCGGTAATAGATGAATAAATGTGCCAAAAATAGCTGTAAATAGGAAAGATCCGGCGATGAAAGTTCCGCGACTAATGCAAACAGAAAACAAACCGATCGCCACAATCCTCACTAAACCATCTAAATTGATCACAGGATCTGCCATTCCCCAAATCAACCCTTCCCAAGAGTTAGTAATCGTGCTGTGGGCGGGTGTTCCAGTCAACGAAGTCAGGAGGCTGATCAGGAATAGAAGTGCGAGCGATCGCAAATGGCGGTGTCTCAAGAGGGTAGCAGATGCTGATAACTCAATTTGTAACATCGATTACTGCCGAATAAATTTTTGAGTAATTTATACTTCCCAAATCTGCCAAAAAACTAACGCCATCTTTCCATTCCCAAAACAAATAATTTTTCTTAAAAAAAAGACCCCCGGTAGCGAGCCGAGGGGTTCTGCAAGTCGATATTGTCGCACAAAGACATTCGCGGATATCACCATAGCAACCAGACTATGAGCAAATATGCCAAAATGCCAAATCCTTACTGCAAGGGAATTATAGCCATCGTCGGCTAACTGCCTTACTTAGAATTAGACACTAATATTATCTCCACCCTGCTGATTAATCACTAATCGCAAAACAGATAAACCCAAAATTATCAAAAATAGCACTAATCCAATTGTGCAAGCATAGCTGATTTCCAAGTTACTGAATGCTTGCTCATAGAGATAATAAACAATTGTTTTTGAGCTATTGAGCGGCCCTCCTGAAGTCATGATGTATACTTCCTCAAAAACCTTGGTAGCAGAAATAGCAGAAATTACCGCTACCAGAGCTAAATAAGGCTGCATTAAAGGTAGAGTAATTTCCCAATGTTTACGAACACCATCTGAGCCGTCAATAGCCGCAGCTTCATACACATCAGCGGGAATAGATTGCAATCCCGCTAAATAAATTACCATATAATAACCTAGCCCTTTCCAGATAGTAACAGCCATCACACTAGCTAGAGAAATTGGCAAAATGCCAAATAATTTAGCCGGGCTAGTTAACCAAGGAATACCATCTGGAAAGATACCCAAAGTTTGAAAAACTTGATTAAGTAAGCCATTTTCTGCATACAACCACTTCCAAGCTATCCCTGCTACTACCATCGAAATCACCACAGGGGTGTAATATGCAGTTCTAAACCAGTTCATTCCTCGCAATTTTTGATTGACCAAAATTGCTAACCCTAAAGGAGCGAATACCAAAATGGGCACCACACCCACAAGATACAGAAAAGTATTTTCTAATGTTTTCCAAAAAACTGCATCTTGCCAAAGCTTAAAGAAATTAGCAAAACCAATCCATTGCGGCGGTTGTGCAATATCTTCATAGCTGGTAAAGCTGAAATAAAAGGCTTGCAATGCAGGCCAAAACACAGTCAAGCCTAAAATGATTAAAGCAGGCAATAAAAACAAATAAGGAGTGAATCGTTGTTTAATAAACATCCCATCATCGGCGTGACACACTGCAACTGTATAGTAAACCAGGATTTTTACAAACAACTATTTTCTGACTATAGCGCTTATCGGTCACGTGAGATACCCTCGTGGGGACACGGCAGTGCCGTGCCCCTACACAAGGGTGATATAATATTGCAGCGCATCTGAATGGGAACCGCTATTAAGCGTCACTCATTAATTTGAGGAACCGCGAATCTCAACACGATTCTTCATTGACGCAGAGCTAGCACTCTCATCTTGCATTTGTCTAGTTCGAGGCGTACTGTGTAATTGTGGCTGTGGTTGTGGTGGATTTGGTTCTGGGCCTATCGGTTGGGGATTAGCAACATATTCAAATTGACCTTTCCTATCCATAGATTCGCCCTTAGCCCAACGACCTTCAGCACTTTCGTTACCTTCTGAATGATTCCAGAATTGATAGGCAAACTCACTCTTACCATATTCATGAGCGATTTTGGGAGTAACTTTGTCCTCAAACCCTTCGCTTTGTAAATCTTCAATCGCTGCTAACCATTGATTTTGATGCATGGTGTCGCGGGCGATCATGAAGCTGAGATGATCTTTGATTCCTGGGTCGTCTGTCATCTCATACAAGCGTACAGCTTGCATCAGGCCTTGAGATTCCGCATGGAGATTAGAACGGAAGTCCGCTAATAAGTTACCGCTAGCGACAATGAAGCGACCATTCCAGGGGAAGCCAACGCTATCGGCGGGCATAGCACCCCCTCCCGAAACGATGTTATGCTGCGGGTTCATAGCTGCAGCCATAATCACATCTCTGGGGTTATTACCGCCCATCACAGCGCCCACAACTGGGTCTTTCGCACCATCTTCTTGTGATTTAATTGGTGCTTTATCGAGCAGATAAGCAACCATCGTCGCTAGCATCTCGACGTGACCAATTTCCTCAGTACCTGTATCTAGCAGCATATCTCGGTATTTAGCAGGGCCGCGACAGTTCCAACCCTGAAATAGGTATTGCATCATCACGGTCATTTCCCCTAAGCTACCGCCTATGAGTTCTTGTAGTTTTTTGGCATAGACTGGATCGGGCTTACTTGGTGGTGTGAAGTACTGTAACCGTTTTGCGTGATAAAACATTTGTGATCCTCCGCAGTTGATCTTCGCTAGTAAAGTTCAGAAATTTGTTCTATGTGCAGGGCTAACGCCTTGATAGCGCTTCTCGTTTTTGGATGGGACATTTCGTTGAATTGGAAACTGCTATATTTATGGCGTTAGATTGGGAAAAATTTTGGAAAACGCTTGCAAAATGAGACCGAAAATTTGCTATTAATTTTGTCAGTGATAGTGTCATTTCTACTTTCTAGGAAACTAATTAAATTTGTGATGTACATCAGCCTCCAGTCAGATAAAAATGTGACAAGATTGCTAATTTTTTAAAACTATAGACACACATAAAAAACACAGATGGATTGTTCATCTGTGTTTTTTTAAATTAAATTTTCAGTTGTTAATTTTCGTCGCGGCCGTGGATTTGTGCCGGTGGGCTGGTTGCTTCGACTGCGGTGAATGACTCGAGGATTTTGTAAGTGTGGGACGCGCCTTTGGGTACTACCCAGGAATTTCCTGGTTCAAGGAGTATTTTTTGTCCTTCAATGAGCAGTTCGGCGCGACCTTTGATGACATAACCAACAGTTTCATATTCTCTTGCTGTTGGCTGTTTTGGTTCTTCCGGTTGTTCGTTTTCCCATATTCGCATAGAAATGGTTTTACCGGAGGCGAGATATTTTTGACCAAGTTGACCTTTAGGAGAATAAGCAGAGTCAATTTTGGTCACTGTTTTATCAGACATAGTTTCTTCCTTGGCAAAGAAGTAAAATCTGTTTATTTACTTGTCGTATAGTGTGTTGTATCTTTTTCTTGATAATAACCGCGTTTGTTACCAGTGATTGGCTCTACTGTTTCGCCAACTTTGTTTTTTACTGACTCCAAAAAATCTTTGGTAGCTTCTGGAGTGTTTTCGTCTAGGTTCAGTTTTTCTCGAATGTTATCGCCAGTTTCTTTGAGGCTTTTGCGAGCATTTTCTACTTGGTCGTTGCTTCTTAATGCTCCTTCGTTGTCGGGAGTACCTTTGTAGTAAACTCCTTCGGGAGTTCTGATAGTATCAGCCTGGGCTGATAGCATGGTAGATCCGTAGTTAAATGACTGGAGTCCGAAGAAGGCAATTCCTACTAGAAAAATGATGATAATTTGGCTTAAAAGCAAATTTTGTAGCTTGGAAAGTATGCGGGTCATAATCATCCTCTAACAGCTTCAAAGTATGGATAAAGTTGTCTTTGTTTGTTGATGAATTAGCTTCTACCTGTGGGTTGACCTGCGGTTGTAGCAATTTCTCCTGTTTCCATCAACATTTTGAATCGGTGTAAGTCGTCGCCAATTTGTTGCTCTGGTTCTTCACCAAAAAGTTTAGCGATTATAGATCCCAGAGTTCCTCCAGGCGGGTTATATTCCAAAACAACTTTGACTTGTGTACCCCGTTCTCCTGGTGCTTTTTGAAAACGTACAAAGCCGGAATTTTCAATATCTGCACCTGGAATAGAAGCCCAAGAAATTAATTCATTTTCTCGGTCTTCTAATATGTCTGCATCCCATTCGACACTGTTACCCAAGGGTGCGTTAGCAATCCAATGAGAACGAGTTTGGTTGTATACTTTCACAGATTTGAGATGCTGCATAAATGTGGGGAGATTCTCAAAGTTATGCCAAAAACGGTACAATTCATCAGCTGGTTTATTGATTGTTACTGTCTTTTCAACTTTGATTGGTTTATTCATCCCCGTGAGTTCCTGTGTTTGCTGGATGGTGCTTTGTTTTGTCGCACCTTGATACATCAAACCACCACCAGCCAAAGCCATGAGTGTACCCCGCAAGGAGCGTTGCTTTAAACCCATTAATACCAACGCTCCACCGCCAATTAGAGAAGCCCAGCGTTCAAGTTCACCGGCTTCGCTCTGATTTGGATTCAGCGCATCTGTTGATGTGATGGTCACTGTTTAATCTCCCGTTTACAGTACAATAACCACGAAGCGCAAAAACTCTTTTATTTCTCTTTTTGTTATTTCTCTTTTGATATTTTTTGCGTGGTGGACACTCTGCTAAACTTTGATGTTCAAAGTGCAGGTGTCCTTCTGTGGTTTTTTTAGGAAGCTTACATTTTGACAGCTGCTCCTGTGCTGGGCTTAGGTGGTTGAATGTTAGCAGTTACATATTGTCGATATAGCTGTACTAAGCGCTGCTCAAATTGCATTAAGTCTTGAAGAATTTCTTTGAAAATACCTGTGGCTACTGGGTCAGTAATCATTGTAGATAAGTTACTGATATCACCAATTCCTGTTTGCAAATCTCCTAAAGCAGAGCGTATTTGATATACGTCATCTGTGCCTGTTAGCGCTGTCTTGACTTTAGCATATTGCTCGGCAATATTCGCAACTAAAGAGGGCTTTTCTCCTAGATGATGGAGATAAGCTTGTAGTTTTTCGATGTGGTGTTGTTTATTAGCAATCATCTCTTGGAACAGAGATTTTGCGGCTGTATTTGATTCTTTTTCGCTATATTTCTGTAGCGCTTCTAAGGAATAGCGATCGCCTGCTAAAGCTGTGTTCAATGCTTTTGTAATATCACCTTTTGTGGAGCCGCCCCAAGCGTCAGCTAATTTCCACCATTCAGCATTTTTATCTTTTTCGTTGGGTAATGCAGCCGCTTTTCCACCATAACCTAGGCGACTTAATATAGCTGTGGTGAAAATTGCTAAGTCTCCTGGTTCACGGGAGGTAATCAAATTACCATCAATTACTAGGGGTTCATCTAGATAGTTTGCACCTGCATTGATCATGTCTTTGCGAATAGCAATGAAGCCGGTGGCTTGTTTACCTTTGAGTAAATCTCCCTCAATCAAAAGTTGGGGGCCGTGACAAACTGCTGCTACTAGTTTTCCTTGTTGTACCGCTTCTTTGACAAAATCAACTGTGTTGGGGTTTCGCCGCATTTTATCGGGAGCCATACCGCCAGGAATTACCACTGCATCAAATTCGCTAGCTGTAGTTTCCGTTGTTGTACTATCAGCTTGCATGGTAAGTTTACCCTGCTTACCTTTATATTTTTCGTTAACGCGAGAACCGAGGACGACTATATCCATCCCCGCTTGTTTGATGGCATTATAAGGAATTAAAAATTCCACATCTTCGACGCCGTTGTCGATGAGAATAGCAACTCTTTTTTTTCCAGATTTATTGTGGTCATTGATCATAAATTATTCCAGGGTTATTGTTGGTTATTTCACTAAAATATGCTCACGTACAGACGTGAGTTTGAGAAAATTAAAAGTTCGGCGCAGGTGCGCTCAATTTTGAAAATAAAAATTAGTTATGAGCCAGAAATCGGTGGTTGGTTGCTTGGGGTTTAAAACTTCCAACTCATAACTAAATAACTGCAACTACAAGTGGCTTGACCATGAATTCATAGTTACTAGAGTATGCTGATATGGATGAAGCAACTTCGTTCTCAGGTGATATATTGTTTTCTTACTAAAGTTATACATCTCCAGTCAGACAAGATTTTGGCAGCGAAAGGTTATGGTGAGGATGTAGAAGTGGCTAAGATTATGACGGCAAAAAATCATAACGAAGAGAGCAAATCTCATGACTTACCCCAAGAAATTACCGAGTCTTATGGCACTGGTGTAAAGGACTTGCCAGGGTATAATATTGGTGGGCGATCAATCCAAGCAGAACGGCGTGAATACACGGAAACTAGCCCTGAATTAACGGGTGGTGATGTTGACGCTTATTGGGAAGATGCAGACGCGGTGGGAGAAGAAGCTGTTGGCGGAACTGCGCCTACACCAGACCAAAATGTGGTTGATGAATTGGGAATCGCTGTAGGATTGGAAATGGATGATTACGCATTTTTACGGACAAATGAAATTTTGGAGCAGCGCGATGATACTCGTTGGGAATTAGATCCAAAGTCTGCAGAGGATTATGAGGAACGACGTACTGTGTCTGCTGATGACGGGGGAGATCAGACGGGGATAGAGTAGGGAGTATGGCGCTACATGGAAAATGACGACAACCACAGATAAATGGTTCTATATTCTAATTTCATGTCCTACCAAGAAACCGTTTAGCTAACCAACGTAGTCGCTTAATTGATGTATAAAGTTGCACAGGCGCATATTTAAGATGCATCTCTGCAATAAATCGTCTGTCATATTCTTGATAATAAGCTGATGCGGCTGCGGATTCAGAGGCGATTAAACGCGGAATTACTTCAGATAATTCTGGTGCTTGGGGATGGTGTATTTGTACGTAGTCGATGATATTGTAACAATACCAAGGTGCGACAGTGGAGATAGGGCGTAACAGTTCACGAATGCGGTCTGCAACCACAAACTCCCGTTGTATAAATTCATTATGCCAATATTCCCGTGGCTGGAGATTGATGTGTCCATGTCCACCTTGATGAGGAACTGCTGCGGAAAATATAACCACGGGTGCGACCAGAGTCAACCATTCAATTAAAGTAGATGATACTACTGGTTGTAAATGTTCAGCAACTTCTACGCAGATGGCTAAATCAAAGTGCTTGTTGGCAAAAAAGTTAGCGATCGCTGTATGATCATTCAAGTCTAGACGATGAAATTCTACCGCCAATCCTGTAAAGTCGGGATAAGAATGTCCATCTACCGCTATCACTTTTACCCCAAGTTTCGCTAATTCTCTACTGAGATGACCAGGACCGCAACCAAATTCTGCTACTGTTTGCGGATGATACAGTGCAAAAATTATCGTTGCTAAAGTTTGATAATCGGTGTCAAAGGTTGAACTTTGAAAATATTTTTGTGAGTAATTAATGGTTTGGTTTTGCATGAAAAATGACTCCAATTAATTATAATTTGATTTCTCTTGTCTCAGATGTATTGCAGATAATTCTTGGAAGATATTTTCTATTTGATAACAATTTTTTTCAGCATCAAACCTGAGATGCGAAACTTGTTTAGCTTTATTACCCATTGCTATTCTTAATTCAGGGTTATCAATCAATATTTGCATTTTTTGAGCTAATTTATCACGGTTTCCTGGTGGTATGAGAAACCCTGTCACCCCATCATCAATTACCTCTTGCATTTGCGGTAAATTTGTAGAAATTACTGGTAAACCTGCTGTCATTGCTTCCATAAAAACTTGGGGTAATCCTTCACTGTAGCTAGGCATAACAAACATGTCTGCTTGTTGATAAAGTCTTCTCCATTCAGGAGTATAGGCGCTGATACAGAAATGTTGAATGTCGTTACAAAACTTTACATACTGAGATAGAGTAGTATTGTCAAGGGGAAAATGTCAACATTTCATAATATCTTCCATCCAATGGACATAACTGATTTGTTGACACATACAAGCTTGTAAATAGCGAAATTTATCTAACATCTTTTCACCCCATTCTTTGGGAATAGAAACAAGTTGTAAAATCAGATAAGCGATGAGACTGGCATAAATTTGAATGCTAATACCGTTGACATTCTTGGTAATTAATCTATCCAGTTTTAAGTGCATCTTTAAAAATTTCCATAACAATTCAACTCCCCAGCGTAAACGATAAATCTCTCTGATTTCATTATCTGTAACTGCTGCAAGTCCATTCACAGGTAAATTCGTAACTAAGCGAAATTCAGTTTTCGTATCTAAATCACAAAAATTAATTACCCTGTAAGCAGGAGCATCGGTCGATGAACCGATTTTTACTAATCCTGTTTTTGAAATAAATTCTAGTTTCCAATTATTCTTAATCCGCACGACAAAATATTTTTTCTTTTGCACTAATTCTTGCATAAAATCTAATCCAGCAAATCCTCTGTCCATTACTCCAACCGCATCTGGAGGTAAGTTAGACATCATTTTTGAACCAAATTTATAATCATGATTATGTCCAAAATTTATCAAGTTATCTTCTGGACTTCCGCTCACTAGATTCAGGGAACTAAAAAGTTTTACCTGATGATGTCCTAGAACCCATAGCAACTTACTCGTTATACCAATTTAATATGAAGCTGCATAGAAAAGAGCTTCTAAAATAAAGTTATAAGAGGAGATAGACATTACCTGCTCAAATGTTAGTTGGGCAAACAATTGTTGTATGCGAGTACGTAAGTCTTGCAAAGAAGAAAAAAGTTCATTATGAAGTGATTTTTTGAGATACTGCCAAAGCCTTTCAATAGGATTCAATTCTGGAGAGTGAGGTGGTTGAAGTAGGGGGATAATATTTTCAGGCCAATTAATTGCACCACCGACATGAGCAGGAGCTTGGTCTATTTGTAAAATTGCATAATCTTCACCTAATTGCCCAGATAACCAGTTTAAAAACTGTTGAAAATAGTCACCATTGAGCTTGGGGTATTCTTGCTGGAAATGTTGTCCTGTGAATGGTTCAATTGCACCATAAATCCAAAAGTTTTCCCTTTGCCATTTCACGGGTACAGTTGGTTTGACTCCAGAAGCCGTAATCACTTTTCCCGTTAAAGTTTTTAACCCCACCCTAGTTTCGTCTTGACACAGATAATGAACGCATTTTCCTGGCGCTAGATGTTTTTCTAGGGTCTTGAGGATGATACCGAGTTTTTTTTAAACTCAGATACTAACTTTTCATCCTGCTTATAGCTTTGAGGACGTGGGACTTTTAGTTTTGCCCCTAATCGATATCGAACCGATGCATAAACCGTTGCGTACTCAATATCCAGCCCTTGCTCTTGCTTTAACCACTCCACTATTGCACCATAGCTACTAAAGCCTTTTCCTGTTTTTAACTCCTCCTCAAGTGCTGCGATCGCTCGTTCAGGAATTTTGGGTTTTGCTCCTGGAGCTTTTTTTATTTCAATAATTCATCTAGCCCACCCGATCTATACTTTTGTATCCACCTTGTTACCGTTGAAGTATCTTTCGCCAAGCGTTTTCCAATGTCTTGCTGCTTCTTGACCTGCCCGCTTTTATCCACCACAGCATAATAAGTTTTCTTTCTGGTTCCCTAAATTAGCTGTTTGCAGGCGTTTTAAGTTCTTCTTCGCTCTCTGCTATTTCAATCTCAAAAGGGCGGCTCATGGTTCTTTTAATTTATCGAGTTTGTTTTCTCTATTATATGCAACTTCATATTAAATTGGTATAAGTGTACATACTATTGGCTTAGTATTTGCTTACACTCCCAGTGCTATACGGTTTTATACGCGAATTATTGAATTTATCTGTTGTTGCTCTACAGATAATTCCTCATGCAGTCAGTAGCTAAAAACTATTGACAATGTGCACGTATAAAAGAAAGACAATTTGGTAGAGGCGCTGTTTAAAGGTGTGTAGACACATACGTCTACACAAAATCAAGATGCTGACGCAACAAAATAAAATAGCACAGGGAAATCCATTTGCAGAAACTAGTTCTGCACACACTCCGTCGGTTTATTCATATTTGCAAGTGTTAATCCTGACCAAGCTGCAAGTTTTTCTAAGGTGTTGATGGCTGAGGGGATATCCGTTGAAAGGTTGATGGTGGTCATGTCAGATTAATGAAGTGAATAAACCCGTTTTAAGCAGTAATCAAAACAATGTAAATATTCCACTTTTATGTAAATCAAGAACAATCACTGATGGCTGAAAACCCTACTGCTCTTAGTATTTAAGCAGATATTGACTATATCTAAAAACGCAAATGTTCCGAATTAACCATTGCAACTGGTTAATCCGGAACAATTCTGAGGAGAATTTTCATGAAAAATAACCGAAACGGACAATCGGCTATTTTAACTGACACGGACTATTCTAAAATCCGCAAGCAAATTAAAAGTCAAAAATACAAGTTGCTTTTAGATTTAGCTTGGTACACCGGGGAACGGTGGGGGGCACTGGTAAAGCTGAAAGTGGAAGACTGCTACTTAAATGGGAAACCACGGGAATATATTAATTTTCGGGCGATTACTCGCAAGGCAACGCCAGACGGTAAGCGCCAAACAAGACAAGTGCCTGTACACCCTGTACTGGCTGAATCTTTATCTAATTACACTCCAGATTCTAGTTCGGGCTGGCTCTTTCCCTGCCGTGATGGTGACATGCCAATTACGATTCGGTGGGCAGATAAAATTTTACGAGCTGCTATAGAAAGACTGGGTTTGACGGCTAAGGGTATCAGCACTCATTCCACCCGCCGGACTTTCATTACCAAACTGCACCGCAATGGAACTGACCTGTACACGATTAAGAAAATCACTGGTCACAAGGATTTTAAGTCGTTGGAACGTTACGTAGAAATTTCGGCTGATCGTGTTAAGGGGGCGATCGCTACTCTATGAACACTAAGCTGTTATTCCTGCAAATCGAAATTTTCTTCCAGCGCCTCCAGGAGGGAAATTACGATCACCCGGTGGACTTGGCTAAGGCCCTAGAAACCCTGGCAGACTTTGCCTGGGAGGAGGTAGATGAGCTTTACCCGCCGTCAACATTCCCGTGATAAAAATGACACAAACTTAATGTTATTTTTTTGGGCGATCGCTTTATTCATTGGGCGATCGCATTTTTTCAAGGTTGCAATCACAAGAAAAACCCTGTATCCTGCCTTGACACAGGCGTTACAGGAAAATTATGACTTTGCAACCAGGAACTAACAGTACCAGCTGGTCTTCGGCTTGGAACAATGGCAAGACTAAAACAATTCGCGTTCCAGTCAAACTAGCTGATCAAATCTTGAACTATGCCAGGGAACTGGATTCTGGCATTGACATGGAACAGCAGATTATTCTCAAATTTATTGATTCTTTTGTGGAACGGAGAAAAGCAGAGTTTCGCCCCAATCAGTACAGCCGTACTGCTTCACTAGAAAGCCGTCGGTGGGATGAACTCAAAAGATTTAGGAATTTGGTTGCGAATGGTGACGCCAAGAGTGAATCAAGTGTTGAATCTCTTGTGGTGTCTGTCCGTCGTTGATTGCGGCTTCTACATCTGCCTTTCGATTTTTAGCGATCGCACTATTTGCACTGCCAAGATAAATCCGATTTTTCTTCCTGCCAGTCATCCAGCAGTAGCGATAGTACCAATATTTACTACCAGAGCGTTCGACCCAATATTTCTCTACCCAGTGGGTATCGTGTTGGGGCGCAACTTTTTTAGTATCTAATGCAACTTGCGCCCCAACAGGAGATTCTACGGTATCTAATTGCGTATCTTCGTTTACTTGCGCCCCAACACAATTGTACGGAGTTCCAGCTTGCTGAGTATCAGTTTTTTCTTGAATGTGTTGGGGCGCAATTTCTTCTATTTCATCCCAGTAAGGATCATGTACTGTCTTAATCTGGCTTACAGGGACAAGGGTGAATAGGGAGAGCTGTTTAGTGTTCATGAACAATTCTTCCCAGTCCAATTTGATTGAGCACAGTTACGGCGATACCATGCCTTGCCAGCTGTTCAATTATTGCCTGCCTTGCGGTGGGGAATCTTTGCCACTCCGCGGCCAGAACAGGCAACATTTGCTTGATGTTAAGAGGAATTTCTTTTTCTTCAGTTTTTAAACAAACTTCCGCGTTCTCTGTCTTCGACTTTGAGGAGTTGTCTAAAGGGTTTTCTATTATATCGAAGTCATTGGGCTAGTCGTTTAAAAAGGCGATCGCCTTTTATCAGGAGTGCGATCGCCAAGTAATGGATTTGATTTTGATAAGGAGATTTTACCAACGAGTGACAGTAATGCAAAATCTGTACACCACGCCTGAAGCATCCCGCGAAACCGGGATACCAGAAAGCACAATTCGCTCTTGGCTACGCCGTCACCCTGGAGTATTTCAGATTGACGTGCATGTGGTGGTTGAAGAATCAGGACGCAAAATGTGGACTGATGCCGGGATTGAACTATTGCGTAGCCGCAACACTGCACCAGAAAATGCAACGGATGACGATGCAGAAAATAGTGCAGATGACCTGCTTGAATCACTGCTAGCCAATGATGCCAACGCATTAGCCCACGAATACTGGCGACAATTCCCAGGCAGAGTGATTCACCGCATTCGCCAAATGCGGGACAATCCCACACCCCAAGACCGGGAAATTATGCAAACCTCACTTCGCGCCGCACTCGCAGCCGGCACATCTCACCTACTGCTACCCACCTATCAACCAATGTTGCTGGAGGGAGACGGTGAAGAATAAACAGCAGCCCACCAGCAAAGTTGTACCATTCACCGGCGAATTCTACCCCGAAGTAGAACCCACCCCAACACCAGCGGCGACACCAGACTTAACACCAGCATATTTCGTGCTGTTCGCTGCAACCTTAGTTGCTGGTTTAAGCCTAGGGGCAATTTTCACCTACCAAAGTGCAGATCAAGTGCAACTGCGGCAGATGAAAGCGCAGTCTCAACAATTGCAGCAAGTCAAGACCCAAGTTTGTCAATAAGGAGTAAACATAAATGGGAATCCTGGCACGTATCACCAGCGCTGGTAAATCCAGCAGCAAAGAGAGTCAATCCTCACTCGCCACTGGTGGGCATGGAATTGACAAAAATAGAGTCCTGTCACCCACAGATCCAACCGCGATTAACCCCATGAACGCGGGAAGTTGGGAAACCGTGAGAACAGCACCCATAAATAATACACCACGTTACTTTAACAAAGCTGAAGCCGACGCGCTGAAAGAATTGGCTACAGAGAAAGCTGACGGTGCCAGACAATCAAGGCGCGCTTACAGGTCACTGACCAAGATTGAGAATGCTGACGCCGCAGTTCACAAACACCACCGCAGTTACGTTCGCGGTGCCGCCGACAGTGAACTAACTAAAAAACGCGCCGACGCTAGCACGGCGCGACACCTCCACGCACTGCGTCCAGAATACGCCAAATTGGGTTTTGGTTTAGACCGCGCTGAAAACAAAGCACAGCAACGCATTCAAGAATTAAGAGCCAAAATCAAGGACAACTACTAATGGTCAAGGCGGTACACCTGGGGGCTTGGTTCCTGTTGGGGTGTATCGCCTCTAGCTGTGTGGCTTGGCTAGGGGCGTTGCATCCGGCTTTATTCCGGGTAATGTGGGTGATTTACATCATGTGTGCAGCTGCATTAGGAATGGCTTTAGTCACCGACGATGCAGCCCGTCAGTTTCTGAAAATATCCGAGCCTGATTACTACGCGCTGCTGATTGCTGTAGCCTGTTCTGTTGTATTGGGAGGGTTGCTGCAGTGGCTAATCGCTGGATAAAAACCAATTGCCTGCTAGCAAGTACCGCTGCTTTCTGGCTCGCTGCACTTTCCCCCATGCCTGCAATTGGTAAGGGAATTTCCTACAGTTTGGCACTGGTTGCAGGGGTGCAACTCGTCAGGGAATCCCAAAGACTGATGATCCAAGAAGCCCGCCGGGGGGCATTGTCTGCAATGAACCAGGAGTTAGAGCAATTGGAAATTGCGTTGCACACTCAGCAACAAGAGGAGGCGCTTTATGAGGTTTACGCTCCTTCAACTTACCCGCCGGAAGTCGAGACGGAATTGAAAACCAGCCTGGAACACTTATATAAGGAGCCCAGCGCGGAGCGTCATGATGGGCTTACAACTTCCACTTCCCAAAAAAAAGGCTTTTACTTCGCAGTAGTAGCACTACTGGAAGTTAAGGGTGAGACTTTTGTCATTGAGCAAATTCTCAAACTTGGGGGTAGGAACTGGGCTGAGGGAAAAAAATACTTGCAGCAAATTCTTGAGGAGGGCGCGAGCAACGGCTGGTAATTTAATAGCGATCGCACTCAGGAGACGGTGCAGGCGATCGCCCACTCAAATCATTCGCTGTGGATTCAAGCAGTATGCAAATTTTACCAATGATCATGACTAAACACGACACCTGGGTAAAACTCAAACCCGGCAATCCTTACGAGAAAATCATGGTTTTATTCCCAAGTGGGATGATACCCATGCGAGATCCATTCCCTTTAGAAAGAGCCGCGGGGGAATTCCAAAACGAAGCTTTATGGATAATTGATTTAGAGCGCTTGAACAGCCTGCAAGTCAGTGCTTTAGCGCAAGTTATCGCCACTCACTACAAAGTAGAATTTCGCCAAGTTGCACAAGAAGCCGCAGAAAAAGGTGGCTTTGCAGTGCGCCCGGAATGGATAGAATCCATGATGTGTGGAGCGGAGTCAATGCAACGAACTAAAGAACTTGCTGACTGGCTCGAAACTGCACCCCAACCACCATCAGAGACAGCGTGTATGGAATTTTATAATGACCAGCACGCCCGGTGGATTGAGGGTGATGAAGTCCCGCCGCCGATTAGCAGCATTGAGGATATTGATTCTCGCCTGCATACCCCAGAATTGGCTGAGGCAATGAAACGAAATGAAGTTAATAGAATGCTGGCTAATTATTCAGTTTTTGATGTTTTAAGTGGTCGGGCAATGGTTGAAATTTTGAATCAGCAGAACCCTGGTCAAAACTGGTCATTAGTTGGCTATGGCGATGACGATGAAGATGATGAGGATTGGTACGAATGAGTGATGATTTATCAAATAACATTTAGCCGCAACCATCATTACTGGGGGATTCAAAGTGGAATGATTTTAAAGGGAACGCTGACAGAATGCGAACAACATAAAAGATTACTTGATTCCCTCTTTCCCTATTGGCAATTTGAAATTATTAATGAGGAGAAAAATGATTAAACCTGATAACATTCCTGAACCAGATCCAGCGTGGGATTATTACGTTACATGGCATCAACTGATTAAAGCACGTAGCAAATTAGATGAATTGATTGAGTATCTTGGAACAATTGAAAATTCATCAGCCGATTCAGACAGAAATTTAAAAGCCTTTGTGAGCCAGATCAACACACTTTTAGAAGATGCATCAAAGTAATCCGCCTGATGAGGCTACCTGACACAGTAGCCGAAACGCTCGGTAATTCCGAGCGTCGCGGATTGTGTCCAAAGCAGTCTGCCCCATTGCACACAGGAAATGCGGCGTTACGTGTGAATCGCGCCCCTAAATGAGGCGTTTTTTTGTTCAAGCGCAGCTTCTGCGATGCAATGGTTTACCCAAATGCGTTTACTCCTGAATCGCGCCCCTCAAGCGTGGGGCGTTAGGGTGATTCGTGCGCTGTTTAGTTTGGGTTTATTCCAGGACTCCACTCCTAAAAAATACCTTTATTGCAACACAGAACCATGACAACAGAATTAACAATTTTGGGGATTGATGTTAGTAAATCAAGCGTAACTTGCCATATTTTAACACAATACCCCAAGGGCGGATTAAGAAAATACTGGGATAAAACCAGGAATAAAGCATCAAGCTTATACCCAGCTTTTTACTCCAATCCCGATGTTAGCAAAAAACAAAAATCAGCTTTTGATTTTGCGGATTACCTAACAGAAATTCAACCCGACTACGCCATTTTGGAACCAACCGGAAATCACTATTCAAAATTGTGGGCTTCCATCCTCAACAAACTAGAAGTTAAAATCTTGTGGGTTGGGCATATGGAGTTAAGACGTTACCGGGGTGGAAAGAATTTACCTAATAAGAGTGATGCGGCTGACGCATTAGCAATGGCTGCTTATGGCCACGATGAAGATCATCGGCTCGAAACTGGGGAAATAAACATGAAATATTTTCTCATGCACCGCCCGGAACCTATCGATGAACTCCGCGATCTCTGCCAACAATTGGAGCATCTCAACCGGGTGCAGTCGCCAATTGTCAATTATGCCCGTCAGCTTTTGGCTTGGCAATTTCCGGAAGCAGCTCATACTAAGAGTAGCGCCAGCAAACCAGGATTATTACCACCGCTTTGGGCATGGTTAGCTAAAAGGCTGGAAATTTCGCCCGTCGGAAAAACCCGAATTGAAAATCGGTACAAACTTTCCATTGCTCAAGAATATGGGATTGAAATAGACCCCATGCTCGAACTACACGCTAATTGGATGTGCGACATTTCATTTTATGAGCAGCGCTTAGAAGCCAGAATTACTAAAATGCTGACTGACGAGGCATTTAAGCCTTACATGAGCGTGTTTGATAAATTCGGCTTTGGCTTGCGAGTGCGATCGCGCTTGCTCACCAGGATTTATCCATTCGAGTCTTTCTTGGGGACGAACGGTAAACCTGTCATTGAGTATGAAGTGCGTGAAGTCAAAAAAACCGAGCGTATTCGCCAAAATGGTGAAACCATTGTCAAGCGACTCGCCGGCGAAACCAAACGCATCAAACGCAACCGCAGCCGTGACATTTTCAAAATCAGATTAGGTATGGGCACGGTTCTGGAACAGTCGGGCGATGGTTTAATTGAGAAAGCCAGTGGATCTTCACTGTGCCGTATTAGCTTGTGGCAGTATGTTCTTTCCGGTGTGGAGACTGGTAGGCTTCCACAAAATGACTTGACTAAGCAATTAATTGACTACCGCGACTCACTCAAAAGCAACGTCAGTGAACAGGGTGAGAAGTTATTAGCTGGTAAACACATTCAAGGTAAGCTGATGAGTAAGGTAGTCAACTTATTGTTTCAAGAATTGTGCAAGAAATTTCAGTTACCCTGAACATAAAATAGTAATGTCCATGTTTGTATATGGATATTGGTGGTTGTACTTCCGGCAAGTTGTGGCAACCATCAAAAAACAATCTATTTTTTGAGCACCTAATAAATCAAGCTATCTTTATATTTCTCAACAATGGCTAATCCTAAAGGGAACCCGCAAAATTTACAACCAATTAAATCAACTAGAGAAGAACCCTTAACAGAAAGGATTAACCTCCGCATCACCAAGGCGATGAAGGAAGAACTAGCCACCAAGGATGATCCTCCAGAATTTTGTCGTCGTGTCATCCAGGAAGCATTAGACAAAGATAAAAATCAAGAAAATGCCTAACCCTAAAGGTGCGGCGCTTGACGACAACGCACCTTAAATCTCATAACTTCATCAAAACAACATATAAAATCGATTTAAATCAGCAAAAAGCAGATTACTTCCTGGAGGGGAGACGAAACAGCCTAAAAAGCTTGGTGTATAAGATGGGTAGCGTTTTGTGATAGAAAAAGGTAGGTCTAGTTTTGTCAATAAGACCTACTTAATGATAATGTTAGCTATATTGTACCAAAAGCACTTAAAAAGTCAATTGAGTTTAGCAGAATATCTGTTGCTAAAAATTTTGATACATCCGTTGCAGTCAATCAAAGAAGTAACTTTAGAAAAATTAGCGAATGCGCTACCTTTGGGAATTAAATTTGAAAGCAGAAGAAAAAGAATACAAAGATTTTTATCATTACCAAATCTCACAATTGAAAAAGTTTGGTTGCCAATTATTCAAGAACTAATAGCAAACTACTTCCAGAATGAAAAAATTATTTATATAGCAATTGATAGGACTAATTGGAGTCGGATAAACTTATTAATGGTCAGCGTGATTTGGGATAAAAGAGCCATACCAATATATTTTAGTTTGCTGCCCAAATTAGGTAGTAGTAATCTCACGGAACAGCAGAAAATATTATCGCCAGTTATAGCAATATTGAAAGATTATAAAATCTGTGTGTTGGGGGATAGAGAATTTTGCTCGGTAAAACTAGCAAAGTACCTTCAGAGCAAGGATGTATATTTTTGTTTGCGATTGAAAAAGAATGAATTTGTAGAAATTAAACAAGATATGTTTATGGAGTTAAGCAGTTTAGGATTAACTCCTGGAGTATCTTTTTTTATCAAGGGAGTTAAGGTAACAAAGACTCAGGGTTTTATCAGTTTTAATGTGGCTGGTAAGTGGCAACGTAAAATTAACGGAGTAGCACCCAAAGAAGCATGGTTTATTTTAACAAATTTTGACACCCTAGAGTCAGCAATTGCTGCTTACAAAAAGCGATTTGATATTGAAGAAATGTTTAGAGATTTCAAAACAGGTGGCTATAACTTAGAAACACTAATGTTCAAGGTGAACGTTTTATTTCTCTAGTTTTGTTGATAGCGATCGCTTACACCTCTGCAACAATTAATGGTCAACTTATTAAACGCAAAGGAATCCAAAAATATATAGCTCGGATTAAAGAAAGGAGTCGTTCTCAACGGAGACACAGTAGTTTTTATATCGGCTTATATGGTCAAACATGGGTACATTTCAAGGATAGCTGTATTGATTTAGTCACACAATTAATGAGAATTAATCGTAATAAGTGGAAGCATTATCAACAAGGTTTAAGAGCCATGAAGCTTATTGAATCTATATTGTAGCTTATTTCGTCTCCCCTTCAGGATTACTTCATCATTTCTTGAAAATGTTGACTCCTATTGCCTGATTATTAACTCATTTAACCAAAATGCTTACTCATTTAGCCCAAATGCTTACTGTTTTTGGTATTTTCCGCAAGCAAAATGCTGAAATGCTTACTCATTTTGGTATTTTCCGCAAGCAAAAAGGCAGATTGCTTTCTCAAACTACAGTTTTAAATCGCAAAACCCGTAGGGGCGGGGTTCATTAGTGTCAACTTAAGCCATAGATGGCTTATTGCAAGGCTTACTTGCCCACCTTGGAATGAATTCCAAGGCTAATAGCCAAAGTTTACTAAAGTAAACTGAGGATTTTTTAGAATTTTTAGTCATCTTGAGATGACTTTTCCTCTTAGACTCAGAATTCATTCTGAGGCGGGCTATGGGTTTAGCCTTAAGTTGACACCAATGGGTTTTCCCGCCCTCAATTGTGTTGCATCCAACCGAGTAATTCTGATCCAAAAGAGCAATTCCTGAGTGCATTTCATTGTTCATCGCAAATTCCGTATGAATCTGGCAGAAATCACCGATGTTGTGGCTATAAAGCACTCGTTGTTGCTGAGTAGCTAGGCGCAACTGTTCAAGATCAATTAAGCCTGCGGTTTGAGTTTCGTTGACGGTGATGACATCGATTTTGCGGGCATGGAGTCCTCTAATCAAGGATTGATCCTGGGAATCTTCATCGATATAGAGGCGAATAATACTCATCCTATTCCAGTGGAAGTTTGATGAAGCATCTCTAGCCGTTGTGCTTCTGCGGCTTGATGAGCAATATCGGCTTCAATTTCGTTAGTATTGGCGTGATAATAGGCTAGATCTGCGTAGACTTCAGCAAGGGTGACATTGCCAATGCGATCGCTTATTTCCTCAGCGACTAGACCCCGCTTGTACCAGTGAACAATTCGTCGCACAGTGATTCCTTTGCCTGAAACATGGGGAACACCGCCGTGGAGTCCGGTCGTGCGGCTGATGAGTGTCCCAATGTTGATGCTGGTCGCTGTCATTTACTGTGGGGTATCAAGTGTGAGTTATATCTATACTATAAGAAAAGTATTTAGGTAACGACTCAAATATGGGTACTTTGCCAGAAATAGAAGCTGCTATCAAACAACTACCAGAAAATGATATTCGTCAACTGGCTACTTGGTTGGAAGAATATTTAGAACAAATATGGAATCAGCAAATTGCATCTGATTTGACATCGGGAAAATTAAATAAGTTAATTGCTAAAGCTGAAGCTGATATTGCAGCAAACAGGTTACGAGATATTATCCCATAATTACTAAACAAAAATTTGCTATATGGAATCATCAAATATACGTACAAAACTCTTGAAAGAAATAAATCTTATTCCTGAAGAAAAACTAGAAGAAGTATATAATTTTATTTATTATTTTCGAGTCGGTGTGGAGGCATCTAAAGGTACACCAGAAAGAATTATGCAGTTTGCTGGTTGTTGGGACGATATGTCTGATGAAACATTTGCTGATTTCAATCAAGAAATAACCACGCGTCGCCAGCAGGCTTTTTTGGAGATAAGAAGCAATAATTTTATTTCTCAATATACCTCATCATGAGTGCCAATATCAATTAGCACAATCATTTCTTCATTTTGATCAATATTTTGCTCAAATGTGTAGATAATACGGCAATCATATTCAACCCAACAAGCCCATAAACCGTCTAAATCACCCTTTAATTTGTGTGATTTTAAAGTAGGTGCAAATGGATCAGTTACAAGTAATTCCAAAACTTCAAAAATCGTTGCTTTTAAGCGAGGATTTTTACGAACAACTCGTTTAAAAGCGCGTTTAAAACTATTATCCCAAACAAGAACTCTCATTCTTCACTTAACAAATCAGCCCGTAGCTCCTCAAGAGTACCATGCTTGGCTGTACCTGTTTTAATTGATTTCAGCGTTTGTGCAGCGTTTTTAGCAATTTCTTGACGCCGTTTTTCAATACGCCTTTTAGAAATGAGTTCGAGTAGTAAATCTTGCTCTTCAGTCGAAAGAGCTTCTACATATTCAATGACTGTCTGAAAAGATACTGATTTGCTCATCGACAGTATTTATATTTTTTGAAAAGTTTATATTCTTTCATCTTCAACACCATTGTAATATGGCGCTTCTCGTTTTTTGAGGATAAATCAAAGCGATCGCCATTTCCCATTCCCTCAACCCTATACCGCATTAAGATTAAATTTAAGAGCGATCGCATCGATCACTTGTTGCTCTTTTGGTGTAATCTGATGATCAAGCTGGGCTATCTTCTTGCATTGCGCTAACAGGGGAATAGCAAAGTCACGATTAAGTTGATTCAGCAAGCTATCTAAAGGCTGGGGTGATTGGATATCTTCGGCTATGGCTGTTAAAGAGGTTTCGCTGAGATTTGCAGCTTTGAGTTCGGGTAAAATTTCTGCCCAAGTTTTTTCTGGATGACCAGCTTGGATCATATGCACTAAAATTTTATCCATGATCACTTTTTGAGCGATCGCACTTTCTAAATAATCTGCGCTTTCTTGTTGGAGTTTGGCAATTGTTTCTTTATCGGTCAAGGAAACTGATTCATCTAGTTTGGCTTCATAAAACCGACAAGCAGCATACCCCAATGAATAGATCATAGTTGCATTTGAACTAACTGCGATCGCCGCGCCCGCAAAAGGTACATTTCTCAACAAACCTAAACCCGCAGCTTTCAAAAGCCGACTTCCACCCAAACCTAAACCAAAAATCGCCAACACTTCACCTTTACGAGCGGGATCTTTTAAATCTAGTCCGTAAACAGCGGCGATTTGATAAAGCATATCTGATTGTAATTTGGTTGTAGCTGTCAAATCAATTGCTAACAACGCTGCCGCAAATCCTGGTAAAACACTAGTTGCTAATCCAATACTACCAGCTTGAGTTGCTTTTTCCACCATAATTCGGTGAGCAATTTGACTGGGTGATTCTTGGGGATACTTTTGTTTAAGTTTTTCTGCAGCTATTGCAGCTTTTTCCAAATCCACACTGTCACTAGCGCCAATCAACCAATTAAGATTTAAAAAACCAGATACTTTGCGAATCAACCAATTTTTGCTGAGATAGTTAACTATTTCCCCGCCAGTTTGAGTTGACTTTTCAATTAACTGACGTGTTTGTTGCGTTGCTTCTACTGCTTTTTGGGTAATTATTTTCCCCACTCCGCCAATTGTGCTACTCAAGAAATTAAAAGCAGATGGTTGATTGTTTTTATTCTCTTTTTGCTGTGTTGATGTGGATTTGTTTGTCATGGTGCTACTGTTCAGAAAGCCTCTGTTTCTAAACAGTAGCGAAATATCATATCCTTGACATCTATCTAAAAGCACAATTTTTGAGTACAAAATTAACAGTACTCTTGGCTGAATTAATAGATTCCATCAAAAGGCGACTAGAAAGGGAATAAGCCGCAGGTATCGCCTGTTAACTGACTGAATCTTTAACTGTTATCCCACTCATTACCTCAGTCCTATTTTCTAAAAAGTTATTCTCTTTAAGAATTTCATACAAATTAATATCTTTCTCTAGCAAACAAGCATGTCCGCTGTGAGGTAATATCACAGCTTTACTGTTGGGTAAAATATTAGCTAAACGTCTAATTTCACTTACAGAAGGTAAAAGGCGATCGTAAACGCCAGCTATTAACAAAACTGGTTGAATCAGACGCCGTAAATCTGCTTGATCAACATGAAACTCTCTGAGCAAAGACAATCGCCAATAGACTGTTTCTGGTGGAACTGAACGCATAGTTTTCAGTAATTCTTGGCGATCGCTACGACAAATGCGAGGCAAAAATGCTAAAAATGGTAATAAGCCTAGTGCACCTAAATCATAAAGACATGGATGCACTAACTCAGTTAATCGAGAAGCCCAATCTAACCAAGGACGTAGATGAAAGCTAGAAGCTGGGTTAATCAGAATAACGCGTTTAAACAATTGCGGCGCATTCACCGCTACTTTCATCGCCAAAGCACCCCCAAAGGACTCACCACACAAATAAACTGCTCTTTGGGAGCTTTTTTCTAATTCTGCATGGATTAAGTCGAGGACATTATTACTCAGTTCTTCCCAACTAGTGAGATCTTTACGAGGAATGGTCAAGCAGCGCACATCAAAACCAGCTTCTAATCCCGCAGTTTGCGATCGCAACAATTCACCTGTGCCATCCATTCCTGGTAAATAGACAAACAGTGGTAACTCTAACTGTATACGTTTAGGAGTCAGGAAACACGGCTTTAACTCAACTTGTGGCATGATAAAATCCGATTTTAATCTTCTGGTTTTATAGAGTTTTTTCTATGCAAACCCAAGGCTGGATATATATAAAGTCTTGGGCGTCAAAATGTTACATTTTAACGAAAATCTTATAAAATCATAACTTGAATAGCAAAACCGGATAAAAATATTCCTCTTTTAATTAAGGAAAGCAACACTTAAGTATTAATAAGTACTAATTTGATACGTACTGCAATCAGGTATTCACCCTTCACCCCTCATCCTTCATACTTCATCCTTCACCCTTCATCCTTCATACTTCATCCTTCATCCTTAATAACAACCTTGACGCAGTAATTTAGTGATTTCATGATGACAGTAGCCTGTTAGTTCAGCAACAACAGTTTTGGCTTGTTTTCCTTGATATTTTTCTTGATGTTGGGGTTGAATCCAATAAGGCTGACCAATTAATACAGCAACTCGACGATAAAGAACTAAAGGATGCCAACCTGACTGCTGGAAAAAAGGTTCTGAAGGATCGAATAAACTCAACAATCTCAAAGGAAAAGCTGCAGTGTTTACTTCTTCTAAGGAGGCGATCGCTATTGGTAAAATAGCTAAATCTTTCACAGCAGCTCGCAATGCTAAATGAGCAAATCCTCGTTGAAATTCACCTACATGACTCGCCGAAGTAAATTTTACCATTGGCTCAGTTCCTTCGGGAAAAACTCCCACCATCTGCTTTGAGAGCAACAAAGCTTGTGACTGCGTAAAAAAACTATGTTGACGATGTTTGCTTTCTTCTAAAGGAAAACAACCCAAAGCACCCGTGACCAGTTCTCGCATCAATGGCACTTGTCCCATATAGTGATGACAAGCAAAACGGATCGGACTCGATAGCGCTGACATCAAAACCATTGCATCCATAAAGCTGCGATGATTGCTCACCACCAACACACTAGCGTCTCTAGGAATGCGATCCTCATAATAGCGAAACATTTGCGTTGCCAACGCTGTTAAAAAACTGTTAGAAATCAACTGGGGGCTATTTAGACTCATAACTAATTAGTATATTTTTCAGAAAGTATCGCAGTTAATCTTGACTTAACTTTTACATTTCTTCACCGCTCCCCTTAACCGTCTTAAGGTAGAAATGTCTTAATCCATCAGGGCTAAGATATTTTCTGAATTAAAAGTTTTGTGTTGAGAGTCACAACAAATCCCGTTAAAAGCTTTGGGGAAAAATTATTAATAGATAATTTTCACCTTTTGGCGATAAATTAGCTATATCTATACAGATCGTCTCACCATCCTACATTTAATAAATTTGCTACTATTAGGATGTTGTTTGAAAAAATAGGAGTTGTGTTATATAATTGCGTGGTTTTGTCGATAAAAGTTAGATAGAAAACGTTTTAATAATCTGTTTTTAATTTTGCATGAATCTCGTGGATAAAACAAAAAAGACATTTGCACTGACAACGCCGTTATATTATGTAAACGATATACCCCATATAGGTAGCGCTTATACAACAATTGCAGCTGACGTTGTAGCTCGGTTTCAAAAACAGTTAGGCAATCAAGTACTGTTAATTACGGGTACAGATGAACATGGGCAAAAAATCCAGCGGACAGCAGAAAGTTTAGGGAAAGCACCACAGGAATTTTGCGATCAAATAGTCCCCAGCTTTGTTAGTTTGTGGGAATTATTGAATATTCAATACGATCGCTTTAGTCGAACTACCGCACCCCGTCATCAAGGGATTGTTAAAGAATTTTTTCAAAGAGTATGGGAAGCAGGAGACATCTACAAAGGACAACAAACAGGCTGGTACTGTGTATCCTGTGAAGAATTTAAAGAAGAACGAGAATTGTTAGAAGGACGCCGCTGTCCAATTCATACTAACAAAGAAGTCGAGTGGCGAGACGAGCAGAACTATTTCTTTCGTCTATCTAAATATCAAACTCAACTAACAGAGTATTATCACTCCCAACCAGATTTTATCCAGCCAGCCAGTCGCCGTAATGAAGTCTTAAGTTTCGTGAATCAGGGATTGCAAGACTTTTCGATTTCACGAGTGAATTTAGACTGGGGTTTCCCAGTACCAACAGATCCCCACCACACCCTCTACGTCTGGTTTGATGCGTTACTAGGGTATGTTACAGCATTACTAGAACCTGATGAGGAACCAACATTAGAAAATGCTTTAGCTAAATGGTGGCCGATTAACCTACACCTGATTGGTAAGGATATTCTCCGCTTTCATGCAGTGTATTGGCCAGCAATGTTGTTATCCGCTAGTTTACCATTACCAGAGCGCGTATTTGGGCATGGCTTTTTGACCAAAGACGGACAAAAAATGGGCAAAAGCCTAGGTAATACCCTCGATCCCGTGGGGTTAGTCCAGCGCTATGGTAGCGACGCCGTTCGTTATTACTTCCTTAAGGAAATCGAATTTGGCAAGGATGGCGACTTTAATGAAATTAGATTCATTAATGTTTTGAATGCAGATTTGGCAAATGATTTAGGCAATTTGTTAAATCGCACCCTCAACATGGTGAAGAAATACTGCGCCGGTAATGTACCAACCATCGCTCATACAGCTATTCCGGCTGATAGTCCTTTAAAAGCGATTGGGTTATGTCTAGGGGAACAGGTAAAGCAAGCCTATGAGGCGCTAGCTTTCAATCAAGCTTGCGAATCTGTCCTATTGCTGGTACAGGCTAGCAACAAGTTTATTGATGAACAAGCTCCTTGGTCATTATATAAGCAGGGACAGCAACAAGTATTAGAACAAGTACTGTACGCAGTTCTGGAATCGGTTAGACTAGCAGCTTATCTTTTGTCCCCTGTGATTCCGAACATCAGTGGCGATATCTATCAGCAACTGGGCTTCGGGATCAACTTTAACGATCCCATAGAGAGCGCCACTACAGCACCTTTTGGCAGCCACGCCCAATGGGGGTTACTATCCAGTAAACAACAATTGGGTACACCCCAACCCATATTTAAACGCATAGAACTGCCAAAAAACGATTAGTACTGACAATTTTTGATTTGGTTAATTCTCTATTTTCTGCCAAAAATTTCATCGGGGCTGTTTTTATTAGCCCCGGAAGATTATCATAAGCCTTTCTTACTTGCATCTAAAAAGTAAAATTTTTGTATCAAATATCACAAGGATAAAATTCGAGGTATGACAACAATGTTGAATAATTTGGAAAACGATTCGATATTTACGCCAGAACAAGTTTTGGAAAATCGCGGTCGAGTCGCTATATTTATTGATGGTTCAAATCTATTTTATGCTGCCCTGCAACTGGGGATCGAGATTGATTATACCAAGTTGTTGTGTCGATTAACTGGTGGTTCTAGACTGTTGCGGGCTTTTTTCTACACAGGAGTAGACCGGACAAACGAGAAGCAACAAGGGTTTTTGTTGTGGATGCGCCGCAATGGTTATCGAGTCATTGCTAAGGATTTGGTGCAACTACCAGACGGCTCAAAAAAAGCTAACCTGGATGTAGAAATAGCGGTAGATATGATGGCTTTGGTAGATTCCTATGATACAGCAGTTTTGGTTAGCGGGGATGGAGATTTAGCCTACGCAGTAAATTCAGTTAGTTATCGCGGTGTGCGAGTCGAGGTTGTGAGTTTGCGCTCGATGACCAGTGATAGTTTAATTAATGTGAGCGATCGCTACATTGATTTAGAAGCCATTAAAGAAGATATCCAAAAAACCCCCCGCCAAAGTTACCCATACCGACCCTTATCTACCATGGGCTTTTTAGAAGACCCCAGAGATACTGATGGACATTTAGAAATTCAAGACTAATGCAGCATCAACAAGGCAAGAAAAATTTAAGAGGGAATTTCCGCAATCAGGGGGAAAATAATATAAACTTCCCCCACTTTTTTTTATCTCGGATCCTGAATCTTTTACAATTAAAAAAAACTTGGCGTTATCTACCTTTAACTATTTGTTTGTTGATTGGTTTAGTTGGCTGTCGTGGGAGAATTCCCACCAATGCTAAACCCGGCGCTTCTGCGTCACCTGGACAGGATGAAAATAGTAAATTAACTTTTTTTGGCGTAGCTTTTGAACAATTTGATGAAGTGGGGCGACCAATTTGGAAAGTCAACGCGAAACAAGCCAAATACACCAAAGAAAAACAAATCGGTGAAGCAGAAAATCCCTCTGGTGAACTGTATCAAGACGGAAAAGTAGTTTATCAAATTACCGCAGAAAAAGCAGATATTGAGCAAGATGGTAAGCAATTATTTCTCAAAGGAAAGATAGTAGCTACCGACCCGCGCAATGGAATTGTGTTGCGAGGTAATGAATTAGAATGGCGTCCCAAAGAAGACTTATTAATTGTCCGCAACCAATTACAAGGAACACATAAACAATTACAAGCAGTAGCACGAGAAGCAAAAGTTAAAACCCGCGAACAGCGCATGGAATTTTCGGGAGGAGTGGTCGCTACCTCCGCCGATCCCCAAGTGCAAATGAAAACAGAACATTTATTATGGCAAATCAAAGCCGAAAAATTAATTGGCGATCGCCCTGTACAAATTGACCATTATAAAAATAATCAACTTAGCGATCGCGGTACAGGAAATGCAGCTGAAGTCGATTTAAAAACCAAAATTGCTACTCTCAAACAAAACGCCCAGATAGAATTACTCAACCCACCAATGCAAATCACGAGTAATTCAATCAACTGGAACATCAACGCCGAAAATCTTACCACCAATTCACCAATTCGCGTCGTACATAAAGCCGAAAATGTAACAGTAACTGCCAATCAAGGCGAAATGAAAATACCGCAAAAAACAGTATATCTCACAGGCAACGTAAACGCCATTGGACAGCGGCGCCAATCCCTTCAATCTCAAACATTGACTTGGTTTCTAGACAACAAATTAGTCGAAGCCCAGGGAAATGTAGTTTATCAGCAAGCCGAACCGCGATTAACATTTACAGGTGACACCGCCGTTGGTAATTTGCAAACAGAAAACATCGTCGTCAAAGGCGGTAACACTGGTAATAGAGTAGTTACAGAAATTATTCCCCAAGAGAGAGGGAGGAGGGAATAGGAGATGGGGGGATGGGGAGATGGGGAGATGGGGAGTGTGGGGGGTGTGGGGAGTGTGGGAAGTGTGGGGGGTGTGGGGAGCCTCTTGCAAAAGTCTTTCTTAGCGTCCTCTTCTCTGCGTCTTTGTCTTGAAAAGTTTTGTGGAAGGAAACCTTCCCCACAAACTTTTCGCTGCGCCTCTGCGTGAAACAAAAAAAGACTTATACACCAAGCCCAAAAACTAACTTCCAGACAAAACTTGATTGCGATTAATCGCGCCCAGTTCAGGTAGAGGCTGCATAGGAGAGTGGGGGGTCAGGACAGCGGGGACTTCTGGGGCGATTTGCAACTGTTTGACAAGCTGTTGTAAAAGCTGATCTTGTCCGGTGCGGAAAGCAGAGACATTTGTACCCCGGTTGAGGATAGCGAACCAAACCAAACCGCGATCGCGTGTTGGCATGACTCCAGCTAAGGCGCTAACATCTCGGAGAGTCCCCGTCTTCATCACTGTACCAATAGGCATGTGTCGGCTGTGCATTGTTCCCCGCTGATCGAATCCAGACATGGGAAATAAATCAGCCAGTGTGAGTTGGTTGGCTACTGCTTCCCGTTGCATAGCCATAAACATAGCGCAAACAGCCCTGGGGGAAATGCGATTTTCTGGCCCTAATCCGGAACCATTAATTAATTGAATCTCCGTGCTTGGTACCATAGCTAGTCTCGCCGCGGTGGATTGTACCACTGGAGCACCTCCCACCGACTCTGCTAACATCTCTGCTATGTCGTTGTTGCTAAAGACATTCATTTCTTTGATAATTTGTCGCAGAGGTAGGGAACGGTGACGAACTAGTAATATTTGTTGAGTGCTGGTTGGTGTGCCTAATTTCACAGTCCCAGCGATCGCTACTTTTGGCTTGGCTGTACCCTTGGGCATAATGGAGTGGATATAATTTGCTGGGCGAGTCCAAGTGGCAGAATTGAGCGCTTGTTTGAGAAACTGACCTGCGAGTAAGGGTTCGCGCTGGAAGTTCATCGCAAAACTACCAGTAATTACCAGATTCCCCTTTACTTGCTTGATCCCCATTTTATTTAAGGTATTACCGAGAGCGATCGCCTCTTCCCAAACAAACATCGGATCACCACCACCGGTAATCACCAAATCACCTTGCAATACACCATTAACTAGAGGCCCTGTAGTGCTCACCAATGTCTCAAATTGATGATTTGGGCCCCAAGTTTTGAAAGCTACCAGTGAAGTAGCCACTTTAGTTAAAGAAGCCCCAGGTAGAGGTATCGTCCCTTGGTGATTAGCCATCAACATCGGGCCAGACTGCATCCAAATTCCCTGACTCTGGATTAGATTCGCCGCTACCAGTTTTGATGTCAGCAAACCCTTGAGATATGCTTGTACAGTATTCGCCCCCGCTGGATTGGGATCAGGTGCAACCACCAAGCCTGGGCTACTCTGCCAAGCTAAGGCGTCTAAAGCATCTAAAGGCTTAATTTGGACTCCCGCCATTTCTAGCCAGAGTGAAACCAAACCTGAACCTAAGATTTCCAGCATGTTTTATTCCTCTATTAGGATGTATGACCTTGTTTCCTGTGCTAATATACGAGATTTTTTTTAGATCATCAGCATGGAGTTATGATAACTGGTGTTTTTACCATCAGGAAGTAAGTTAGATAACATTGTTTCTGTTATCAACTAAACAATTTGTTCTGACATAACTTTGGCGAAAAGAGCGCAGAAAATCTTGCATACACCAGTAGTAACAAATGTGGTCAGTGATTGTTTATTAAAAGGGGATAGGGGATAGGAAAAGCATCCCTAGTATAGATGGCAGGTGTAAAGCTGTAAATATTGGTGCAATCGTACCAATTTTGAATTTGAGATTTTGGATGAAAAATCCTTACCATCAAACAGTTCCAGATATTTTAAACAATACTAATTATTCCAATTTGGTATTAATCGAAAAAACGCCAAATATCTAAATAGCAATATATAAGATGCACAAAGGGGCCGGTTTTCCTGGCCCCTCTCTAACATATTTGTTATGGCTCTCACCAAGTATTTCAGAACATAATCAGAACATAAAACGCAGATACCAAGCAATTTTTAACCCTATCCCCCAGTCCCTAGTCCCTATTCTCTACCCCCTCCTAATATTTTCTAATTTTGATTAATTAGCTTTAACATTGCCTCGGCAATTTTTTTGTTGCCTTCTTTGGTAAAATGTCCGTCACCGACAAAGTTTGCCGGGTCGGATGCTGGCACAATATTATGAGTACTTACATAGGGAATGGAATTACTTTCTAGAGTCGGTTTGAGAGCTTGGAATAAGTCATCATCATAACCGCGATCGTTGATCAAAAATACTATTGGCAAAAGGCGATCGCTCTTAGCTGTCGCGGCAAATTTAGTCACAATCTCTTTCAACAATGGCACTTCATAATCTTGATTAAATCCATTTTTGGCACTATAAGCTTGGTTGTCAATCGCTTTTTGTTGTCCTTGAGCAAAAGCTCTCCGAATCAACCGCACTGTTGTAAAATTGTCAAGAAAATTATGCTGGAACAAAAATGGATTGAAGAATTGATCGTTCTCTCTCATTTGAGTTAAGAATTCACTCCACTTTTGCTTGTCTTCAAAAGTTGTCCGCAGTTGAGCCAAAGATGTAATCTGCGGTTGAATTTCTTCTAATTTACCATCTTTTAAAAAGTATTTAGGATAGGTGTAAGGTGCGGGACTTTCAAATTGCCAAGTCATCCCATTCATGGCTCTCATAGCTTTGGTCGTAGAAGCGAGAACACCCAAAACTACAACTTTCGCCTCATGTCTACCGCGATCTAAATTATACGCTGCGAATGCATAACTGGGAGGAGCAGCCGGCGCTGCGATCGTTCTTAAGGTAATTTTGGGATTGATTTCCTTCATTGCTTCTCCCACTTGCTGTGCGAAGGACATCCCATAAATCGCCACTAACACATCTTCACCAACAGCAGGTTTAGTCGCTAAATTTAACTTTTTCCATAATTGTGGATCTAACCAACCAGCCACAGCAAGAGCAGAACTAGCTTCATCTGTTGGTCGAACCATCTGAGAAAGTTTACCTTCCACAGATAACCCATAGTTAAAATAGCGGCTGAGTTGTTTAGGTTCGACTTGTGGATTTGACGGATAAGGAAACAAAAAATTAACTGCGACATCGATTAAAAGTAAGCAACAAATAATCCACAGTCCAGTGATAAAAGTGCGCCGAATTTCTTTCTTCACAGCTGCTTTAGAATGTGGAATAGATGAACTGTGTTGGTGCATTACTCTGTCCCATTAATAAAATAAAAATCACGATCGCATAAAAAGCAGCCCTAGCGGGAATGGGAAACCGATATCTAAAGTCTGGTTTACCAAAGATATATCCTAGAATTTCGTAGCCAATAAGTACGGGAATTCCCATCAGTGCAGATAGCGGTGGCTTTGGTACATTCAAAGCTAAATTCCCCACATCTAAAAACAGAATTTTAGTAAAAGTGATGATTTGTTCTAGAGATGTGGCTCTAAATAAAAGCCATCCATAACAAGTGAGGACGAAGAATATTAAAGTCGCAGCTAAACCTTGAATAAAAACCAAAAATTTGTTGTTTGCAGTTTCTTGATTTTTCTTAGTTCCAAAAAATCTGTATATACAAAGCACCGCACCCTGATAAAAGCCCCAAATTACAAAATTCCACGCGGCGCCGTGCCACAATCCACCTAATATCATTGTGATCATCAAATTGCGATAGGTAGCCAAATTTCCCCGCCGACTACCACCCAAGGGGATGTAAAGATAATCTCGTAACCAACTAGAAAGGCTAATGTGCCAGCGATTCCAAAATTCACTAGGATCTTTAGAAAAATAAGGCAGGTTGAAGTTTACCATCAACTCAATACCAAATAGTTTTGACACACCGATCGCCATATCGGAGTAGCCAGAAAAATCGCAGTAAATTTGGATGGTATAGTATAAAGTACCAACAACAACACTCAACCAGGAAACGCCATTAGTTGCTTGATAAACTGCATCGACAGAAGGAGAGATACCGTCAGCGATCGCTACTTTTTTAAATAATCCAAATAAAATCAGAAAAATTCCTTGGACTGACTGCTCAAAGCTTAATTTTCGGGGATTTTCTAGCTGCGGTAATAATTGGGAAGCTCGGTCAATTGGCCCAGCTAACAACGGTGGGAAGAAGGCGAGAAACAAAGCAAAATTAATGAAGTTGTTTGTAGCCTCTACCTTATTTTTATAAATATCAACAAGGTAAGAAATTGCTTTGAATATATAAAAAGAAACTCCCGCTATCAGCACAATATTTAAGTGAAACAAATTCACCTTCAAACCAATCGTACTGATAACTGCTTCTGCACTATCACTGAAGAAATTAAAGTATTTAAAGAACCCTAAAATAAAGAGAGTTGCACAAATACCCACACGCAAAAATAGCAAGCGTGTTTGCGCTTCTGTGAGTTTAGCTAACTGAGGATAAAGAGATTTAGTAATTAAGTTCCGACTACTACCATTTAATCTCCCAGTCCCAATAATTCCCCCACAATAAAAAACTATCACCGTGGAGAAAATAATCAAAAAAACTAACCGCACGTCTAGCCAAGCATAGAAAATGTAACTAGCTATAAGCAACATTACATTTTGCCAACGCCAAGGCAAACATCGGTAAAGTAAATAAGTGACCGCAAGAAAAACAACGAATTCAATAGAATTAAATGACATTTACGCCAAATTCCCAATAACTACACAGTTCACCATGCACCACTTGAGATTTATGTTCTAAATTTTGGCTCGACAAAACATCAGCAATTCGTTTTGCTGCTTTGGAGTTAATATATTCTTCTCAATAAACCCTGTTACCCTAATAATGATCAATAAGTATGACCTTGATTAAGGGTATCAAATTTTTCTGCAATTTTTCATATGCATATAGCTCACCCTGGGCTACTACAACGCTGAAGATTTTTATTTGTTCAGATAATTTTTAATCTTTATGTATATCTGAATTTAGGTTATGTAATAGCCTCGGCAATAATCTCACTATCACCAGAACTTGTCAAGCATATCTGATAGCAAGTTAGAAATAAATCTTAATTGTATAATCGCGCACAAAAGCTGTTATTGATGAAAATAAGCTTCGTCCAGATAATATTCTATTTCCACACATTAAAAGTTTTACCTTTGTTACTTTTGTTACATCTGTAGCCACATAGATTGGGACATGAAATCAAGATAAAACGCTTACATAAAGGGACTTTTAGCCCATTGGTGTCAACTTAAGCGAGAAATAGCTTATTTGTTGGCTTCCACACCCGCCCAGAACTGAAGTTCAAGGCTAATAACTAAAGTCTACTGAAGTAGACTAAAGATTTTTTGCATATTTAGTCATCTTGAGATGACTTTTGCTATGAGACTCAGAATTCATTCTGAGGCGGGACAAGGGTTTCGCTTTAAGTTGACACCAATGCTTTTAGCCCTGTTCCCTGTTCCCTATTCCCTGTTCCCTAGTCCCTATTCCCTGTTCCCTGCTATACTTTAGGGGTGGATATTTCCACCCAATTATGCCTACTTCCTTTCTGGATGACCTGTTTGGGCTAATGAATGAGTACCCATTTGATTAATCAAGCTAATCATCTGATATAAGCGCCCCAAGTCTCGTTGGTTAAAATACAAAATCAATCGGGGTAATTCTGCTGTTTCGTCCTGTCCTTCTTGGGGTAATATCTGACTTTTTTCAATTCGCCCTTTGACGAGGATGTCATTAAATTCGCTATTGAGTCGCTCCAACTCCTCTGCTGATAAATCCGTCGTCAAGCGGATCACCAACTGCTCGCCTACATAACGGCTGGAATGATAAACCTGATAAAATCGAGTGATCGCATCGCACGCCACATCCAAATCGTCTGTCACGGTGTAGAGGCTAGGATCATCAGGACTCACAAGACCTTTTTGCACTAATTGCTGATCAATATACCTACTCCAAGACTGCCAATAATCACCACCGGGCGGGTCTATCAACACCAAAGGTACAGGGCCAAATTTACCAGTCTGACTTAAGGTCATACACTCAAAAGCCTCATCTTGAGTGCCAAAACCGCCAGGAAACAAGGCGACTGCATCACTTTCTTTGAGGAGAAACAGCTTACGTGTAAAGAAATATTTGAAATGAATCAGCTTGGAATCACCCTCAATCACCGGGTTAGCTTGTTGCTCGAATGGTAGCTGAATATTTAAACCAAAGGAATTCTCTCGTCCAGCGCCTTCGTGTCCCGCTTGCATAATCCCACCACCACCGCCTGTCATCACCATAAATCCCAATTGAGAGACAGCGCGACCAAATTCTACTGCCATGTGATATTCTGGTGTATCTGGTGCTAGACGAGCCGAACCAAAAATAGTAACTTTGCGGACGTGTCGGTAAGCGTGAAACAACTGGAAACCGCGTTCCATGTCCGCTAGAGAAGCCGACAATATCTTCCAATCGAGACGCTCAATGTCACTATCAGCCAGACGCAATATAGTTGTCAGTGCCTGCTGAATAAATTGCCGATTTTTTAAATGCGGTAAGCGGTCTATTAATTCAGCAATATCCGCTTGGAGAGACTCTAATGTGTCAAAGGACGCAGATGAAGTCATGAGAACTGTCGCCACAATGGCATTATATTTTACCTAATTTTGGTGTGCTATTTATCAATTACTGCTTTGCTGGTTTGTAAGAATGGGAAACTTTGAGCATCAGACTTCTGGCATCAATCATCTTTTTGAGCTTTTTGCTGCGCTGGGAAACGCTAACAAAAACACCAAAAAATCATTTGGGCAAAAAGTCTTTGGCTTTTGAACAGTAAAAAGCACCTTTGGTTAATTATCAACCAAGGCGCTTTTGGCGATCGCTTTTGCCAAATCGTCTTCGTTGTCAGAAATAACAGCTTTATCTAACAGTAGTCATCTAAAATCAATTACTACTGCATGAAATTGTGTAGAGACGCGAAACCTCGCGTCTCGCCAACTAGTTGGCCAATATTTACCTAAATTTAGACCTAATGGACAAATCAAATCAACAGGACTTACCGTAGGTTAAGGTTCGAGATACTTTTCCAAAGTGTTAGCTAATGTAGTTTTAGGCACGGCACCGACAACCATATCAACTTTTTGCCCACCTTTAAAAATCATTAAAGTGGGAATGCTGCGGATGCCGTACTGACTTGCAACATTAGGATTCTCGTCAGTATTGACTTTAACTACTTTTAATTTACCATCGTACTGAGCTGAGATTTCATCTACAACAGGAGCTACCATGCGGCAGGGACCACACCAGGGCGCCCAAAAGTCAACTAAAACAGGTACCTCGCTGTCGAGTACCTCTTGCTTAAACGTGGAATCCGTAACTTGTTCGGCTGCTGACATGCCTAAAAACCTTTGCCAATTATTATTCTGACTTTCGTGAAAATTCTACCATAGCAAAAACAGTTGCTTGGGAGCGCAACAATGTACATTTGCTAAGAAGCTCTAGATTTTGTTCACAAACAAAAGGAACCGCCCGAACAGTAGTCCGGGCGGAGTGTGGTGTGAGGAGTGAACGGAAACATGCGTCTCCGCTATTCCCATTGTAGGCTACATATCGGATTTTTCCAGCAATTGTTTGGCAGACCGGAAAAATTTCTGAATGGGGAATTGGGGATTGGGGAGGGTGGGGAGTGTGGGGAGATGGGGAGATGGGGAGATGGGGAGATGGGGAGATGGGGAGAATAAAGAATTTATGCTCACGCTTGCTATCTTCCCCCTCCTCCCACACCTCCCCACACTTCCCACACTCCCCACCTCCTATTTACCCATGCCCAGTTGTTGAGCTTTTTGGTAAACTTTGCCTTCAGTCAGCAGAGAAGGAGCAATCACAACTTCCACCTGTTGCATTTCTTTAATGTTCTTAGCTCCCAAGGTGCCCATACTCGTTTTTAAGGCTCCTAGGAGGTTGTGAGTGCCGTCATCGAGTCCGGCTGGGCCAATGAGTATTTGCTCTAAACTACCGGTGGTGGCGACGCGGATACGAGTCCCACGGGGCAGAACCGGGCTAGGAGTTGCCATGCCCCAATGATAACCCCTGCCTGGGGCTTCGGCGGCTCTGGCGAAGGGAGAACCAATCATGACGCCATCGGCGCCGCAAGCGATACATTTACAAATGTCACCACCTGTGATTAAACCACCATCGGCAATCACGGGAATATAGTTACCAGTTTCTCGATAATAATCATCTCGTGCGGCGGCACAATCAGCGATCGCTGTGGCTTGAGGTACACCCACACCCAACACACCACGGGAAGTACAAGCTGCACCAGGGCCAATTCCCACCAATACCGCCGCCGCTCCTGCTTTTAACAAATTCAGCGTCACTTCATAGGTGACACAATTGCCCAATACTACGGGAATCGGCATAGAATGGCAAAATTCCGCTAAATCTAGGGGAATTAAAGATTCAGGTGACAAATGCGCTGTGGAAACAACCGTAGCTTGGACGAAGAATAAATCTGCTCCGGCTTTCGCCACCACTTCACCATATTTACTTGCACCAGCTGGGGTAGAACTCACCGCCGCAATCCCACCTTGAAGTTTAATTTCTTGAATCCGCTGGGTAATTAGTTCCGGCTTAATCGGTTCGGCATAGAGTTCTTGCATCAAAGCCACAAATTCATCTTTGCCCACGGCGGCAATCCGATCTAAAATTGGCTCTGGATCGGCATAGCGAGTTTGGATACCTTCCAAATTGAGGACGCCTAATGCTCCTAACTGCGATAAGCGCACAGCCATACGAACATCGACGACGCCATCCATCGCACTGGCAATGATGGGGATTTCACGCTCAATATTGCCAATCCGCCATTTAGTATCCGCTAGAGAAGGATCTAGTGTTCTTTTACCAGGGACTAACGCAATTTCATCAATTCCGTAGGCTCTGCGAGCTGTTTTCCCCCGCCCAAGTTGAATATCCACGCTTAAACTTTGCTCAAATCTCTGTGTTGTAGATAGGGTATCAAATTGTGGGAGTAATTGCAGCGAGATGTTTACATCCAATAGCGATCGCTACGGTTACGGTAGAGTTATAACAAGTATTTTGGATGACAATGAGTGATCAGAGCGATCAGGTAGCGTTTTTGTCATTTTCCCCACACAAAATCTATGTTGAGACGATTGTTTATTGTTGGCTTCTTGGCTGCTGTCTTTCATGGCGCACTCAATTCTCCGCTGACACAGCCCCTCGCCTCAGTCAAGAAGCTGCTGCATTTCTCAAAAAGGCAAAGCAAATTCGGGGCAATATGAAAGCGGAAGAAAGTTGATGGTATCTGCGTCCATGTTGCTGCTAAAATTACCAATCATACTCTGTATATTTTTCTGCGCCAGCGTTTTGGTATTGATGTTCTTACTTTATTCACATTAGGCGTATTATATTAGTCCTAGTCTAATTAATTGTTATAAATTGTCAAATTCAACCCGATGAAAATACAACAGAAAAGCTTTACTTTTTTGGCTATAGTTACTTGTGTCATGGTGAATTTTTCCTTACCTGTTGCTGCCGATTCAACAGCAGATTTAATCCTCAATCTGGATTGTCAAGGAGATTATAAAATCAATATTTGGAAAACTAAAAAATCCGGCGAACTACTCTATAGATCAATTAGTCCTCAAGGTAAATTGAGTTTGAAGAAAGGAACTAGCCAAGTGAAAGAAGGAGTGCGAGTTTACCAGTTTCGGAATGGCAATTATCAATACTGGGCGTGGGACGGTACATTAGATAGCCAGGAAGCGGGAATGCTAGAAGTGTACAAAAATAATCAGCTGCAACTGCAACAAGCTTGTACAAAAAGCTAATTTAATCTTTTTTTATTTGCAAGGATATCCCTCCAGGAAACTAAGCGCGAGCACTAACTCCTCAAGTCAAGCCAGGTGCTTACTTATTTTCCCGCCCTTGAAGCGGACTGGCGCTTGTACCCGCCCAAGGTGCTGTCTCCCCAATGCACTGGCTTGTCTTTGCGCCCAAGAAAGCGGGAAGCCGAGGAAGCGTCTATGCGCGAGGAAAAAATCATCCCATTATTCAGCAACGCCCATTTTTTTATTGCCATTAATTTGAGTTTTCTGGCAGCAAGAATTGTGACGATAAGTTCAGATTAGATATTGAAACCTTGATCCAATCTGAAACCTTAGAACTACTAGAATGGTATCGCCTCTGCGGCAACAAAACTAGGAGCGATCGCTTAATTTTACCGATGAAAGCTACCGACTATTAGTGTTCATCATGCTGTAATTTTGCTTCTAAATCCAGCGTAAATATCAAAGCTTGTTTAATTTTGAGCATGGTTTCTGCGGATAATTCGCCAAGTTGGCGATCAAGCCTCACAGATGGAACAGAACCTAAACCTTGTATATTAGCAATAGAACCTTGCCTTAAAAACGACAAAACAGGTAGTTCAACTTCGTATGCACTGCCTCTGTTTTGTGTTGTTATGGGTACGTAAAGAATCAAAGCCCTTGGTGGAGTTGGATCATCACGAGACACAATGATGACGGGGCGTGTTTTGGCTGCAAGCCCTAAATCAATCAGCCAGACTTCACCAGGTTTCGGGTTCATCAATCAGATCCAACACTTCTTGCTCAACTATCCTGGAACGAAGAATATCTAAAGCGTCTTGGTCTGCCAGTTCAATAATCTCCGCTAGGCGCTGACGAACTTGTTCGACTATTGCAGGCTGCCATTGGCGCAGTTTGATGTCAAGTTCTTGAATTAGAGCATCCATTATGTATTTTTTACAAACAAACACCATTTTGACTCTGTACTTCTATGTTACGGCATACTCTAGCAAGTTAATACTGCTGCAATTAACTGCAACAAAATTTAGCTTTCTGGCAGCAAGAATTGTTACGATAAATTCAGATTAGATATTGAAGCCTTGATCCAATCTGAAACCTTAGAACTACTAGAATGGTATCGCCTCTGCCAGCATCTCTCAACCTTTGCGGCAACTAAGTTAGGGGTGATCGCATCGCGTCAGCTGCAAATTCCCACATCTCAAGCAGCAAGTACGCAGTTGTTGGAGCAAACTAAAGAAGTCTACCAACTGGAAAGCCGTCTCGGCACGAGTTTATCTTTCGACGGCATTCAAGATATTGGTGACGCTATCGAACGCGCCGAACTACAAGGTATTTTAGCAGGGGATGAACTGTTGGCGATCGCTACCACCCTCGCAGGTGCGAGAAGTTTGCGGCGTGTGATTGACAATCAGCCAGATTTACCCATCCTCAACGAATTAGTCGCCGATTTGCGGACATATCCAGAATTAGAGCAGGAAATTCACCGCTGTATCGATGAACGCGGCCAAGTCACTGATCGCGCTAGCCAAAAAATAGGGGAAATTCGCACTGACTTGCGGAGATTACGCAGTCAAATTACCCAAAAGTTACAAAATATCCTGCAAGCGAAATCTAGTGCAGTTCAGGAACAATTGATCACGCAACGAGGCGATCGCTATGTCATCCCCGTCAAAGCCACCCACAAAGACGCCATCCCCGGTATTGTTCACGATACCTCCACCAGCGGCGCCACGCTCTACATCGAACCTAATTCCATTGTCCCTACGGGTAATCAATTACGCCAGACAATCAGAAGAGAACAAGTTGAAGAAGAAGTTATCCGCCGAGTTTTGACAGAGCAAGTCGCCGCTGTCAAACCCGATTTAGAAAGGCTATTAGCGATCGTCACCACCTTGGATTTAGCCACCGCCAGAGCCAGATACAGTTTTTGGCTTGGTGCCAATCCTCCCAGATTTATTCGCCGCGATCAGCAAGAATTCATCACGTTGCGACAATTGCGACATCCTTTATTAATTTGGCAGCAACAGCACGAGCAAGGACAGGCAGTAGTACCAGTAGATTTACTGATTAGTCCTCATATTCGAGTAGTGACAATTACCGGGCCGAATACCGGGGGCAAAACCGTAACTCTCAAAACCCTAGCTTTAGCAGCATTAATGGCTAAAGTAGGTTTATTTGTCCCCGCCCGCGAACCTGTAGAAATACCTTGGTTTGACCAGATATTAGCAGATATTGGCGACGAACAATCGTTGCAGCAAAGTTTATCCACATTCTCTGGACATATCCGCCGCATTAGTCGGATTTTGAATGCTTTGAGTCCCAGTGGCAATGAGGAAATAGGAGCGAATTCTGATGCGGCTCCATCCCTCTCATCCCTAGTTTTACTCGATGAAGTTGGCGCGGGAACAGATCCAGCCGAAGGTAGTGCGTTAGCGATCGCCCTACTCAAATATCTTGCGGATCATGCCCAATTGACTATCGCCACCACCCACTTCGGCGAACTCAAAGCCCTGAAATATGATGATGAGCGGTTTGAAAACGCCTCAGTAGAATTTGATGAAACCACATTGTCGCCAACTTATCGTCTATTGTGGGGAATTCCCGGACGCTCCAACGCCTTAACGATCGCCCTTCGTTTAGGATTGAAACCAGAAGTCATTGAACAAGCAAAAACCCAAGTCGGCGAGGGTACAGACGAAGTTAACCAAGTAATTGCAGGCTTAGAAGCCCAACGCCGTCGCCAAGAAACCAAAGCCACCGAAGCCCAAAATCTCCTGCAACAAGCAGAACGTTTATACCAAGAAGTATCCGCAAAAGCCGCAGCTTTGCAAGAGCGAGAACAAGCCTTACGGGCTTCTCAAGAAGTCGCAGTCCAACAGGCGATCGCCCAAGCCAAAACCGAAATCGCCCAAGTGATTCGCCGCTTACAGCAAGGTACAACCACAGCCCAAGAAGCCCAGCAAGCCACCAACACCCTCAACCAAATCGCCCAGCAATATCAACCAGCAGCGCCACCCAAACCCAACCCGGGGTTTATGCCCAAAATAGGCGATCGCATCCGCTTGTCAAAATTCGGGCAAACCGCCGAAGTCATCACCGCACCCGATGAAGACGGGGAATTTAGCGTCCGCTTTGGCATGATGAAAATGACCGTCAAGCTACAAGACATCGAATCTTTAGACGGTCAAAAAGCCGAACCAATTGTCAAGCAAAAATCAGTATCAACCCCAGCACCAGTTGCTCAACCAGCACAACCAGCCCCAGCCATTCGCACTTCCAAAAATACAATAGATTTGCGCGGAAAACGGGTAGCTGATGCTGAATTCATTTTAGACAAAGCAATTTCCGAAGCAACAGGCCCGACATGGATCATTCACGGTCACGGTACCGGCAAACTGCGACAAGGTATCCACACCTATTTGCAACAGCACCCCAGAGTCAGCCACTACGAACCCGCAGCCCAAGTGGACGGTGGTAGCGGTGTCACCATCGCTTACGTCAAATAGGCAATAGGCGTGGGGATTTGAGATGGAAACCTAATCAAAAATCCTCAATCTTGACATTGAATTGCCCCACGCCCCAAACAAAATCTTTATCTACCCGGTAGCTAAAACTGGTTAAACTTTCACTGGGGTAGTCAAATCTTTACTTTCACGCCAAGTAAGACAAAGACACCAGCTGTTGACCACAGCAATGAAAGCTAGCTCAAGCTTTTGAGCATTTAGCTATGGGAAACCAACCTTAATGCTTAAGAGTCTGTTTCAAAATGGGTAACAGCAACAGTCCCTATTAGCCTGATCACCTATGCTAAAAGTTATGCACTCGGCCGCCGATTCAGCAACTCCGAATTCACAGTGGGAGGACTTAATCCAGCTTCCAGCCCCAAACACCCTGCAATGGGACAATATCAAAACCCAATTAGACTTAGTGTTATTGGCGCTAGAAACACTAACTGGTACAGGTTCTGAGGCTATGCTGTCGGCAGCAATAGAGTTGAAATTAGAGTCGAGAGTGCCAGATCGTGTGGCTTTGTGGCGATTACGCCAATCAAATCCCTTACGCAAAGGTCAAGGAGGACGAAAAAAATTAGATGTAGAAGAAGCGCGATCATTAGTTCTGATCACCTGCTACCTCGCTAAACAACAGCAAGAATTAATTCGTCGTGCTGTTGGGCTATTAGAACAAATGGCAGAAAGTCATCGAGAACCTCATCAGGCTGCTTTATTAGGAGATTATATCGACACTTTCTGCAACGTCTATCAAGAGCGAATGGAAGAAGATGAGCAAATCTCCACAGATTTACTCACCCGTTTAGCGCTAAAACTACTTGTAGAATTACTCTTTTACAGCGCTGCTGGTGGACACCGTCGTCTCTGGCTAGCACTCATAGATCGTTCGACCAAATTTTAGATTTGAGATTTGAGATTGACCATCAAAAAATCTATCTGGAAAAGTTTGCTAAGTTAAGCTTATTCTCCAGAAAACTTTTCGCAAAATTCAAAATCCCAATTCAAAATTCCCAAATAGTCTCTCAAGCAGTTTCTGCCATGCCTCTATCAAATACCGTCATTCGTCGCTACACACCCCCCACTTGTACACTAGAAGTATTGGCGCAAAGCTCAACCTTGTCGCAGTTGATGGGTAAAACTGTTCTCAAACAGTTAAATTTTGTCCTCAGTTTTGACAGCCCCCAGTCACCAGCAGAAAACCAAGTGTCAATTCGGGGCGATCGCGATCAGCTAGAAGCTTTGTGTGATGCGGTTACTAGCTATGTACAAGATATTCTTCGCCAAACTCCAGATAATTTTTGGATCAGTTTCTCTACACCCCCAGACTCCAGCAAAGTCCCAGACGAATTAGCGATCGCAGATTCATCCCCATCTCTGCTAACAGCCAGCACTAAAATCTCAAACCCCTTCAATACCTCAATTCCAGACACAAAAATTTATCTAGAACCGAACAATTATTTAACCCATAACTTATTTCTCGGTTCCCTCGCCAATCCCACATCAGGCTCCGTAGTTCGCCTGAGTTTATTGCAACTATTCGACTTGGGGACGGCTTTAGATGAATACACAGCAGATATCATGGCTTTACCCACTCTCAATCGCCGGGGTTCAGGTCATGGCTGGCCAGCTTGGACATCTGTAGCCGCCGTCTTAGCTTTAGGTGTAGGCCTGCTACCTGTTACTTGGCAATATGTAAATCAAGCCAAGCCCAAGCAGCAAACAATCGCCAAATCAGACCCCAATTCTGCCCCAGTTCTCGCTCCCTCCACACCCTCACTCAGCTTCTCTACACCCCAAGCCGGACTCACTCCCACAGATAATTTACAGCCACTGCCAAATTTGGCAGTTACTCCCCCGCTTCCCACTTCTAAGTTACCAGCCCCACCCCTAACAGTCCCCAGTGGTTTGTCTGCACCTACTCAGACAGTTGGTAAGTCCCAGCCGTCTACAACTAGATTGACTCAACCGCAAGTCACTAATCCCGCCCTATCTCAAAACTCACCATCGCTAACGCCCAGCACAGGTGGTGGACAGCAAATCGCTATTCAACCAAACCCCTTATTAAACCCCGCGAATACAGTCCCCGCAACAGCAGATAATCTACCGAAAAAACGCAATCTTCCACCAAGGCTTTCTACTCCTTCAGCTAATATCGCTCCACCCTTGGCTAATTTACCCAGTAGCCAGATTCCAACTGAATCGCAGCCAGACCCACAGCTATTGCAAGGTAGCTCAAATTCTGCTGCAAATGCCTCTTCCGTCACCACTGAGAGCGATACTTTAGTCAGTAAATTGCGAAACGCTCGTGGAGGAAATGCAGCTTCCGCAGAAGTCGCAACCAACAGCACCTTATTTGATACTCCTCTCGTCTCAGAAGCCAGAGAATATTTCCAGCAACGCTGGCAACCACCCAGTGGATTGACAGAAACACTAGAATATAGTCTTACAGTTGCTGTTGACGGCACAATCGAAAGGATTTTGCCCCTCAATAAAGCAGCAAGAGACTACGTTGATAGTGCGGGAATACCCACTATTGGTAAACCCTTCGTCTCACCCAGTAGATCCGGTAAAAATCTCAGAATTCGCGCTGTTCTTAGCCCTGATGGCAAAGTAAAAGTACTTCCAGAAAACGAATAGTTTTTCATCATCTCAGTTAATCTACTGTATGCCAATTAGAAAATTGGTACAAGCACTGGTACGTAATCAAATCTCCAAAATTTGAGCAAATTGCTCTTTTCTGCTAAGTTTTTTCCTCAAATGAAAGCACTGTGGGGCTTGGTTTTCAGAGTCCAGTTATCAAACTGGTAAGGCCATAGCCCTCGACAACTGTACCAATAAATACAATCACAATTAAATTACACAGTGCAGAGGTAAAAAATATGCAAACACTCGGCCCTCAAAAAGACAGCCAAGCCTGGATTATTCAAACATGGGCAGCTTTTATTCTTTCGGTTTCTATGACCAGCTTTGGTATTGTTAACTTACCTGTGGATAACTGGGTAAAAGGCTTTATGGGTATGGGTTTAGCTTTCTCCCTCGGCTCAACATTTAATTTGGCAAAAACCACCAGAGATTTACATGAAGCCAAAAAACTGACAGCCAGGATTGATGAAGCCAAAGTCGAAAAATTGCTTTCACAGCACGACCATCTCAAATAAAATCTTGAGAAGATGGGCAGGTGGACAAAATAAAAGAGCCAGTCAAACCAGCCCTGAATTTTATCTATTAAATTTGAAATCTTAACCAGATTTTTTATTTTTCAACTTCTGCCTTTTGCGTCGCCGTTCAGTAGTAGCCACAGCGTGTTCTACAGGATAACCCACCACTGGAATTACTTGATATTTGCGGTCTTCTTCTAAATTTTTCAGCACCGTATAGTCAACCCAGTGGATACAATCAACCGGACAAGTGTCAATTGCTTCTTGGATTACCTCTTGTGCATCTCCATCTTGCCGAACTACGCGCGATCGCCCATAGTCTGCTTCAATATAAAAGGTGTTCCGTGCTACGTGGGCGCAGTGCTTACAGCCAATACAGGTAATTTCATCAACATAAACACCCTTCTGGCGCTGTATACCACCTAATTCTGGCTCCAAACCAGAACGTTCTGGCGCATCCCGCAGAAAACCACCTAATTCTGGCTCCAAACCAGAGCGATTTTCTGCTTGTGCTTCCGACGACGGCAGAAAATCAGACATTACGCACTCCAGCGCTGGACTACTAAGCGAATAGAACCGTCTTTTTGTTGTTGCTGTTCAGCAACCTGAAAGCCAACACGAGCAGTTTCTTTCACCACAGTTTGGTAAGCATAGCCTTGCGTTACCTGACGCAAGAACCCATCCACTGACAAATCTTGCTGCCAATATTGCAAGTCGGCTACTAGTTCGTACTCCTTGCCATTCCATCTAAATCCTATATCGTAGCCATTTTCTTGCTCAATCGCGATTTCGGCAGGATGGGTCTGACCGCGATATCCACGTACTTCCTGTGGCCCCGGCTTCCAATCAATACCTAAACCAGTGAGCGCTGCTTGCAAAGAATCAAGGTTACGGATTTGAGTCTTAATTTGGCTAAAGTGTGACATGGTGGTTATGAATCAATAACACTAAACTATGTTGAAAACTTACCAATCACTAAAAGTGGTTTGCGTATTTTCCAAGCCAGACTGCTGCACTTGAGCAGCAAAGAATTCTGAGGTCGGCTCATTACTAAGTACTATCCCTAGCTGCGCTTCTATTGCTGCTGTGACTTCAGCACAAGAAGCACCGATAATGCCAGTGACTTTCTCTTGAACCCGACCATCTGGATAAATGATGAATTCTAATGTCTCCATGCTCTTGGACAACCACGATAGTACGCTTGAACTGTGCTGCTCTACCACGAAGCTAAAAATATAGCCGTTGGAACATTTCCACTTAGATACAAACTTGCCATTTGTTAACTAATGTTCCATCCATCAAAATATATATCCCAGAATCTTTACAAAACTTATTATTTTTGTTAGTCAGCACATCTGTTAATAGTTAGTTTCTCTTAACCTGTTTAATTAGTCAAGGTCGAGCCTATTGAGTATTATTAGCCCCAAAAAGACCTAGTAATCAGCATTAGCGGTAGTATGAGTGGCAATTTGATTCACAAAAATACAAAATTTGGTGCCAAACTCTATCATTAGCATCATATTTTCTCTATCATCTGGATGATTAAATGCCCGACATCTGGAAGAAGCCGGGCAGAATTTAATGTGTATATTTACACATTAGTTATATTGACTTGATGTTTTTTTGAGGAAATATACGTTGTTTGACAGTATAAATACGATAATATGTCAGTAAATTATGTATCTTAATTGCTCATACTTATTCAGCAAAGCTTATTAGTTAGACCTGTTGGTCTAAATTGTAAAGCACCACATTTTCCTGTTCATTAGGGTCATTTCGCGCCACAATAGCTTGGGCTGGTTCAGTATCACTCAGGTTGAATGGTTGGTGAGGTACACCGGGCGGAATGAAAAGAAAATCCCCTTCCTCATTGATTACAGACTGTTTTAGCCCTTTTCCATAGCGTGTTTCCACCCTACCTTTTAACAAGTAAATAGCTGTTTCATAATCTTTGTGCAAATGAGGCGTCGCAGTCCCACCCGGAGGAATAATTACCAAATTCATCGAAATTCCTTGACTACCAGCAGTTGCTTGAGAAATGCCCACAAAGTAAGGTAGTTTTTGACGAGTTGGAGTTTCCGCATCGGGACGAACAGTCACTACTTCTGACGATGTTATGGGGGAGTTTGTGCTTTGCGAATCTGACATAAATAGTTCCTCCTTTTAGAGAAAGAAGTTGGGCGCGATCACCATCACCTTAGCTTCATTTCTATCTGCAATCAATAATTCCTCAGGTATGAATCCGATAGCTAAAGGGTTGTTATGAGCGTAACTGGCGATCGCTTGTGACAGATGCGTAAGTCCTGTATTTCGATCAAGAGGGCGATCGCATCGAGCACCCGCACTTGAGCGATCACATAGTTGGTCAATAGCCAATTTACTATGCGATCGCTCATTTTTGCAGAGTCAGTCACCTGCAGCAGCAAAACTATCTCAGTCTGACTGTGTAATCATAGCCGTCTGGTGAGACAATTTTATAAAATGTTTTGGGAATCATATTTGTAGAACATTGACCCTCAGCATTGTTAATTCTGAAAGATGATTGCTGAAGACAGAAGATAGCTGTTTCTTCCTGTTGTAATTTCCAAGGCTGCCAATTTTGATCTGAGGCATAAATATAGGCAGAAGTTGATCTCATATCACCCACAAGAATTACTTCACACTCACCTGAATTGACGTGAGTCCATCCACTAGCTACCCAAGTACCTTTGGAATACCAAGCTTTAGCAATATAAGCCTTATCAGATGCGCGACTACACACAATCAAATCGGCTTTAGCTTCAGGTGCAACGCTCATGACCATTGGCAGGGATAATATGCTAGAAATCAATAAATAATTTACTACTTTCATGTTGATGGTGAAATGTTTTTTGTGTGTTTTTTGAGTAGTCGGACGCAATTAATTACACAAAGTTTGAGAGAAAAATATTAGTCCGCAAAAATTCTCCCTAGAAGACGCTACGCGAAACACTGACAAAGGGAGTCTTGATTTTGTCGGTACAAACATTTTTCTCAGTTATTTTTTGCCCCTGATCAATAACAACTCACTACTGGTGAGTAGGTAATTAATTGTTATCTGATTACTGAGTTCATAAGTTAATCCACTGAAATATTGTTTAATTCCCGAAAATTTACAAAACTTTATAATTCTCGCTAATGCTTGTAATAACAGCGTCACAGAGGTACTAGTACAACAAGGCTGAAGTATCAAGTATGTAGACGCCTGAAAGGCGGCTTGCCGCAGGCTAGTGTGAAATGAAGAAGCTTGTATATTAAGCTTTTCATATATTTGTAATGGTTGATTTATTTACGCCGTGGTGTACTAGTACATTGCGGTGGAAATAAACATATTATTCCAAATGATGCAATAGCGTGGAATACAATTCTTTTGATTTTTGCTTCCGCACAGCGGTATTAGTTGACAGTTGAGTAATAGGGATGGCTTTTTGACCAAGGTTGGGACGGTCTACTACTCTTTTTAAGATACAAATACCGCTTACACTATCACCATTTCCGGTACTGAATCAGGAGATACTGGCTCAAAACGTAACACCATTATTTGCTCTGGACGTAAACCGACAGATTCGTAAGTACGCCCATTTCGGTCAGAAAATTCTACCTCAAATGCAGCGCCACCAGCTAATAATTCTACTACTGTGCCAACTTGACCACGGTATAGTTTATATTCAGACAGATCAACTGTTAGTGCTACTATATCCAGCAACTTAACTGAAGGTAAAGCGAGAGGATTGATGGCGGAAGGGTTAATCATCGCTCTCTCCAATTTTTTCGTAACCAAATAAATCATTAGGAGTACATTGCAAGGCATCGCACAACTTTGCAACTCTTTCAAACCACTCAACTCCGCTTCGATTATTCTCCCAATTACGAACAGTAGTCTCTGTGACTCCCACTGAATCGGCCAACTGCCGTTGTGTGAGGTCTAGACGCTTTCTCAGTTCTGCTACCCGTGGCACTAGTATGTCTCCCATAGAGAACTTTATATCATTAGTATGACGTAAAGATATTTACGCAAAGTTATTGACGTATAAAGTTCTTTACGGTAAATTAGCCATAGAGAAAGCGGCTTGCCTGGAAAACGAACCGCTTCTCTATCCAAAACTTGGTAATAGTATTATGTCAAAAATTAAGGTTGGGATACAACCGAGTATTGCTGTTGCAATATCAATCGCGTTGTCAAGTTCAAGTTTTTCACGCCCAGTTCATGCAAATCCGGCAATACTTGCGCCTGTTGCTTTTTGTGCTGGAACTGCCGGAATAGGGTGTATTTTGATTGGTGCTGTTGGTATTGCTGGAGCAACTTACTACGTTTGGGAATATGGTAGTGGAAAACGAGTTGTAGCTGACGCAGCAGGTAACGCATTCCGATCTGATGATTATCTAGAAGTTCCAGAGCAAGAAGATCAAGGCTCGGTATATCCGTTAAATGCTAAGTCTTGGCAAGCAGCACAGAGAGAATGCGCTTACTTAATGGGATACTCTAAAAAATTTAGAGTTTTTCTGAAAAAAGGTGTCTGGTATTGTACGGATAAAGGAGTTTAAACATGGATGTAAAGCCAAGACTTTTAGAGATTTGGGAAAACAATCCACCAAGCTTTTTCTACATTAATCTCCCGTTGCCCAATAGCCCATCAGTTATGCTTGATGGTGGTGGAAGTGGTTGTTATGATGCTGAGATTTTTATTCAAGAAATAGAATCCAATCTTGATAAAAAGAAAGGTAATTTGTGGAGCGTTCAAACATTTGGATACTACGATAATCCCAATCATGAATGGTGTCTTGTAGGGTACGAAGCTCTTAAACATCAGGTTTATCAGAAATTTATTATTCTGTATTATGAACCTGTTAACTATGCTCAGGTCGTTCAAGACTGCATGGAAAAAAATGTAACGAAAGAACTTATCACACGTAACTAAGCTTTTTTCAATAATTATTCTGCCTGCGTTTTTGCAGGCTTTTGTCTTGAAAAGTTCAGAGCGGCGGAAGCCGCCGCTCTGAACTTTTCGCTTTATGACTTATAAATCAACAGATACGTCTATTTCTGATTTGAAACGCTATTGCTCCTAAACGCTCAAACATATTGGATGGGATATTTTATTTATAGTAATTACCATGTGAATAACCCAACCACTGTATTACCACTGATACCGCCTCACAGAGGACTAAACCACCGGTCAAAAAGTTATAGTAAAAAAACGGCAACAGGAATGGTGTAAACCAAGATAATGAATGATAATTATCCTCTATAGCTTTTCGCCATCAGCCACAAGCTGAGATGCTGAATGCTAGAGGCTATTGATTCAACTTCACTACTTGACTATGAATCCAGAACAAGTCAACGGTTCTCTAAATATTTCGCCAGCGATACGCGTCGGGGTACTAGGTTTCGGTGGACTCGGACAAGCAGCGGCTAAGGTACTGGCTGGTAAACGGGAAATGATTTTAGTCGCAGCGGCTGATCAAAAGGGTTACGCTTATGCTGCTGGTGGTTTAAAAACTGATGCTTGCATTGCAACTTACCAAGCTCAAGGTTCGGTAGGTTATTTAGAACCTGTGGGCACTTTATCAAACAACAGTATCCAAGAATTAATCGCCAGTACACAATCCGTAGATGGGTATTTTCTCGCTTTACCCAACCTGCCTAACGATTTTATCCCTTCCGTAGCCAAAGAGTTTATTAAATCTGGTTGGCGGGGTGTGCTGGTGGATGCGATTAAGCGCACTACGGCTGTAGAGCAGCTTTTGGCGATGAAAGATGAGCTAGAAGCTGCGGGAATTACTTATATGACTGGGTGCGGAGCAACACCAGGATTATTAACCGCCGCCGCCGCTTTAGCCGCCCAAAGCTACGCGGAAATTCACAAAGTAGAGATTACCTTTGGGGTGGGAATTGCTAACTGGGAAGCATACCGCGCCACGGTGCGGGAAGATATAGGACATATGCCTGGTTATACTGTCGAAGCAGCCAGAGCGATGAGTGATGCAGAGGTAGAAGCATTACTGGATAAAACTAACGGCGTGCTGACCTTAGAAAATATGGAACACGCCGATGACGTGATGTTAGAGGTGGCGGGAATAGTGGGACGAGATCGCGTTACAGTTGGTGGTGTCGTCGATACCCGCAATCCCAAAAAACCCCTCAGCACCAACGTTAAGGTAACAGGGCGCACCTTTGAAGGTAAAATTTCCACCCATACCTTTACTCTAGGAGATGAAACCAGCATGGCAGCCAATGTCTGCGGCCCGGCCTTCGGCTATCTCAAAGCTGGTAAACAATTACACAAGCGCGGCATTTATGGTATATTCACCGCTGCCGAAATTATGCCCCAGTTTGTGAAGTAAGGGGCTAGGGGCTGGGGGAGGAGAGGGAAGTGTGGGAGGTGTGGGAGGAAGGAGAAGACGGGGAAGATTACAAGCGTAAGCATAAGTTCTTCAATTCTTTTTCATCCCACACTCCCCATCCCCCCACACTCCCCATACTCCCCTCATCCTTAACCCCTCATCCCTAATCCTTCTTCCTCAAGCCCCAAATCTGATGTTTGCATAATAAATGGCAATTCTGCGCCCATAAGACCTCGTTGGATGCGTTCTGAAGTTTCATGAAAAAGCACGAACAGCGGATATATAGTATTTGTCCCTTCACTTAAGATATGACTATGACGCAGAGGCATGAGCCATTCATAGTCCTGATATAGCCAAACTTGAGTTTGTCGCCAACGCCCCAACAAATCAGAAAAATCTTCATGGGGACGATGAATAAAGACTAGAATTTCTGCATCAGTTTTAATTTTCCACTCCGGATCACACATTAAAATTGCGACATCACAGGGTAAACAAGTTGCTTGTGCTGTGGTGCTCCCAGTGCTGCGGATACGGACAATGGGTAGAGGGATGGTGATTAAACTTTCATCTGGACGGCGTAGACTAGGAATCATTTCTAGATAGGGACGGTGTTGCTTGAGTAGAGCGATCGCTGCCAAATGATTGCTATACTCAGCCAAGCTGGTTTCGTAGTCAGATTTTTGCACAGGCATAGTTCTGTGGAGTGTGAAGTGTAAAGTATGAAAGCTAAATTGTTTTTTAGCCCAGCTTTTCAAACACCTTAAACATAGGTAGATACATAGCTAATAAAATCGTACCTACCATTCCTCCCAAAACTACAATCATTAGCGGTTCTAAAATACTGGTGAGTGCTTTAACTGACTGCTCAACTTCATCCTCATAAAAGTCAGCAACTTTCATCAACATACCATCTAATTCTCCAGTCTCTTCACCAATACTAATCATCTGAATTGCCATAGCAGGAAAAACTGATTCTTTTTGCAAAGCAATACTAATCATTCCTCCCTGTTGAATTTCGGAACGTGCAGCATCAATAGCATTAGCAACCACTTGATTTCCTGATGTATCTCGAACAATTTCTAAACAAGTGAGAATGGGTACACCTGAACGAGTTAGAGCACCAAAGGTGCGGCTAAAACGAGCAACTGCAGATTTTTGAATTAAATCACCAAACAAAGGCATTTTTAAAGAAAGCCGATCAATTGTTTGGCGACCTAAGGGAGTTTTATAATATTGCTTATAAGCAAATACAAATCCAACGATCGCACCAATTACAACAAAAGCCCAAGGACTTCTTAAAATTTCACTACAAGTCATTAAAAATTGTGTGAGAGCTGGTAATTCAGTTCCTAATTCTGTAAAAATCTTCGCAAAAATCGGAATTAAAAAAACAGTCATCCCCACAAAAATAGCCGTAGCTAAAAAGCCCACAACCATCGGATAAGACAAAGCTGCTTTAATTTGATTCTGCAATCTGGCTACATCTTCTAACAATTTAGCTAGACGGTTTAACACCTCATCTAAAACACCACCCACTTCACCAGCTTGCACCATACTTACATACAAACCATCAAAACATTTAGGATGTTTACGCATAGCATCAGAAAGATTCATGCCACTTTGAACATCACTACTAATTTCTATGAGAGCTTGTTTAAGTACAGGATTGCTACATTGTTCAGACAGCACTCCTAAACTTCTAACAATTGCTACCCCTGCATTAGTTAAAGCAGCAAATTGACGAGAAAAAACAGCTTTATCTTTAACAGCAACTTTAGCAAAATAGTTCTGAATTTTCTGGAAATCAAAACTGAGAGCAAGTCCTTGAGACTGTTTCAATTCTTGAATGACAAAACCTTGCTCTCTAAGATTAGTACGAGCTTGTGCTAAGGATTCAGCTACAAGTTTTTCTGTGCGAGATTTTCCCTGGGAATCTCGAATTCGGGCTACATAATTTGGCATAGATGTTGAAGAATAAGGAATGGAACATGGGGAATAGGCAATGGGGAAGATAACCGATGTCCCATTTCCTATTTATGAGTTTGATGAATACGAACCCTGAATACTAATGTGCTTTAGCCACTCCGGGTTTTGCACCTGCATTTGCTGGAGGTGCGCTACCACCAATGAGGCGTTGAACTTCGTCTGGTTTAGAAGTTTTAGACATTGCAGCTTCAAAAGAAATAGTTCCCGCTTTATACAAATCAGCTAAAACTTTCTCTAAAGTTTGCATTCCCAATTTACCACCAGTCTGAATTGCTGAATAAATTTGTGATGTTTTCCCTTCTCGAATTAAGTTAGAAATAGCAGGAGTAATAATCATAATTTCTTGCGCCATCACTCGACCATATTCACCTGGTTTAGGATTTTTCTTGGGTACTAAAGTTTGGCTAAATACAGCTACTAATGAGTTAGATAACTGCACCCTTACTTGGGTTTGTTTTTCATGGGGGAAAACATCGATAATTCTGTCAACAGTTTGAGCGGCTGAACTGGTGTGGAGTGTACCAAATACTAAGTGTCCTGTTTCTGCGGCAGAAATTGCTAAAGAAATTGTTTCTAAATCTCGCATTTCTCCTACTAAAATAATGTCCGGATCTTCCCGCAAAGCAGCTTTTAAGGCATTAGCAAAACTTTTCGTATCTTCGCCTAATTGTCGTTGATGAACTAAACTTTTAATGGGTTCATAAACAAACTCAATTGGGTCTTCTACTGTTAAAATATGCTCGGCTTTAGTGCGGTTGATTAAATCAATCATCGCTGCCAGAGTAGTTGTTTTGCCTGAACCAGTGGGGCCTGTAACTAAAATCAATCCCCTGGGTTTTTCCGTCATTTCTCTGACCACATCTGGCAAACCTAACTTTTCAAAATTAGGAATTTTGGAACTTAAAGCCCGTAAACAAGCAGCGTAAGCACCGCGATCTTTATAGACATTAACCCGAAAGCGTGCCAAACCTTTAACACCATAAGAACAATCTAGTTCCCAAGTCTGCTCTAAGGTTTTACGCTGAGTATTGTTGAGCATACTAAAAATCAGTCTTTGACATTGGTCAGCAGTTAATATGTTTTCACCGATGGGAGTGAGTTTTCCGCTGATGCGAAAGTAGGGAGGTAAACCAGCGGATAAATGCATATCCGAGCCACCCATTTCTATCATCTGTTCCATCAAATCTTCAATCATTAATTCCATATTTTTATTTCCTTTTTGTTATTAGTTGAAAAACGATTAATCTTGAAAACGAGACGTCATACAATAGGGACAATCTAGCCATTCCGGTTGTAATGTGGCGTCACAAGTTCGACATGTAAGACTACTCTTGCGTTTGGCTTTTAACTCAGCTTCTAAACCTGTATCAGTGAAAGTTACGCGGTCAACTTCTTCTAGAGTGGTAGCACCTTGTCGGACTAAATCTAAGCTGTAAGCGAGTAAGGTTTTCATCCCTTCTTCCACTGCTACTTCCTTAATGCGTTCTGTGGGTGCGTCTTCGTTGATCAGAGTTTGCAGATTTTCGGTGACGCGCATGACTTCATACACACCACAGCGCCCCTTATAACCGACACCATTACAACTTGGACAAAGTTGATTTTTAGCTTTGGCTTCTGCTATAGCTTCCGTTGGTAAAGTATTAGCTTTGTAAAAAGTGACTCCCACATCTTGAGAAGCTGATAAACCGTAGCGCGCTAGTTCTTCGGTGGTGGGAGTATAGGGAATGCGACAATCACCGCACACCCGCCGTACCAACCGTTGGGCGAGAACGCCGATTAAAGAACTGGAAACCATGAAAGGCTCAATTCCCATTTCTCCCAAACGAGCGATCGCACCAGGAGCATCATTAGTGTGTAAAGTGGTTAATACTAGGTGACCTGTCAACGCTGCTTCAATGGCGGTTTTTGCTGTTTCCTTATCCCGCGTCTCACCCACCAACAGCACATCTGGATCTTGTCGCAAGAAAGCCCGCAACGCCGTTGCAAAATCTAATCCTTTTTCCCGAATCACCTGTACTTGCGTAATTCCCGGTAAACTATACTCAATCGGGTCTTCTACAGTACTAATGTTGATTCCCGGATCGTTCTTTTCTGCCAAAGCCGAATACAGCGAAGTTGTTTTACCAGAACCAGTCGGCCCAGTTACCAAAATCAAACCAAAAGGACGACTGACCATTTCTTGGACAATCTGCAATGTTTCTGGATCAGTAATTAACTTATTCAATCCCAGTTGAGTAGAGGAATTATCCAGAATCCGCAAAACCACCTTTTCCCCGTAGCGACTGGGTAAGGTATTCACCCGGAAATCCACCTTACGTCCCTCAAACATCCGCCGGATGCGTCCGTCTTGGGGTAAACGCCTTTCGGCAATATCCAGATTAGAAATGATTTTAAATCTGGCTGTGACAGCTGGAATGATTTTTTTCGGTAGGGGGTCGAAAGCTTGGCGCAGCACTCCATCCTTGCGAAAGCGAATGCGGAGATTTTCTTCTTGCGGTTCAATGTGAATATCAGAAACCTTGTCATGCAAAGCTTTAGCCAGAATTCTATTGACAAGATTGATTACTGGTGCATCTTCTGCACCCTTCATTGCTGCTCCCAAGTCAGCTTCCATATCTTCGGGAGCATCATCTAAATCAAGATTGCCGAGATTTTCTAAATCTTGATTAATATCTGTAAACTTTTCTTGTTCCAGGTGTTTTTGTCGCACAGCCAGATCATCTAGGTATTGATTGATCAACTGCTGGTAATCTTCCTGAGTAATCACCATGCGCTGTAACGCTAAACCCTGGGGACGCAAGATGCGGTTGAGGTCATCTGAAGCCTCCAGATTATCCGGATCAACCATCGCCACTAAAACGCTGGGGGGGTTCTGGTCTTCGTTTTTTGACAACGGTACTAAACGATGACGACGACAGATGTCTACTGGAATTAAAGTGTCAATTAATTGTCCAACGATCGCATTCGCAAATTGGTTGACTTCCGGATCAAGGGATTCGACACCGTATAATATTTTCAGTTCAAATAGCTGCTGCTTTTTATATTGTCTCAGTAACTCAGGAGACAGTTGTCGTCCGGTAATCGACTCTAGCATCTCCGTCAGAGGTACACCAGACTTGCGGCTTTCAACCAGTGCTTGACGCATCTGATCGCTATTTACATAACCAGCCTGTACTAATTTTGTGCCAAATGGTGAAAACTCCGTTCTCGCCGTCAGCGCAGTGCTCCGACGTTGTGGTGACGAATAAGTCATAAATGATGAGCAATAAGTAGGGAAAACCTCTACTTGAAGTATTCCCAAGCTCTCGCCCAGAATTCTCACTCACAGCCGGTAAATTCGGGGTGGGGGGTGTGGGGAGATGGGGGGTGTGGGGAGATGGGGGGATGGGGAGATGGGGGGATGGGGAGGTGGGGGGGTGGGGAGTGTGGGGAGTGTGGGGAGGTGGGGGGATAAGACTAATTACAGTGTCTCGTTGTCTGTGCTCGATTCCGTTGAAAATCCGTAGATTCGGTTTACCGCCCTAGAAGCCTTTACGCTAACTTGTTCACCATTTGTCACAATAAGAAGACGGTGATGTCACTTCCTGGAATATCTTCGGCAATAAATCAGCCTTAGTTGCTAGCCGTAAATCATCACGGCTATAAAATGTGGTGACTTGATGCCATTGATAGTATCTGGGATGAGTGGACAATGATAGACGAAAATAAACAGGTGAACAGTACAAGTGAACAATTGGGTGAACCAATAGAGGTAATGCAACCAATGACGAGCGACTCCCCAGCCCCAATAAACTCTAATGAATATAGCAGCGACGTTACTGAACAAGTCGCAGCCCAAACCAATGTGTCGGGAGATACAGCATCTACATTAAATAACGGCGTCGCTGAGAAGACTGAAGTTGAAACAGCAGCTTCGGCGGAATTAGCCCAACAAATTGAATCCTTAAAAACACAATTAGAAGAGCGGAGTACTCAATATATGCGGATTGCCGCAGATTTTGAGAATTATCGCAAACGTAATCAAAAAGAAAAAGAGGATTTAGAAGCTCAAATCAAGCGCAATACGATTCTAGAATTGTTGCCAATAGTCGATAACTTTGAGCGGGCGCGATCGCATCTTAAACCCCAAACCGAAGGGGAAATGACGATTCACAAAAGCTACCAAGGTGTTTATAAACAACTGGTAGATAGCCTCAAGCGCTTGGGTGTGTCACCGATGCGCCCTGATGGTCAAGAATTCGATCCGAATCTGCATGAAGCCGTAATGCGGGAACCTACGGATGAACATCCCGAAGGAACAGTGTTAGAAGAGTTAGTACGCGGATATTACTTGGGCGATCGCGTGCTGCGTCATGCAATGGTGAAGGTGGCTGCTCCCAGGGAAGATGCACCACCAGAGGCAGAAAATCAGTCGAGTCCAGCCAACAGTTAATCTGTATCTGCTCGCCTCACTGACCAAAAGTGCCTTGGTATCAGCAAGGGCGAGCATTCCGTCTGCGAAGTCTGGAAAGATGAGGGTAATGAGGTGATGGAAGTGATGAAGAGTATTATTTCTTACGCTCTCATCTTTTCTAATTACTCTCTTCCCTCATCTTTTCCGTGGGTTTTGCTTTGTAGCAAAAAACATGATCCGCGCAACATCACGGCGGTAGAAAACAGTAAAAATACTGAACCTTATGGGAAAAGTTATTGGTATTGATTTAGGCACTACTAATAGTTGCGTCGCAGTTTTAGAAGGCGGCCAACCAATTGTGATTGCTAGTTCTGAAGGTGCAAGGACTACGCCTAGTATTGTAGGCTTTGGTAAGAGTGGCGATCGCTTAGTCGGTCAACTGGCAAAACGCCAAGCTGTAACTAACGCCGAGAACACAGTTTACAGCATTAAGCGATTTATCGGTCGGCGCTGGGAAGACACCACAACCGAACGCGATCGTGTTCCTTATGGCTGCATCAAAGGTAGAGATGATACTGTAGATGTCCAAATTCGCGGACGTAACTACACGCCACAAGAAATTTCTGCCATGATCTTGCAAAAGCTCAAACAAGATGCGGAAAGCTTTTTAGGTGAAGTTGTCACTCAGGCAGTAATTACCGTACCAGCTTATTTTACAGATGCTCAAAGACAAGCGACTAAAGACGCGGGTACAATTGCCGGATTAGAAGTCCTGAGAATTATTAATGAACCCACCGCTGCAGCTTTAGCTTTTGGTTTGGATAAGCAAGAGCAAGAGCAGCTGATTTTAGTTTTCGACTTGGGCGGTGGTACCTTTGACGTATCTATTTTGCAACTTGGGGATGGAGTTTTTGAAGTCAAGGCAACTTGTGGTAACAATCAATTAGGCGGAGATGATTTTGATGGGGCGATCGTCCGCTGGATGATTGAAAAATTTCAGCAACAAGAAAAAATCGACCTCTTGCAAGATAAAATGGCGCTGCAACGGTTGCGAGAAGCTGCCGAAAAGGCAAAAATTGAACTTTCCACCATCGCCAGCACTTCAATTAACTTGCCATTTATCACCGCTGATGAAACAGGCCCTAAACATCTGGAAATGGAACTGAGCCGCTCGAAACTCGAAGAACTGGTAGGACATCTAGTCGCAGCCACCATCGAGCCAATGATTCAAGCCTTGAAAGATGCAGACCTCAAACCACAAGACATCAACCGAATTATTCTAGTTGGTGGTTCCACTCGCATTCCGGCGGTACAAAACGCGCTGATCAAATTTTTCAACGGTAAAACCCCTGATCGCTCCGTTAACCCCGACGAAGCAGTCGCATTGGGCGCAGCGATTCAAGCAGGGGTTTTAGGTGGCGAAGTCGATAATCTCTTGTTATTGGATGTCACCCCCTTATCTCTAGGAATTGAAACCTTGGGGGAAGTGTTTACTAAAATTATTGAACGCAACACCACCATCCCAACCAGCAGATCCCAAATTTTTTCTACAGCAGTTGATGGACAAACCTCAGTAGAAATACACGTCCTCCAAGGCGAGCGAGCCATGGCACGGGATAATAAAAGTCTGGGCAAATTTCTCTTGACTGGTATTCCTCCTTCACCCCGGGGAGTACCACAAATTGAGGTATCTTTTGAAATTGATGTCAATGGAATCTTGAAAGTGGGAGCTCAAGATAAAGGTACCGGTCGAGAACAGAGTATTCGCATTACTAATACTGGTGGCTTGAGTGTCAACGAAGTGGAGCGGATGCGCCAAGAAGCAGAGGTATTTGCTGAAGAAGACAGAAGACGCAAGGATTTAGTAGAACTCAAAAACCAAGCAGATAATTTGTTATCGACCTACGAATCTACTCTCAAAAATAATGGCGATTTAATTGGCGAACAGACTAAAGCTTTGGCTAGTGAAAAAGTTGCTCAACTCCAGATAGCTATGACTGACTTCGGTATTTCCACACAAGAATTTCAGCACCGTCTGGAAGAATTTCAACAAGCTCTATTTGCCATTGGTGCCAATGTCTATAACCGAGCCAATAGCGCAACTGAGGAATCAGAACAATTTTCCCACATTCTGTCAGCCCCAGAACAAGAGCAGCCCATGAATGGAACCCTAATCCCCCAATTTAACTTTGATTTTGATGACGACAGCACAGCACAGGCTGATTATGAGGCGATAGATTAGGATGAGGAATGGCGCATGGGGCCCAATCCCCGATGTCATAAGTTTGCTAGATTGTAGAAGCGAATCACCGTGGGCTAGACAGTGTACCAACACAAATACAAAATGCTTTTGGGGGGTTTTCCGCACCATTAGGTGCGGCTAGCCCCTCTAGTTGATGAGCGGGGTTTGCTTGTCTAAGTAGCACAATTGTAAAAGAGACAGCCGACTTGGCGGTGAGAAGTTTGAGCAGAGCCAAAAGCTATGGTGCTAACTTCTGAAGCAAAGTTACCAGGAGGTCTACTCTCAGGTAGTTTTGGGCGACCCGAAATTTTACCTAAATGGGCGCTCATGTCTTAAGACCTTCGGCTTTGATCGTAATTTTACGAAGAAAGCACCCGCTGCTCAAAATTTGTTGGTGATTTTTGTCAAAGGTAAAGGGTATGATCAATTATTAATAAAAATTAACCTCTACCTTCTACCTTCTATCCCCTGCCTTCTTCCTCCTAACTTTTACCTTTGCTATATGGCCCGCGACTATTATGAAATTCTGGGTGTCTCTCGTGACGCCGACAAAGAAGAACTAAAACAAGCTTACCGCCGTTTAGCCCGGAAGTATCACCCTGATGTGAACAAAGAACCGGGTGCGGAGGAACGTTTTAAGGAAATTAACCGCGCTTATGAGGTGCTTTCAGAGCCAGAAACCAGAGAGCGGTATAACCGTTTTGGTGAAGCTGGAGTTTCAGGTGCGGCTGCTGGCTATCAAGATGTGGGCGATATGGGTGGTTTCGCTGACATCTTTGAGAGCATTTTCAGCGGCTTCGCTGGTGGTATGGGTGGCCCGACACAAAGACGACGCAGTGGGCCCGTCAGGGGTGATGATTTACGGCTAGACCTGAAGTTAGATTTTCGGGAAGCGGTGTTTGGCGGTGAAAAGGAAATCCGTATTTCCCATCTAGAAACTTGTGAGACTTGCGGCGGTTCTGGTGCAAAGCCAGGAACCCGTCCGAGGACTTGTTCTACTTGTAGCGGATCTGGTCAGGTACGGCGTGTTACCAGGACGCCTTTCGGTAGCTTTACCCAAGTTTCCACTTGTCCCACTTGCAATGGGACGGGAACGATGATTGAAGATAAGTGCGATGCTTGTGATGGTAAAGGCACAAATCAAGTAGCGAAGAAACTGAAAATTACAATTCCGGCTGGAGTAGATAATGGGACACGTTTGCGAATCTCCCAAGAGGGAGACGCAGGTCAACGCAGCGGCCCACCTGGAGATTTGTATGTCTATTTGTTTGTCAATGAAGATGAGGAATTCCACCGCGATGGCATTAACATTCTCTCAGAAATCAAGATTAGCTATCTACAAGCGATTTTAGGTTGTCGTTTCGAGGTGGAAACGGTGGATGGGCCAGTAGAATTGACTATTCCCGCCGGTACTCAACCAAATACAGTGATGAAGTTGGAAAATCGCGGTGTACCACGTTTGGGTAATCCTGTCAGCCGTGGTGATCACATGTTGACAGTATTAATTGATATTCCTAACAAAGTGACTCCGGAAGAGAGAGAATTGTTAGAGAAGCTGGCGAAAATAAAAGGCGATCGCACTGGTAAAGGTGGTCTGGAAGGATTCTTGGGAAATCTGTTTAAGTCATGAGTTTATCTTCTGTCTCATCTCCTGATGCTCAACTTGACTTGCGTGGTACTCCTTGTCCCATTAATTTTGTGCGGACAAAACTCCGTTTGGAAAAAATGCCCGCTGGGGGTCTACTGGAAGTTTGGTTAGACCCCGGTGAGCCAATTGAGCAGGTTCCTGATAGTCTGACGATGGCTGGTTATCAGGTGGAACAAATTGTAGATTGTACTGGCTATTTTTCCTTGCTGGTACGCCGTCCTGTTACAGACGCATGAACGGGGAAGGGGTTTTAGCCACTGAGCAGTTAGTGGGTACAGTGTTGGCTGTGCAAGCTAATTTTTATAAGGTGCAGCTAGATCACAATGATGGGGAAAATGTAGTTTTGAATTCTCCCTATCCGCTGATCCTCCTTTGTACGCGCAGAACCCGCTTGAAAAAAATTGGCCAGCAGGTGATGGTGGGCGATCGCGTAGTCGTAGAGCAGCCAGATTGGGCTGGAGGACGGGGGGCGATCGCTGAGGTTTTATCCCGTCAAGCACAGTTGGATCGACCGCCAATCGCCAATGTAAACCAAATCCTGCTGGTTTTTGCTGTGGCTGACCCACCTTTAGAACCATTACAGTTGAGTCGGTTTCTGATTAAGGCTGAGTCTACGGGTGTGGATGTGATTTTATGTTTGAATAAGAGTGATTTAATCTCGCCGGAAGTTCAGCAACAAATTAGCGATCGCTTATTGGCTTGGGGTTATCAACCAGTATTTATTAGTGTCAGCAATCGACTCAATATTCATGAAGTGGCTGGTTATCTCAATCAGAAAATTACTGTGGTTGCTGGGCCTTCCGGTGTGGGTAAATCTAGTTTAATTAATACACTCATTCCTGACGCTAATTTGCGAGTGGGTGAAGTTTCTGGTAAATTAGCTCGTGGTCGTCACACTACTCGCCATGTAGAGTTATTTGAATTACCTGATGGTGGTTTGTTAGCAGATACTCCCGGTTTTAATCAACCAGACCTTGATTGTACCCCTGAAGAATTAATTTATTATTTTCCCGAAGCGAGAGAGCGGTTAGCAGCAGGTAGTTGTCGATTTAATGATTGCATCCATAGAGACGAGCCTGAGTGTGTGGTGCGGGGAGAGTGGGAAAGATATGAGCATTATTTAGAATTTTTGGATGATGCGATCGCTTATCAAACTCATCTGCATCAACAAGCTGATCCTGAATCTACTCTTAAATTAAAAAGCAAAAGCAAAGGGCAAAATCAATACGAACCCAAGCTAGAAACTAAGAAATATCGCCGTGTGTCTCGGAAAACTCAACAGCAAGCCTTGCAAGATTTGTATCAGGATAACGAGGAATGAAAAAGGCGATAGGATAAAGACAAAAAAGTGCTGATGCTATGTCTCAATCTCTTGCCACTGCTTCTGTTGCGGATACCACTGAAGGTATAATTTTCCCACCAGGCGATATCTATAGTGACGAACCTCCTTTGGAATCAGATTTACACCGCGAACAGATAGAAATACTGATTCGCCTCATCAAGTGGTGGTGGCGCGATCGCAATAATTTCTATGCTACAGGCAACTTAACTATCTATTTCAGTCCCAATCAAAAAAAATCAGAAGAGTTTCGGGGCCCGGATTTCTTTTTAGTTTTGGATACAGAAAAAAAAGACCGCAAAAGTTGGGTAGTGTGGCAAGAAGACGGTAAATACCCCAACGTGATTATCGAAATGTTATCTGATTCTACTGCCGCAGTGGATAAAGGCTTGAAAAAGCAGATATATCAGAATACATTCCGCACACCAGATTACTTTTGGTTTGATCCAGTAAGCTTAGAATTGCGAGGATTTCACTTAGTAGATAATCTATATCAAGACATTACACCTACTGAGTCAGGTTGGTTGTGGAGTCAGCAGTTAGAGCTGTATTTGGCGGTATATTCGGGCAAATTACGCTTTTTTACCCCAGATGGGCAGTTGGTGATGTTACCAGAAGAACAAAAAGACCAATTGCTAGAACAAAAAGACCAATTGCTAGAACAAAAAGACCAATTGCTAGAACAGCAACGTCAAAAAGCTGAACTTTTAGCAGAACGCTTGCGAGCCGCAGGTATTGACCCTGAGTAGATATTTTCAAAATAGAATTTTATCTCTGACTAGGCGTAGGAAAATAGTGTCATGAACCAAACAATCTCTAACAAAGTCCGTTGGACAACCTCAGACTTAGAATTACTAACAACTGATGAATGGAAACGCTATGAAATTATTGACGGAGAACTATTTGTGACTAGAGCGCCTCACTGGAAACATCAGCGAACTGCTGGCAATATTCATTTGGAATTAGAAATTTGGTCTCGCTCCAGTCAAATAGGTGAACCTATCATTACCCCCGGCATAATTTTTACAGAGGCTGATAATGTTATACCGGATGTAGTTTGGATCAGTCATCAGCGGTTAGCACAGTTGCTAGATGACGAAGGACATTTGAAAGGAGCGCCAGAACTGATTGTAGAAGTACTTTCTCCTGGCGCGACTAATGAACGTCGAGATCGAGAAGCGAAACTAAAGCTATACTCAACAACGGGAGTTAAAGAATATTGGATTGCCAATTGGCAATTACAGCAGTTAGAAGTTTATCACCGAGAAGCTACCCAATTGAAATTAGTCGCAACCTTGCTCGCTGATGACGAAATCACATCACCACTTTTACCAAGCTTTGGCGTCCGAGTTCAGCGCTTTTTTGTGTAGTCTAAGCGATCGCTCTGCTTAGTTTTTGCTTAATAGACATATTGTGGGCTGTATAAAGAATATGTGTGATGCTGCTTGTGCTACTGTAATGTAGCCAACCAAGCTTCTAAATCGGCTGGAGCCTGAAAATCCAACAATGCTTCACCAAGGTTTTCTAATTGTTCAATAGAGAGTGTCTCAATTTGCTCACGCACTTGTTGGGGTAATTCTCCCAGGCGACGAGTTAGCAGTCGGAGAATGAGCGATCTTTCTCGTTGTTCACCTCGTTGTTCACCTCGTTGTTCACCTTCAGCAAGAATTTCTTGATAAATCACTGACTCGCGCATCATACCCTCCCGAAATAAGTTTCTAATCAAGTCCTTTTTGTATTTTAACCCTGCCAATATTTGGGTGTAAGCAGAGATTTGCGATCGCTGTTCTGGCTCTATTTGATTGACTCGTTCCACAACTTGTTGCAACAAGGCTTGCGGTTGGGTGGTTGCGGCTAGCGGTGCTAAAGGTAACAAAGCCTCGTCATTGAGGAATAGTTCGGGATTTTCTTCCCACATGCAAATCACACGATATTCGTGACGGGTGGTTTCGATGTTGAAGGCAGTTTCTATGACTGTTCCTGGTGCGGGAGGAAGCAATAAGACGACAACTTGCGTGATTGGTAGACGATATAAACGATACAACCTTACCCAGTAATCGAGCATCCGCAAAGGTAAGGGTGGTGTCGATTCGAGTTTGGTTTGAAATTCCAGATGGAGAATACGCCCTTCTAATTGTAGGAATGTGACGTAATCAGCGCGAATCGGTTCAATGCTCAATTCGGTTTTCAGGACTGTGACACCAGTTTGAGGTGTTCCTAATACCCAACTGGCAAAGGTTGCGGGATGTTTCTCGGAAAGTAGTTTGCACAGGTTGTCGAAGGACATTGATTAAATACAAGAATCTCACGCGGTTTTGTTATTATCTCGTGAGTGGTGGTCAGGTGGGCGATCGCTAAGATAAAATAGCCCCAAGTCAAACCTCAATCCTTTGATTGAAAGAGATAGTGTTGTGCCGTGGGTTAACGCACCTTGAATTATTGAATGTCAACGTAGCGACTGTCTTAAAAGTCAAGCGCTCGTTAGTCACCGAAATAACAAATGCGATCATCGAAATAGCAAATGCGCTCGCCGAAATAGCAAATGCGTTCGCCGAAATAGCAAATGCGTTCGCCGAAATAGCAAATGCGCTCGCCGAAATAGCAAATGCGCTCGCCGAAATAGCAAATGCGATCATCGAAATAGCAAATGCGATCATCGAAATAGCAAATGCGTTCGCCGAAATAGCAAATGCGTTCGCCGAAATAGCAAATGCGTTCGCCGAGCTTAGTTTTTGCTTAATAGAGATATTGTCGGGCGATCGCTAAGATAAAATAGCCCCTTAGAACGTCCAAGAAATAGTTCCTTGGACTGTGAATGGCGCACCATAAAAGACACGATCGCGGCTGAAAACACCTTCAAAGTAATCTACGTTGAAGAGGTTTTTGATATTAATCGCAGCACGAAACTGGTTTTGTTTGTAGAAGATAGCTGCATCGGTAGTGAGATAGCCGGGAACTGTGAATGAATTAGCATTATCACCTGCGCGATCGCCCACATAAAACAGTCCTAAACCCAATCCTAAACCTTGCAAATTCCCTTGTTGAAATTCATATGTTGTCCATAAACTGGCGTTGTTGGGGCTAGTTCTTTGCACACGGTTCCCAACCAGATTTGGGTTGTTGTCGTTGCTAATGCGTGTGTCATTATAAGCGTAGCTGGCAAAAATGTTCCACCCAGGTAAAATTTCTCCAGTCAAACTCAGTTCAATTCCTTGACTATTGATCTCACCAGTTTGCACTGAGAAACCCAGATTTGCCGGATCGCTAGTTAAGACATTTGATTGAGTAATGTCATACAAAGCTAATGTCGTCGAGAGCCGATCATTTATATCTGTTTTTACCCCAATTTCATACTGTGTACCTCTAGTGGGTTGAAAAACACTACCATCAAAAGCTCTACCAATCGCTGGCTGAAACGATCTAGTATAGTTTGCGTAGAGAGAAACAGGGGGAATTGGCTGATAGACAATGCCTACACGGGGACTAAAAGCCTCACCTGATTGACTAGTCTCGCTATTCGTAATGAAATTTCTGTCAGTTTGAGTGAATGTGTCAAATCGCCCACCAATAAGCAATTTTAAGTTATCTGTGAATGTAATCTGATCCTGCACTAAGATACCAAGTTCATCTAGCGTGCTACTAGTATTAGTTCTGGATGTAATCGCTCCCAATGGTTGACCAAAAACAGGATTGAATAAATCAATAGGTGCAGCCGCCCTAGTCGTAGATATAAACGCACTCTCGTATCTACCTAAATCAAACCCGAATAATAACTGGTGCTTAATTGAACCTGTCGAAAATTTACCAACGACATTAGTAAGCATACTGTATTGATTATACAGGTCGCTGTTATCCAGGTTCAGCCTCCGCTGACTACGATTATCAGGTGTCAGACCTTGAGGAAATGTAAGATTGTAGGTGTAATCAACAGAATCGTAGCGAAATGCGTTGCTGACTGACCAATTTTCACTGAATTGATGCTCTAGCTTGTAGCCAATTCTTCCCTGTATGGCATCTAATTTACCTTCATTTGTAATGCGGTCATGGGGTATTTGACCATTGGGATTAGGCAAGATTGTTCCAACGGCAGGTATTCCCAGATTACCATTATCCTGAGAGAAGTCTTTATAAGTTCCATCAATGCTCAGGTTAGTGTTTTCCCCCAATGCAAAACTAATGACTGGTGCAATTACTAAGTTTCTAGTTCTGCTAAATTGAGTGAAAAAACCTTGATCTCGATAAGATGCGTTCAACCGATAAAGTACTTTCTTATCATCATCAAGAGGGCCGGAAAAATCCGCTTCACCACGATAAAAATCAAAACTTCCCACAGTTGCTTCAGCAAAGTAGTAAGGATCGCGTAGAGGTTGCTTAGTGACAAAGTTAACTGTTCCACCCGGCGATGATGAGCCAAATAGAATTGAGCTTGGGCCTAAAAGAACATCAATTCTGTCAATTCCTGTCAGGTCAGGGCCTATATTAGCACCTGTACCATTCCCTATTCTAGAAACGATTCCATCCACCGCAAGTGGACTAAAAAATCCTCTCACCTGAATCCGTACAGCATCAAAGTTAGTGGGAGCGCCATCACGAACACTGGGAGTATTACGAAGTGCGCTATTAACATCAGCACGCTGATCACGCAGCACTTGTTGGGGGATGACTTGAATCGATTGGGGAATGTCGCGCAGTGGTGTATCGGTGCGTGTACCCACAGAACTATTCGGTACGCGATAGCCATCTCGCTCACCTGTTACCACCAACTCAATCGGCTCATCACCCTCAGCCGATGGTGTCTCCTGCGGTGTCTGGTTTTCTGGCTTTTGTTCGACTGGTGGTGTTTCTGGTGGTTGCATCGCCGTTGTCTGTGATGCTACCGCAAAAACCAGCCCTGCATCATCATCAAATAACTCAACTGTTGGTGCTGTCGCTTCACCTGTAACCGTGACGCGGATAGTTGCATTATCAAAATTTATTACCGTTATTTCAGTAATTCCCGCCAGGGGTTTTTCTGAGCGGAAGGTGAATGTATCGCCATTGGGTAACTTGAGTTGAGCATTGGGAATATCGGTGATAAAGCTGTTTCCCGCACTGCGATTCACCAGTTGCAATTGTTGTCCTTTAGCGGTTTGTAAAATTACTTCCACACCCTTATCGGTGGGATTAGCTTTAACTCCCGTCACTTGCACAATTTCTTGAGCAGGTGTTGACTGGACTAACATCTGCGCGCTTGACTCTTTGACCTGTGCTTGTACGGGTTGAGCTAACAGAACCGATACGACACCCGCAACCATTGCAAATCTTTTCACTCTTGACATCTTCCTCACACCAGCAAGCGACTCGCTTTTTAGAAATCAGTGTCAAAAGATTACTGAATTTATCAAGGTAAGGAAAGCGAATTGAACGCTAGCGGGAATTTTTTTTGAACGCTACAGGGTAATTTTCCCAAACAAAGTGTCTAGTTATGGTTGTTTGTCAGAAAATAAAAGCGTTGTGTTTGCAGCACAAAGTTTTTCGAGAGCGATCGCCGAGCTTAGTTTTTGCTTGATGGGGATATTGTAGAGCGATCGCTAAACACAACCGTTTTGCTGCTGATAATCTTTAGGGTTTAACCCGAACTTCTTTTTAAAGGCTGTAGCAAAGTAGCTGCGGCTAGCAAAGCCAACTGTTTCCGCGACATCTGTCACCTTTTTATCTCCAATTTCCAATAGTTGACGCGCCTGTTCTAAGCGATAATCATGCAAATAACCAAAAACAGTAGTGCCAAATACTTGACGAAATCCCCGCTTTAGTGTGCATTCGTTTAGCTTTGCTTGTCTTGCTAAGTCTACTAAAGAAGGGGGATTGTGCAAATTTTTTTGCAGTAAGCTTTGGGCATAGTGAATGCGGTCTATGGTTCCGGGTTTGAGGGGTTGAGTGATGGGGCGATCGCCTGTGTTAATTTCGATTTCCTCGTCCAGCATCATACTAACCAATTCCAAAGCTTTACTCTCCAAAAACATCCGTTTAGGAATTCCTAAGTAAGGACACCGCACAATTTGCCATAGCACAGCCTCTATCGCCGGAGTGACTGTTGCTACACGGGTATAACATTCCTGTTCCATTGGTCGAATTAGTTGCTGGAGTGCCGTTGGTAGTTGTCCAGTAGAGTTGCTGATGAAGGAGTGTAGAATGTCAGGATGGATAAACACTGTCACTTCTAGCGCCTGTTGCTCCGGGCCGTCATTCCGATCTTTGGGAGCAAAACCACTGCCATAAACTGCGTATTCTTTATTACCCACAATTGTGTATTTATCCTCATGCTGCCCGAAGAGGTGAAAGTGATATTTTAGCCAGTTAAGGTGTTCGGGTATTTCCAGGATGAGGCGATCGCGCAGACAACAATCGAAAATTTCTATCTCCAATCCTGCACGTAATTCGATGCACCGAATATATCCCTGTCCAATCTGTTTTGGGTATTTCCAGATTACATCCAATGGATCAGATGGATCACAGTGTTGAGATGTTTCCTCTATTTCCTGCCACAGTTCCCTGTAAGCTTGATGAGACATCGTAATCGTCATCGGGTTGCTCCAGCACAATTAACAACACAGCCCAGTCAATCGATGCGAGGATTTGTTCCGCTTAACTGCGAGCGGGGTATGAACCAAATCAGCTCAAATCTCAAATTGACCGAAGAAAGGATAAAGGATGTAGACGCTTCCTCCGCTTGCAGTAGGCTAGGATGAAGTAAGAATTGGTACAAGCCGAGTGGAATCCTAGGCGAAAAATTGACCCTTTTTTCCTTAGTTCAAGCCCCATCCCTTTATGAGTGGCGTAACTTCATACTTCATACTTCAGCCTTTAGTTGACACCGTTAATGGTTTTGGACTGTTATTGAAATATTTTCTCATTTTGTAGCAGCGAAATAAACGGGGATGGAAAAAATTGCTGTTGACAACCTTACCTGAAAAGAGAAGTCTTAACTATTAATATAGATGTTTAGTGCTACTGATGGTTTATATTTACCCAGAGGTGGCGAAAGTAGCCCCCCATTTTCAAATATAGGAGGCAGTGCTACATCATCCCGGCAACTGATGTGCTCACACCATCACCGAGAGGCGTCGGTTAAAGCTAAGTTGATCTGAAAACAAACATTTTTACTGAATTGCGACGGATAAAGACTAAACTGAAAGGTCTTGTGCAGTAAAACCTGTAGCTTTAAATGAAGTAATCATGTCTAAGGTTCTCGTCTCCGATCCTATTGACCAAGCTGGGATTGATATCCTATCCCAAGTTGCTAGTGTTGACGTTAAGACAGGTTTAAAACCGGCGGAACTGGTAGAAATTATTGGCGAGTATGACGCGCTGATGATTCGCTCTGGTACCCGCGTAACTCAAGAAATCATTGAAGCCGGTACACAGTTAAAAATTATCGGTCGTGCTGGTGTGGGTGTAGATAATGTAGATGTGCCGGCGGCGACACGTCGCGGAATTGTTGTTGTTAATTCTCCTGAGGGTAACACGATCGCCGCCGCTGAACATGCGATCGCCATGATTTTGGCTTTATCTCGCCACATCCCGGATGCGAATGCTTCTGTGAAACGGGGTGAGTGGGATCGCAAAACTTTTGTGGGTGCAGAAGTTTATAAAAAAACTCTCGGTATCGTCGGTTTGGGAAAAATTGGCTCCCATGTGGCTGCGGTTGCTAAGGCTATGGGGATGAAGCTACTAGCTTTCGATCCCTTTATTTCCACAGAACGCGCCGAACAAATTGGTTGTCAGCTGGTCGATTTAGATTTACTCATCCAGCAAGCAGACTATATCACCCTGCATATCCCCAAAACTCCAGAAACTACCCACCTAATCAACGCCACTACCTTGGCGAAGATGAAACCCACAGCCCGCATTATTAATTGCGCTCGCGGTGGGATCATCGATGAAGCGGCTTTGGCTGCAGCAATTCAACAAGGTACGATCGCTGGGGCGGCTTTAGATGTATTTGAATCAGAGCCACTGGGCGAATCAGAATTGCGATCGCTCGGTAAAGAAGCCATCCTCACCCCCCATCTAGGCGCTTCCACTGCGGAAGCACAGGTGAATGTCGCCATTGATGTAGCCGAACAAATCCGCGATGTGCTCTTGGGACTACCCGCACGTTCTGCTGTCAACATTCCCGGACTCGGCCCCGATGTGTTAGAAGAACTCAAACCATACATGCAATTGGCGGAAACTTTGGGAAACCTAGTAGGTCAATTGGCTGGCGGTCGAGTAGAATTACTCAACGTCAGATTGCAAGGTGAACTAGCCACCAACAAAAGTCAGCCTCTGGTAGTAGCGTCCCTCAAAGGTCTACTTTACCAAGCATTGCGGGAACGGGTAAACTACGTCAACGCCAGCATTGAAGCCAAAGAACGCGGAATTCGGGTGATTGAAACACGAGATGCTTCCGCCCGCGACTACGCCGGTTCTCTGCACCTAGAAGCCACAGGTACTCTGGGAACTCATTCTGTCACTGGCGCGCTGTTAGGTGAAAAAGAAATTCACCTCACCGACGTGGACGGCTTCCCGATCAACGTCCCACCCAGCAAGTATATGCTGTTCACCCTACACCGAGATATGCCAGGAATTATTGGTAAACTCGGTTCCCTCCTGGGCAGTTTTAACGTCAATATTGCCAGTATGCAAGTAGGACGAAAAATCGTCCGTGGTGACGCGGTAATGGCGCTGAGTATCGATGATCCTTTACCGGATGGCATTTTGTCAGAAATTATCAAAGTGCCAGGAATTAGGGACGCATACACAGTCACTCTTTAAAAGGATGAAGGGTAAAGGATGAAGAAATAAAAGACCAGATTTGACAAAGGTATATCCGTTGGGATCTGTGGCTGAATTTTGGAGAATTGGTATGACTTCATCCTTACACCTTCAGACTTCACACTTGATATATGGCAAACACTTGGTGGGAATTACAGATTTTATGTGAACCAGACCTAGAAGATTCTATCTTTTGGCGACTGGAGAATTTCGGCTGTCGGGGTACGGCGAGTGAAAGCAAAGGTAATTCATCGTTGGTCAGGGGTTATTTGCCGAGTTTTCAAGCCCAGTTACTAGATTTGGCGGCGTTGTCTCTATGGCTGCGACAAGATGCGCTGTGTGTGGGGCTTTCTGTGCCTAGCTTACATTGGCAATTAATTGATGAGGAAGATTGGGCTAGTAGCTGGAAGCAGTATTGGTCGCCTCAGGAAATAGGCGATCGCTTTTTGATCAATCCCGCATGGCTACCACCACCGGAAAATTCCTCGCGGCTGGTGATTCGTCTCGATCCCGGTGTCGCATTTGGTACAGGAAATCATGCGACAACTCAGTTGTGTTTGGAATCTCTGGAAATGCGCTTGACTGATTTACCTGCATCTGGCGCGGATGGGAATAGCCAAAAAGAACCTGTAATTATTGCAGATATTGGCTGCGGTTCTGGTATCCTTTCGGTAGGAGCATTACTACTGGGAGCAGAAACAGCTTATGCAGTAGATACTGATCCCCTAGCGGTGCAGTCAACATTCAGTAACCGCGCCCTCAATGATATTAGTCCAGAACGCTTGATAGCCGCCGAAGGCAGCGTCGAGATTTTGCCGCAACTGGTGGGAAAACCAGTAGATGGTATCGTTTGCAATATTTTAGCGAATGTGATTATTGAGTTAGTGCCGCAAATGAGTGCGATCGCCAAACCCTCAACTTGGGCTATTTTCAGTGGTATCTTACTTGAACAATCCAAAGCTGTAGCTGATGTCTTAGAGGAAAACGGCTGGGTGGTTGCTACCCTGTGGAAACGGAAAGAGTGGTGTTGTTTAAACGTCAGGCGATCGTAATTGAAATCAGCGGTTGGACATAAATAAATATGATTTGCAGGGGACAGGAATAGAGCACAGAAAAATTATATTTACTGCGATCGCTTTTTTATTTTTGAGGCGCTCAAATGCATGAATAATAGTACAACTCAATCAATAGCGATCGCTCATAATTGCATCTAGACGAAAAGTGGCGATCGCTTGTCATCCAGAGCTTACAGATAGACACAATAGGGAATGTGGGAGTAGATAAATACAGTATTAGTGATATCTTTAGAAAAATTCTTTAAATACATCGAATGACTCGATTTATTCACGACCAGTTTGCAAAAGATTATCTGGAAGAATTGTTAAAATCCTATGGAGAAGTACAAGCTCCAAGTCGGGTAGCAGGAGAAGTTCGAGAAATAGATGTATTATTTTCACCTTTTACCGAACCAAGTAATTTAGAAACGCTAGGATTGCTAGGAAGATTTGCACAATTACCTGCTATGTTTGAACCCTTTCGTAACCCTGCTTCCAAAGAAGAGATTTGCGATTGCTTATTGAAACTATTAGAAGTTAGAGGTGCATTGCAAAGAGAGGCAAAACGAAATAAAACTACTATAGCTGAGTCAGCAATACCGAAGTTATGGATTCTCACACCAACTGCGTCTGCGGAGATATTATCTGGATTTAATGCTAACCAAAAAGCAGACTGGCTAACAGGAGTACACTTTCTAGGAGAGTACTTACGAACAGCGATTGTTGCGATTCATCAGTTACCACGCACAAGAGAAACTTTATGGTTAAGAATTTTGGGACGAGGAACGGTACAGCAGACAGCGATTAATGAACTAGAAGCGCTACCATCAAATCATCCATTTCAAAGAGCAGCGCTAGAATTACTGTACAATCTTCAGCAAAATTTGCGAGTCAATCAAAATTTAGAATCAGATGATAGGGAGTTAGTTATGCGATTAGCACCACTTTATCAGCAAGATAGAGAATTGGCTAGACAAGAAGGAGAACAACGAGAAGCTTTTCGTTTTTTAAATCGTCAGTTGAATCACCGTTTTGGTGAAATTGATGCTTCTATTGTTGAGAGAATTCGAGTTTTATCTACTGAACAACTAGAAGCGTTAGGAGAAGCATTTTTAGATTTTTCATCAATTGCGGAGATGGTAGCTTGGTTAGACCAACAAGGCGATCGCCCTTAATTGCATCTAGACGAAAAGTGGCGATCGCTTTTTGAATGGCGAACGCTCATCATCACACCCATATCAGAATTGACGAAAAGTGGCGATCGCTTTTTGAATTCTCAGGCGCTCAAATGGTCAAGGCAGAGGTTGCTTGTGGCTGCGCGAAACACGGTTTTGTCACGACAGAAGTTACTTTTGGTTGCGCGAAACACGGTTTTGTCACGACAGAAGTTACTTTTGGTTGCGCGAAACACGGTTTTGTTGTGGCAGAAGTTACTTCCGGGACAACAGAAGTTACTTTTGGTTGCGCGAAACACGGTTTTGTTGTGGCAGAAGTTACTTCCGGGACAACAGAAGTTACTTTTGGTTGCGCGAAACACGGTTTTGTTGTGGCAGAAGTTACTTCCGGGACGACAGAAGTTACTTTTATTTTGCTGCTCCTGAAAATCAGGACTTAGGCATTATTAAACGACAACGAAAACCAAACATGAAGCTCATTGTTGCACCTTTAGAAAGAGAAACAACGAGGCACATCTGAATTTTTATTTCCAGCACCTTCTAAAATCCCCTTGACAACTAGCTCACAACCTTAACTTGTGACCAATGCTACTGCTTATAATCCAACAAATAACAAATAACAAATTACAAATCCCAATTGCGGCGAAAATGGAAAAACTCTTCTAACAAATCTTGCCAAGCAATATTATTATTTAACCTTTGCTGATTCCATTGTCCGGCGGCTTGTTCTAAAATCTCGGCAAAGGTAGGATAGACGGGAGCTAAATTAGCTAAATGCTTAACTTTAATTTTTTGCGCCATTGCTAAAGCCACTAAATTAATCAATTCACCTGCTGGGACACCGAAGATTTCAGCACCTAATATTTCTCCATTCTTTCGGGTGATTAATCTACAAAGACCTGTGGTTTCGCTTTGAATTTGAGCTGCTGTAATTGCTTTAAAATAATGGTCTAAAATTAACACTTGATTTTGACTAAATCGGCGTTTTGCCTGTTTCTCCGTCAAGCCTACTTGCGCTAACATCGGGTGAATAAATATGGCTGTAGGAATGGAGTTATAATTAACAATAAGTCTGGGATAAAATAGCGCATTGTTCAGGGCAATTCTTGCCTCATAATTAGCGATATTGGCAAAGTTATAACCACCCAGCACATCTCCACAAGCGTAAATTCGGGGGTTAGTAGTTTGTAGTTTTTTATTAACAACTAGACGACGCCCGCGCCATTTGACACCCACTGCTGCTAGATTTAGAGACTCAATATTAGGTTGTTGTCCAGTAGCGACGATAATTTCATCAGTTTCGATCGCTTTATCTCCTGCTTGCACCCATTTTTTATCATCAATTCGCATCACCTGAGTTACAGATGTTTGCGTAATCACACGTACACCGTCAACTTCTAATTGTGCCTGAACTAATCGAGCGATCGCCGGATCTACAAAGGGCAAAATATGAGGATGCTCGACTATCAGTGTCACACGACAACCCAACCGCGTTAAAGTTTGAGCCACCTCCAAACCTGGGGGAGCACCACCGATAATTACCCAATTTTGCGGAACTTGATTAGGAACAGCACTTAACGACGACCAAATATTATCTAAAGTGAGGTAGCCAGTGGCTGACAAGCCCTCAATCTCCGGAATGGCTGGACGGGAACCACTGGCTAACAAATAGGTGCGACCACGTAGCAGACGACTGCTGACAGCAAATGCTAACCGGGGAGAGGAAACAAATTGACCATTGCCGAAAATGATATCAACCCCTTGAGCAGCCAGGACAGCGATCGAGTTTTGTTCTGCTAAATTGTCTCTGACGCCTCGAGCATACAACATCGCTTCTGTCCAGTCCACAACCATTGAAGATTCGTTGAAAATATCAAGTTGTGGGTGTTGAATCCCAATGCCAGCACTGTCACCCAACTGTCGCCTGAGTTTGCCAATCTCCCTAACTACGAGATGATCTAAAAACCCATAGTTGATATTGGGTTCCACTAAGGCAACTTTTGCACGTATTTGGTTAGCACTCAAAGCAGCATAGCGTGCGACAGGGCTACCACCAATAATCACCACATCGTAGTCAAGAGTCATTTGTCATTAGTTATTTCTGTCATCGTCATTCACTATGCCCCATACCCCAACAGTACTGAATTTAAGGCTGTGAGTAGGCGTTGGTTATCAAACTCAGATTTGACAGCTACTCGAAAAAAGCGATCGCCTAGTTCTTTAAAGCTAAAACAATCTCGAATTAAAATTTGGTGCTGTTTGAGCAATTGTGGCTGCAATTGCGAAATAGAATGTTCTGATTCCACCAGTAAGAAGTTAGCGGCGCTTGCTGCTGGTTGCAAACCGGAGATGGCAACTAAACCCTCAAACAGTTGGTTCCGCGCAGGTGGTAGCCATAACCAGGTTTGTTGTTGAAACTCTCTATCTTGAATGGCAGCAATTGCTGCGGCCGTAGCCAGCGTGTTGACTGGCCAGGGGTCACGCCACAATTGCCACTGAGCTAGGCGATGAGGGTGAGCGATCGCATATCCTAGTCTTAGCCCCGGCAGACTGTAAAATTTCGTCAGCGATCGCAACACCACTAAGTTTTCATATTCTCGCACCAAAGAAATGAGACTTTGTTCCTCATCAGGAGGTAAAAAATCCATAAACGCCTCATCCACCACCACCAAAGCCAACTGTTCTAGGTAGGGCAGAATCGATTCTCTTGAAAAAAGCTTTCCTGTTGGGTTATGGGGATTATTCAGCAGCAATCCTTTGTCCTTGGTTATTGGTCGTTTGTTCAAGACAAATGACAAATCACTCTGCTGTCCCAAATCAACAGGAAACTCCAGTACTTTAGCGTCGTATGCCTTCAGGGTTCGGTAGTAGTCGCCAAAGGCTGGAGTAATTAAGATTGTTGCACTTAATTGTGACAATTCCCTACCTGCTAACGTAAGTAATTCTGCAGAGCCGTTACCCGGCAGAATCCATTCAGGAGGCAATTGATGCAACTCACCTAGTGCAATTCTTAGGTCACTATAATTTGGATCAGGATAGTGCCTAAGATTACCAAATTGGGATGTAATTGCGGCGATCGCGCTATCCGGCGGCCCCAAAGGGCTAATACTGGCAGAAAAATCCAGAATAGCATCAGGGGAACAGCCAGCCAGTGCTGCTGCCCAAACTAAATTACCGCCATGTGCAGGTTGCCGCATCAAACAATTCCCTAGGTTAAAACCTACGCTTTTTCGCCTTTTGGGGGTGCTACCCGTTCTCTAAACAGCTTCCCAGCGGAGAAGGCTGGAACCTTGGTAGCCGGAATTTCCATCTTTTCATTGGTTTTGGGGTTACGACCTTCACGGGCTTTACGTTCCCGTGATTCAAAGGAGCCAAATCCTACCAGCGTTACTTTGTCGCCAGAAGAAACAGCTTCAATTATCGTTTCCAAAGCTGCGGTCAAAACAGCATCTGCCTGTTTTTTAGTCACACTAGCTTTTTCTGCCACAGCATCAACCAATTCACCTTTGTTCATATCAAACTCCTTGAGGTTTACTTGAGATTCTTTACAGATGCACCCTGAGGCATCTTTATTAAAATCTCTGTTGAGAGAATTACAAAAATCGACCTTTGAGAGCATTTATACTCAAAACGGCTGCAAATCCCATCGGCTCGACTTTTCAAAGAATCATTCTAAGGTGTAGTAGCCTGATGTGGATAGATGAAACCATTAATTTATATAGATTTCAGGATTTTTTGTGATTTTAGGGTGGTTATTGCACTAAAAAACCGCTTTTTTCTAGTAATAAATACTTATTAGCAGCCAATTTTTCCAGGTAACACCCAAAAGACAATCAGCAAGACATAAATCTCCATCATTAATTGGTTTGTTGCGGAAGCCGTCGAAATTTGTTAACTAATATTGCATTTTGTTAAAAACATGTTACATTAATCTGCGTAGTCAAATAACTGCAACAACACAGAGAACTGGAGTGTTACTTATGTCAGACGCTAAGAAAACTGTAGCCTCGGTTTCAGAAGATCCCAATGCACTGCGCTGGGGATTCACCCCTCAAAGCGAGAACTGGAATGGTCGCTTTGCCATGATTGGTTTCGTATCTGCTATCTTGCTGGAATTGTTCTCTGGTCAAGGCTTCCTACACTTCTGGGGCATCCTCTAGTATTAATTAAAAGAGAACAAACAACAGGCAATAGGCAATATAAACCAACATTCGGCTTATTGCCTATTGCCTCCCCCCCAAAGGGATGACAACTTACAATCAGGTGCCAAAGCAACGGGAGTAGAACTCACCGATCATATTTTGATACGGATTAATCAACAACAGCGATCGTGTGTAAGCATCGCCTTGGCGCTCAATAATTATGCCAGAACCCGTACCTGCTCCATCAATCCGGACTGTAATTTGTTGCGCTATCGGACTAAATTTATGTGGGTTTCAATGCGATGGCAATTTGCACATGCGCGATCGCAACCACTGTACCAATAAAACTGCTGTTAATCCACAGCTTCTGCAAATCAAGTGATGATTTGACAGAAGCTGTAAAAAAATTTGGGTTTTTTAACCCTGGAAAATTAACTAAATTGCTAGATGTTGCTGGACTTGTGAGACTAATTCGTTTGTCCAGTGGTGAGCCAGTTCAGCCTCGGCCGCTTCCACCATAACTCTGATTACTGGTTCTGTACCAGAGGCGCGGACGAGAATTCGCCCAGCATCACCCATTGCGGCTTCTGCTAGGGCGATCGCTTGTTGTACAGGTTCGCAATCTTTCCAGCTTAAACGGCGATCGCGATCCATAACTCGCACGTTCCGCAATAATTGCGGATAGGTTTGGAAACTTTGATTTACCATGTCGCTGAGGGAAACGCCTGCTACTTTCACCAAAGCTGCTATGTGTAAAGCTGTTAATAAACCATCTCCAGTAATGCCATAATGACGGCACAGGATGTGACCCGATTGTTCACCACCCAGCATTCCTCCAGTCCGCAGCAATTCTGCTTGTACATATTGATCGCCTACTGCTGTGCGGATTAAGTTTCCACCTTGTTGACGCCAAGCTCTCTCAAAACCTAGATTAGCCATGACGGTGGAAACAATCAGGTTGTCTGGTAGTTGTTGCTGTTGTTGTAATCTGCGTCCCCACAAATAGAGGATGTAATCGCCATTCACTTGGCGTCCGCTGTTGTCTACTGCGAGGACGCGATCGGCGTCACCATCAAAGGCGAAACCTAAATCGGCGTTGTGTTGTTGGACTGTGGCTTGGAGAATCTCTAGGTGGGTGGAACCGCAGTTGACGTTGATGCGCGAGCCATCTGCTGTGTTGTGTAAGCAAATCACCTCTGCGCCCATTTCTGTAAACACTGATGGCGCTAACCCGACCGCTGCGCCCCAGGCTAAATCTAACACAACCTTCATTCCTTGAAGATTGACTACATTTTGCAGAGGTGTTTTTAAAGCGGCGCTATAGTCTCCTACTAATTCGCTGCGCCCGTAATGACGCCCACAATGACCAACACCTGTAAATGGGAGATTCCCTCGCAATCCCGCTTCAATTTCTGTTTGTAAGGCTGGTGGTAACTTAGCACCATCTGCACCAAAAACTTTAATTCCGTTGTCTTCCGGTGGATTATGGCTAGCGGAAATCATCACTCCCCCAATCGCATCACTGACGCTGGTGAGGTAGGCGACGCAGGGTGTGGGACATAATCCCAAGTACCAAACTTCTACCCCCGCTGCTGTTAACCCTGCACTCAAAGCCATAGCCAGCATATCACTGGAGTTTCTCGAATCCTGTCCTAGGATGACTGGCCCTGGTTGAGATGCATGGTTACGCAGAACCACACCCGCCCAAAAACCTACTTGTAATGCTAAGGGCGCACTCAACAAGTCTCCCACTCGTCCCCGAATCCCATCTGTGCCGAACAAAGGGTTTGCTGGTAAAGCTATTGAATTCAACCCAAAATTGCCCGCGATGTCTTTCTCTAATTGGTCAGATTTGCAGGTAGAATCTGCATGATTGCCGCCTTGAGTCCGAGTTATAGATGAAACCATAGGTTTAGTTACTCCACACAGTCAAACTGGAGAATAGCACTTTAAACTTTGTTCAACAATTCCGACTTGTATACTTTTTGATTTCATTAATTATCTGGGTTTGATTCAGCGTAATTACGCAATACAGCAGTGTTCAGTGTTACTTTATATTTTGCTGTCAGCGATCGCCTTGCTTACTTCTTGTGTATGCTCACTTAACTATATACTGATTTTTTGATAAAGCATGAGTTTGCGCCCAAATATCCATAAGTAATACTACTCATAAATATTTGCTAATGACAGTGAAGATTCCCTAAAGTAAATGTCGATTTTGTATTTTTCAAAAAATTTAGGTTTGTGTTGAGGTTTCGATGAAGGTACAGACCTTGTTTTTACTAGTTCCTAGCCTCTAACCCCGCAAATGTCACACCCCTGAACTTAAAAAATTTTAATATAAATTCTCATCAAATAGTTTTAAGGTAACGTTTTAATGGCCTTTTTTAGCCGTTAGTCAACATAAGTATGAAGTATAAGGTAGGAAGTATGAAATTACCCCACCCATAAAGCGATGTGATTATTCATCCTTGACACTTCATATCTTCTTTTAGTCAATTGAACTTCGGCAGTAAACCTTTTAAGGTAGAGAGATTTAGCATGAGTAGCGATTTAGCAAACAAATTGCGTGTAGGAACCAAAAAAGCCCACACGATGGCAGAAAATGTTGGTTTTGTCAAGTGCTTTTTAAAAGGGGTTGTAGAGAAAAACTCCTACCGGAAGCTAGTCGGCAATTTTTACTTCATCTACTCAGCCATGGAAGAGGAGATGGAAAAGCACCGTAACCACCCAATCGTTGGCAAAATTAACTTCCCCGAACTCAACCGCAAACAAACTTTAGAAGAAGATTTGCATTTTTACTACGGTTCTAACTGGCGCGAACAAGTCCAATTATCTCGCGCTGGGGAAGCTTATGTGCAACGTATCCGCGAAATCTCCGCTACAGCACCGGAACTGTTAGTCGCCCATTCCTATACCCGTTACCTCGGCGACTTGTCAGGGGGACAAATTCTCAAAAATATTGCAGTGACAGCAATGAACCTGGGGAACGGACAAGGTACAGCCTTCTATGAATTTGCAGAAATTTCCGACGAGAAGGCATTTAAAGCTAAATATCGCCAAGTCTTGGACGAATTACCCATTGATGAAGCGACAGCCGATCGCATTGTTGATGAAGCTAACGCGGCTTTTGGGATGAATATGAAGATGTTCCAAGAATTGGAAGGCAATTTGATTAAAGCGATCGGTGTGATGGTTTACAATAGCTTGACGCGCCGCCGCACACGTGGTAGTACAGAACTCGCTACCGCTGAATAGAGAAACTAGAGATGAAAGGCTGGTATTTTAACTCAGCACTTAGTTTGTAGTGAGCGCTTAAACACTCAAGCAGAGGATGAAAGTCCTCGCTACGAATTGCCAGTTAGGGGCAATATTCCTGTGATTGTTTTATGCTTATGGAAGCAACCATAGGAGTATTGCCCCTCAATTTTGTCCATTCTTTACTAGTTGAATTGACAATGCTCCATGCTCGATAATTTTTAAAATTGATTCGTGCTTTATTCCCTATTTCCTATTAACTGAAAACATGGCTGGAAAAATCCCTGTCACCGTCATCACAGGCTTTTTAGGTAGTGGCAAAACTAGCCTAATTCGCCATCTACTGCAAAATAACCAAGGACGCCGCATTGCTGTTTTAGTCAACGAATTTGGCGAATTGGGAATTGATGGTGAGTTATTGAAATCCTGTCAAATTTGTCCTGAAGATGGTGATAGTAATATTTTTGAATTGACTAATGGTTGTTTATGTTGCACTGTGCAGGAAGAATTTTTTCCGGTGATGCAAAAGTTGCTACAGCGGCGAGATAGCATCGATTGTATTTTGATTGAAACCTCCGGTTTAGCATTACCAAAACCTTTAGTGAAAGCTTTTCGTTGGCAAGAAATTCGCGCTGCGGCGACAGTGGATGCAGTAATTACTGTTGTTGATTGTGCAGCTGTAGCAGCGGGAACATTTGCTAGTAATCCAGAGGCGATCGCTCTACAACGACAAGCAGATGATAACCTAGAACACGAAACACCATTGCAAGAATTATTTGCAGATCAACTCGCTTGTGCAGACTTGGTGGTTTTGAATAAAACTGATTTAGTTGATAGCGAAACTCAAGCTAGAGTTAAAGAGTTAGTTAAACAAGAATTGCCGAGGTTGGTGAAAATTGTCGAGAGCGATCGCTCTTTGCTCGATGCTTCTATTTTACTTGGTTTTCAAGCTGCAGTGGAAGATGATCTCGATAGTCGCCCCACTCATCACGACACCGAAGAAGACCACGACCACGATGATGAGATTACCTCAACTCACTTCATTCTCGATAAAGCTTTCGACCCAGCAAAGCTACAAAAACAATTACAAGCACTCGTCAATCAACAAGAAATTTATCGTATTAAAGGCTTCGTTGCTGTACCCAATAAACCAATGCGATTAGTCATACAAGGCGTAGGAACGCGATTTGATCAATTTTACGATCGCCTTTGGCAACCTGCAGAACCAAGACAAACCCGCTTAGTCTTCATCGGTCGGGATTTGAAATCTGCAGAGATAGAATCGCAGCTTGTGGCTTTATAGTTTTGGGGAATGACGGGGGGTGTGGGGAGATGGGGTGGTGGGGTGATGGGGTGATGGGGTGATGGAGTGATGGGGAATTTGTTTGCAGTTATTGGATTTGCAATTGCTGTTTTTGCAACTCCATTTGCTATTTCCGCGACAGCATTTGCTATTTCCGCGACAGCATTTGCTGTTTCCGCGACAGCATTTGCTGTTTCCGCGACAGCATTTGCTGTTTCCGCGACAGCATTTGCTGTTTCCGCGACAGCATTTGCTATTTCCGCGACAGCATTTGCTGTTTCAACAACAGCATTTGCTGTTTCCGCGACAGCATTTGCTGTTTCCGCGACAGCATTTGCTGTTTCAACAACAGCATTTGCTATTCCTCATCACCCCCCATCTCCCCATCTCCCCATCTCCCCATCTCCCCATCTCCCCATCTCCCCACATTCCCCCTCTACCCTTGTCTAAAATTGGCGTCTAACCAACAGCGTGGTAATTTCTCACCAGAAGGGAAAATCAGGTTTTCTTTTTTAAAAGCGTCTGGCTCTTGTTCTTCTTGACCTTCTTGGTCTTGTGCATGAACGATGTCATTATTAGGATCGATTAATTCTTGAATGTCCAGAATTTTCACTAAATCCTGGGTATCTTTGAGTTGTAAAAACATAGTTAATAAACTCCCTAATTTTAATTTTGCATCAAAAAACGACCGACTTTTTTGTTAAGTCGGAGATTTAGGCTTTGCTCGCAGAAAAAATTAAATCTCGCGCTGATATTTCTCTAAAATATCTACTAAGTTTACTTGTCCTTGCAGCGGGATTAAATCGCTTAGAGGTAGTTCCTTTCTTCCACCGCCGATTTTAACTTTGATGGATTCGAGGACGGAAATCACACGGTCTTCGCTAACAGAGTTGGCGGTGATTAAAGGATACACTTGCTCGGCGACAACTGTGTGTAGCTTGGCGTCAGATAAATAAAGGTGCCACTTGGCAATATCTATATAGACATTTTCGCCGATTTCGGCTGCTAGGGCTTCCAGCAGTTCTGTAGTGTTAGTTCTAGCCATAAAAATAACCCTATTTGAATCGAGGCTATTTATAATTATCGCGCAATTAGCCAGACCGACTCTACCATCACAAGTTACAATTGCCCCAGCATGATTAGTCTTTCTTCAGGTTGATTTATTTGGTGTTTGTGAATAATCAGCGATCGCACTAATATAAATTAAATGCACTAGCAATATCCCCACCCAACCTGCAGTTACCCAAGGTAGCCAAGCCCAAGTAGCTGCTTTGAGATTATGGAAGAACCATAGACCAGAATTAATCGTAGCCGCGATCGCCACATGTAACGCAAAATTCATTCTGTCATCTATCTTACGGTAGGCGGGGTCTTGGCGATCGGGTTTGGTAGGCCAGCGAGGAGGCATAAATATTTATTACAAGTTTTTATACACCTTAATTATTTTAACTTGCATTGGGCATCGGTTATGGAGTATTAGCTTTGCATGATGATGCATAAACTAGCGCACCACAACGCTTCGTGTAACTTTTTATAATTCATCCTTCAGACTTCAGACTTCAGACTTCACACTTCTGGGTAAAATCACTGTCACCTTAGTTCCTTTTCCTACTTGACTAGACAAAACAATTTCACCGCTGTGTAACTTAACGCAAGCTTGAGTAATGGCTAGTCCTAAACCTGTACCAGGAATTGTGTCAACATTGCTCCCTCGGCTGAAGGATTGAAATAAACGCTCTTGATCTGCTGGTGGTATACCTATTCCTTGGTCTTGAATATGGAAAATGATCTGCGATTCTCTACCAATCAAATCGAATTCAACTTTCCCACCATCAGGAGAATATTTGATGGCATTAGACATTAAGTTTACAAAGATTTGTTGCAGAAGTTGGCGATCGCCCCAGAAGCTTTGACAATTTCCTGTGATTGTCAAAATCAATTCGTGCTTCTGACTCGCCATTTTGCGCTCTTGTTCCATCAATTCCCAGAAAAATTGCTCTAAATCGAGTGGTATGGGCTTAAATTTGGTTTTTTCTAACTCGATTTGGTTAACTAGCAGCATATCATCCACGAGTTTGGACATATACCGAGCTTTTTGCTCAATGATCTGCAAAAATCTCTGTTGTCTTAATTTGTCGAGTTGTTCGCTGTGTTGGATGAGAGTAGAGGCGGCGGCAAAGATGGAAGTTAAGGGTGTACGATATTCATGGGAAACGGTGGCGATGATTTGCGATTTAAAGGCGTTGAGTTGCTTTTCTTTTTCGAGTGCGGCTTGAGTTTGGGTGAGTAGTTCAGCTTGTTGAATAGCGATCGCTAATTGCACTGACACTTCATGAAGTATATCCACATCTTCAGCTTGCCATTGTCGCTCTCCAGAACACTGATGAGCAATCAACAATCCCCACGGTTGAGCTTCTCTTTGGTCGTTGTGGCTGAGATTAATCGGGACTACTAAATTTGCTCGCGTATTCAACTGTTCTAAACCCTGGGGACAGCAATTACTCACACCAGAGTTCCATGTGATTTCTTGTGCCAATTCACACATTTTGTCACCGGCTTGATAAACATGAGAAAATGCTTGCTGACATCCCCAAAGATGGTTTTGACAGAGGTTGTTACCAGTTACAGATAAACTACGGGGCTGAATTGTGTTGTGTAAAGCTGCACTACCCACCCTTGACTCACCATCAATCGGCTGATAGTGATGACACGCGCTGATGGTGCGGTAAGACTCCACATAAGCGGCGAATATTTCCCCATCAATATCTTTGGCGAACTGATATACTATGACGCGATCGCACTTGAGCAACTGCTGAACCTCCACCACAGCTGTGTTCAAAATTTGCTCTAAATCCAAAGATTGACGAATTCGCAAAGCTGTTGTCGCAATCAACCGCTGGCGTTCTCTAGTTTTGCTCAGTTGCGCTTGTAAACAAGATTGCTTAATTGCATTGCGGACTGCTAATTGCAATACCTCTGGTTTGAGATATTGCTTAACTAAATAATCTTGCACACCTTGTTTCATCGCTTGCACAGCGACTTCTTCATCACCCCGTCCTGTCAGCATAATTACTGCTACAGCAGTATTAAATACTTCTTGGCGCAACCTAGCGAAGAGTTGCAACCCACTCAGATCTGGTAGGCAAAAATCTAGTAAAATCACGTCGCAGCGGTGTTGTTGACAGAGTAAGAATGCATCCGCTGCACAGTCGGCTTCTAAAATTTTGTAGCTATGATGCGGATCGCTCAACAGATATCGGCGGTAAATTTTGCGATCTGCGGCACAATCATCAACGATCAGTAATGTCCATGTGTCCTGCATAAAAGTATGAGGATCAAGAAGCAATGTAAATTACTTTGATCCAGATTGTGATTTATTTACATAATTCTAAAAATAATCTAAAATAAACATAAATAAAATATAAACAAAATCCAAATTTATTTACACAAGCCAAAGCGTTTACTGATGCACTTAGTAATCAGTAATATAAAGAAAACTTTTACTCTTCCAGACAAAGTTAATCAGGGGTCGGCAAAGTATTCACCTGCAGCCAATAATCCACAAACGCCTGCACAATCTTTTGCAGTTCCTGGGCATCCATCGGCTTAACCAGATAGCCATTCGCACCTTTTTGGTAACATAACTCTACATCCTGGGGATTAGAAGATGTGCTAAAAACAACAATGGGAATCTTTTTTAGACTGTGGTCTTGCTTTAACCGTCCGAGAATTTCTCGCCCATCGATACCTGGTAGATTCAGGTCGAGCAAAATCACCGAGGGACGGGGCGCAACATTCGGGCTGCTGTAGTTACCCTCCCGATAGAGAAAATCTAAAACCTCATCTCCGCTGGTACAGCGATATATGGGGTTTTGGACAGCCAGACGCCGCATCAAGCGTTGCAGCATCTTAAAATCTTCATTACTGTCCTCTACAACGAGCAGGGGTTGATGAAACCTTTTTGTCATCAGTTGTCTTAACAAAATGTAATCTTATTCAGGTTTTTGTAAAGTATTTTAAACTATTCCAGCGTAAAATAAAATATCGAGCCGACGCCGAGAGTCGATTCTACCCAAATGCGACCGTTGTGTAACTCGACAATCTTCTTAACGATCGCTAACCCCGCACCTGTCCCTCCACCATATTTTTCTTGGGAGTGGAGTCGCTTAAATAGACGGAAGATGGTTTCTAAGTGATGTTGTTGAATACCGATACCGTTATCCCGCACATAAAAAATCCCGGAACTTGTAGCTGAATCTAAATAACCGATTTCAATTTCTGGCTGGGCTTGATCGTTATACTTACCAGCATTACCCAAAAGATTACTAAACACCTCATTAATTAACACCGAGTGACAGACAATCGTCGGTAAAGGTCGAGGAACCAGGATATGGAAACGCGATTCGGGACGACTAGCACGAAACACATCAATAACTTGGTCAAGCAATGGGTTCAAGTCTGTGGGTTGGAAGCAGAGTTGAGCTTGTCCCAACTGCGAAAGTCGCAACACCGCATTAATCAAGGTTTCCATTCGCTGCGACAAAGACAGCACCGTCTCTAAATACTCCACCCCCTCATCACCCAACACATGGGCGTAGTCTTCTAGCAGTACGGTGGAAAAATTATAAATCCCCCGCAGAGGTTCCTTGAGGTCATGGGAAGCAGCATAAGCAAAAGCTGCTAATTCTTGGTTACTGCGTTCCAACTCTCGGTTAATTTGGGCTAGTTCATCTACGGCTTTGAGTACAATACCCACGATCGCATTTCTTAAAGCCAAAGCGCTATCAAGTTCACAAGGTTTCCAAGAGAGCGAAGTTAATACAACCGTTTCTTGCCATTTAGCGAAAGATGTTCTCGGACGCAGGATAATATTATCATCAGCCCCCACTCGGAGTGATGGTTGGGGGTTCCCTGCCCAGTTTAGCGTTTGCAGTACTTCCGGGCGAAACCAGAGAATGTAATAACGCCGGACTTGGGAAATGCGTAACAACAGCAAACCACTCGCAACATCTTTGAAAGTCAGCGCTTGTGAGTAAAGCTGGGGTAGAGAATCAGTGGAAAATAAATTATCGCTGACTTGAGTATCCGCCCACATCATCAGTTTTCGCACCGCTTCTGCATCTGGTGTCGTCCCCACCAAAGTGATTTCCCCGTCCAGACAAACTGCTGCGCCGGTAGCGCCGACAAGATCGAGTAAGCGAATCTCTGGTTTAATCAAAGCATCGATAAAGTTATCTGCGTGGGAAATAGACTTGAGCAAATCAGCTTGTAAAGCTTTCAGCTTCACCTCATAATCCCATTCCCAGTGATTAACTTTGTGCGCTAACTCAGCAGAAATCATCTGCGCTAAGAATTCGCACATCTTCCGTACTTCATAAGGAAGATGTTTAGGAGTTTGATGATGACAAGATATTAATCCCCAAAGTTGACCTTCTTTCATCAGAGAAATCACCATCATTGCTTCCACACCCATGTTGTGATGGAATTCCACACAGCATGGGTCAACACTGCGGAGTACTGATAAGCTTAGATCTACAGGCGCTGCAGGCACAAGCATGACGGGGGGAGCAGTTAAATTGGGAATAAAACGCAACGCACAGCGTCTGTATAATTCCCTAGACTGCTCAGGAATATCTGTAGCTGGATAGTGGAGGTGGAGATAGGATGGTAATTCTGCTGTTTTCGCTTCCGCAATCACCGCACCAGCGCCCTGTTGGTCAAATTGATAAACTATCACTCGGTCGAAACCTGTGATGGCGCGTAATTCTGCTGCTGCTAATTGCAGAAATTCTGGGAGGTGGGTAATGCTTTGCATTTTAGCGATCGCCCCGCCGACAATTGCCTGAAACTGTAAGAAACTTAAAGGCGCGATCGCTTTTGTTGGTTCTAGCTCGACAATAACAACATCTGGAGTGCGATGAACAATGCAGTCAAAATACTGCACCTGATTATGTATATTAATTGATACTTTTAAACAATAAACGCTGCCAATTTCCTGGATTAAAAAATCGGCGATCGCCCTCATTTGTTGCTCACCCAGTAAACATTCCAGCGATTTACCGAGTAAATCTTGCGGACACTTGCCTAAATAAGCTTCCGTATTATTACTAATATGCCATATCTGTAACTGAATATCCAGCACCAGCATGACGCCATGAGGTTGAATTGCACCAGATAGATGAATCGGTAGATATTCCTGATGAGGATGTGATGTAGTTGGGGTGGTCGGATCTTGAAACTGGCTCATAAATCAACCAAGAGCAGCTGACTTTTACAATAGCGCAATTAAATGTCACATTTCTTTAAAACTCGTGATTGATAATTCGTGATGGGTCATCAACAAAGCTGAGTGCGACAAGGGTTTCCGAAACAGAATTAATTGCAGACTTTTTTGCTGTTCCCTAATCCCTGTTCCCCATTCACAACAACCCCGCAGACTCATATAATCTTTTGAGCATGGCTGTAATTTTGGCGCCATAATCCAGATCTGCTGACCAACGTCCTGATAGTTGATCAATGACAGTAGCGACACCACGGGTGACGAAGCGAAACCGGGGAGCTACCACAGGCTGCACTAAAGGCTCTAAACTAGCGTAAGCTTTTAAATGTTGGATATGCGCTCTCACACCAATTCTGGCGCTTTCAAAAGACGCAGCATCCCCACCGCCCCCAGCAGTACCTAAACCAGCAAAGTTATTTTGTTGGGGTTTGATGTCGCCACCAAAGCGTAAAAAACCAGTTTCTACACACATTTGGCAAAAAGCTATGTCATAATTAATTCCCTCGATGCTTCCTTCCTCTCGGTAGAGTTTGGGGATATCGGGAAACTGCACTAAAGCATTTTCATTGTTGTTTCGCAAGAATAATTGCAGTTGTACCTCAGAAGTGTTGCCGTTACCGACAATTTTGTCAAATTGACCAGAACAAATCACCGAAATTGAGCGCAAATTGAGAGTGCGATTGGCTGCGTCCCAATTAATCGAAATATGAAAATCTCGTAATTCGATCGCTTTGACATACACAACCCGACGATAGGTGATGCGGCGGACATCAGGCGCTTTTGACAAATCAATTCGCAAACGGTCTACTAAATCTATGGGGATGTGAGCATTACCGTTGATTAATATTCCTTGCTCTTGATACTGTTGTCCATTAATGTTGATATTGATCGCTGGATAGGTTGGCTCTGGGGCGGGTGCTTTACCAGGATCAACAACACGACTCCAAGACTCCAGCCCACTTGCAATTCCCGCAGCAAATTCTCGACGACGTGTTTGCAACAAAGCCCTGTCTTCAGGGTTGGTGAGAAAACCGACTTCCATTGCTAAAGAAGCGATCGCCACTTGACGACAAAAAATTAATCGCCCCAAACCACTTTCAGTATCTGGCTTGACACCGCGATTTGGTAGCTGAGTCACGCGACGCAATAGCCCCATCAGCACTAATTCCGCATTGCTTTTGCGATCGCTATTAGTGGTAATGTAATAAACGCTAGCCCCGCGCACACTCGGATTACTAGCGGCGTTCATTTGAATCTCCAACGCCACATCAGTAGCGCGCCCGCGAGCATTAATCCAAGCGATAGTTTGCGCCGCACTCAAATCATCCGGAACAGACAACACCTCAAAACTCCGCGCCCGCAGTTCCACCACAATCAAATCTCGCAGCAGAATCATTTCCCTCGCTTCAGTCGTACCACCAGCGATCGCACCTGGATCAGTTCTTCCTGCTTCTATCCCTCCATGAGCCGCTGAAATAAAAATCCGCCCCATCTTCAGTATTTCCTTTGGCAAGGTTCAGTGTAAGCAATTGTATACATCATTTCTGTGCTTGCAACAAGAATATAATAGATGGGGAGATGGGGCGATGGGGGGATGGGGAGATGGGGAGATGGGGAGACTTGTACTGAGCGAAGCCGAAGTATGGCGAAGTATGGGATTGGGGCCCTGTCTCCAAAGACGAACGTTCTTTGAGCGTTGTTTGTAAGTTCTAAATTCTCGTTCAAAACCTACTCTGTTCCCTGTTTCCTGTTCCCAATTAAAAAAAACAACGATGCAAATTCCCCGCTTACACCCAGATACGATTGAGGAAATTAGACACCGGGCTGATATTGTTGATATCGTCTCGGAATATGTAGTTTTACGCAAGCGGGGTAAGGATTTTGTCGGTTTGTGTCCTTTCCATGATGAGAAATCTCCCAGTTTTACTGTCAGCCAAACTAAGCAAATGTACCATTGCTTTGGTTGTGAAGCTGGGGGAAATGCGATTAAGTTTGTCATGGAAGTCGGGAAGCGTTCATTTGCTGATGTGGTGTTGGAGTTAGCGCGGCGTTACCAAGTCCCTATACAAACCTTGGAACCTGAACAAAGACAAGAACTCCAGCGTCAGTTGTCGTTGCGTGAGCAATTATATGAAATCCTCGCCACCACTGCTCACTTTTATCAACATGTCTTGAAACAATCCCAAGGACATAAAGCATTACAATATCTGCAAAGCGATCGCCAACTCACACCAGCCACTATCCAGCAATTTGGTTTAGGTTACGCCCCTACAGGTTGGGAGACTCTATCGCGCTATTTGGTGGACAATAAAAATTATCCCGCGTCTTTAGTTGAGCAAGCCGGATTGATTAAACCCCGCAAGGAAGGGGGCGGTTATTATGATGTCTTCCGCGATCGCTTAATGATTCCCATCCGCGATGTCCAAGGACGAGTGATTGGTTTTGGCGGTAGAACCTTGAGTGATGAGCAGCCTAAATATCTCAATTCCCCAGAAACGGAACTATTTAGTAAAGGTAAAACTTTATTTGCTCTCGATCAAGCTAAAAGTGGAATTTCTCAGTTAGATCAAGCTGTGGTGGTAGAAGGATATTTTGATGCGATCGCCCTCCATGCTGCTGGTGTGAATAATGCTGTCGCTTCTCTGGGTACTGCCCTCAGTGTAGAACAAGTAAAGTTAGTATTGCGTTACACTGAATCGAAACAATTGGTACTCAACTTTGACGCCGATCAAGCAGGGACAAACGCTACCACCAGAGCGATCGCCCAAATCGCCAACCTCGCCTACAATGGGGAAATTCAACTCAAGATACTCAACATCCCCGATGGTAAAGATGCTGATGAATACTTGCGTCAGCACACACCAGCAGATTATCAGCAACTGTTAGCCAACGCACCTTTGTGGTTAAATTGGCAAATTCAGCAAATCACCAAAGACTGCGATTTAAGGGAAGCCACAGATTTTCAGCAAGTAACGCAGCAAATAGTCAAATTGCTGAAAAATATCGCTAACAGTGACACGCGCAATTATTACATCTCCCACTGTGCAGAGATCCTCAGTTTAGGAGATACCAGATTAATCCCGCTGCGAGTAGAAAACCTCCTCACGCAAATTGCACCCAAAGCAACCTACTCCCAGCCGATAACTCAGAAAAGAAACGGTCAAAAACCTTCCCTAACTGCAGTTCCGACAAGCGATCGCGGGCTGTTGGAACGAGCAGAAGCCTTATTATTAAAGATTTATCTCCACTGTCCCCAACAACGCCAAGATATTTTAGACACCCTAGAAGCGAGAGACTTGCAATTTAGCCTTTCCCATCACCGTTTTTTATGGCAACAAATTCTGGAAATCCCAGCCACAATAGCCACAAACCTAGTTTCCCACATGCAAGATCGATACTTAGATTTTCCGGAAGAAGTAGAATTAATCTCCCATTTATTTCATCTTAGTGAAAAAAGCCAAAAAGATGATATGGTGCGTACTCCTAAAGGAATTAAAACAGCGATCGCTTGTATGGAAAGAGTATTACGAGAAAAGCGCTATCGCCACTTTTTAGAACTATGGGAACAAACTGATCCAGACACACAGCCAGAGCAATGGCAATCATATTATCAGGCTTTTTATGCAGAAAAATTGCGGCTGCAAGAATTAGAAAGAGAACGACAATTTACAATTACAGACTTAATTTAATACAGCTATAACTTAGTTCCACATCGCTTACAAAATCCCGCATCCGCATCATGAAAAGCCAATCCACAACCAGAACAAATCGTTTCCACCTGATTAACAGTTTTCACCAATCGCTTAATTAAATCCCCTACTTGCCAAGGAATTAGCGCAATCCCAGTTAAAATCATTAACACCGTTAATCCGCGACCCAATTCCGAAATCGGAGTCACATCACCAAATCCCACAGTTGTCATCGTCACAATAGAGAAATACAATGCATCCAAAAAAGTAGCGAAACCTTGAGGATTAACTGGATGTTCAACCTGATAAATCAAACCAGAATAGACAAAAATAATCGCAAATAAAGTAAATAATATCCGCACAAATATCACACCATCTTCAGTGCTGATACTACTAAATAAATTTTTTTTATCTATAAATCTAATTAACTTTAAAATCCGGAACCAGCGCAACAACCGAATAAAACTGATATCCACTGCTCCTAGAAAAAATGGCAAAATAGCCATTAAATCAATAATCGAATAAAAACTGACTAGATACTTAAGTTTATTCTCCGCACTCCACAGACGCAGAATATATTCCAGCGCAAAAATTACAAAAATCACAGTATCTATGACATTCAACTGTAAGCGAAATAACTCAGGAATCTCATAAGTTTCCGCTACAAAAATTCCTGATGACAACAGCACTAGTCCCGCAATTGTTAAATTAATTGCTCTACCTACAGGCGTTTCTAAATCTTTGAGATAAAATTCAGCTTTTTCTCTAGTCAGCAACATAATTGAGTCCAGCTAATTTTAGCGAATTCGCAGCAATAGCAATTGCAATACGATATTCTTAAACTTTACCCTGCTCAATTCCTCCGCTGGTATGCACCAAGAACATTTTATGCGCCTAGCACTGCTAGAAGCAAAAAAAGGTAACGCCCCCTATGGTGCGGTGATTGTCAAAAATAACGAAGTTGTGGCTGTAGGTCATAATACCGTCAATCAAGACAGCGATCCATCCGCCCACGCAGAAATCAACGTCATTCGCAGTTTAACAGCCAAACTAAAAAACCCCTCTTTACAAGGTTATAGTATATATACAACTGGTGAACCTTGCCCTATGTGTGCAACTGCTTGTGTTTGGGCTGGTATTTCCGAAATTATATATGCTGTTTCAATTCAAGATTTAATTGCCATTAAACAAGCGCAAATTGATATATCTTGTGAAGAAATAATCGCTAAATCTTTTAGAAATATCAAAGTAACCAAAGGAGTTTTAAAAACCGAATGTTTACAGTTATTTAAACAAATCTAAAATGGCTCAAGCTGCTGTTGATTTAATTATCTAGCTTGATGATCACAGCAGCAAAATTAGAGAGCTAACTGGCTTTAGTCTGGAGAAAACTCACTAAACTTTTCAGGAGTGAATTACTAATCGTCGGCTTCTTGCTAACAGAATCAGTCACTGATGATGGTGTGTTTATACTCTGAGAATCTTCCATAGTAATTTGGGGAAGAGTAGCCGTCATCATCATAGTTTCCTCAGCTAAACCGACAATAATCAATCTAAAGGCAATTTGTTGTACAATCTCTACAGACAGTTTAAGGTGGCGACCAATATCTTGTAAAGACATATTACCGTTGACAAACTCCCACACTTGCCACTCTTGAGCGTTCAACTGTATTTGAGGCTTTTTCACAAGTAAACTTGATAACGCCGAACTTGGTTTTGGTAGTTTATTTGCAAAAATTTTCCAGTCTTTCATATTTCGCAAACCCATAAGTATGAGTTCAGTTCCTGACATACTCAAACCTGTCATTTCTGATAAAGGTAAGAGTAAAGTTGAGACAGGATCAAACTTAAACACGCCATTTTTAACTTGAAATAATGTACAAATTGGACGCAATACTTGACTATTAAATAACATTTTTAAGTGTTCAGATTGCAGCATTCCCTGAGATTTTAAGAATAAACCTAATGGAGTAATAATAGAACCAGAGGAAGTTTGTACAACCCTAGAAATGACACGTTCGCTAATCCATCCCCGTTGAACAATCAGTGATGTTAAGCCTTTTTGATCTAAGCGGTCAGACGCAGCGATTATACGACCTTGATGCAACCAGACATAATATGTTTGTTTTTTATTATCTTGAGATTCTGCTGAAACAAACTCAATGTAAAGTACTCCTGTTTTTTTTCCTTGATCTAAAAACTGAAGTAGTTCTGGCAAAGAAAAATCTGCAAAATTACCAGTAATAGCCATAACTTCCTGATTTAATTTCTATAAATTACAATGAACTTTATATGCGGAAATTGACCTAATATCTACTTAGATTATCTCTTTTGATATAGTGTCAGAATTATAATAATTATTGTAAAGTGCGTTGTGTAAAATTGTGTAAAACCCGGATAGAATTCATACTAATTATTTGTAAAAATAATTTAAAATTAAGTATTAATACCGTATATTAAACTACACAGGTTGCCATTAAATGTTCTACTAGATAAATCACCGCCTGAGCTACAGATTCTTTTTTTGTGGGATTCACTTTCAGGATTGGAGGTCGCTTATTTTCATCCACATATCCCAAGGCGACAAACACATCTTCTTCACTCCAAGCTTCTGGATCATCGGTATGAGTGAGACCAATAATCATGGGAATATTAGCCCTTTGGTTCATAAAGCTTAAAATTTGTCGCGCTTGACGGAATTCTTGAGGTCGATGGGCTGCTACCAGTAATATATAAGCGTGAGCTTTGCGAATTAAAATATCCCACATAAAATCGAAGCGAGACTGTCCCGGTGTACCGTAGAGATGCAGCGCCATCTCAGGGTCAAATTGCAGCCGACCAAAGTCAAAACCAACAGTAGTACTGTTCTTTAAATGTGCGGTTTCATCAGTTGGGCGCACATCTGTATCTACTACTTCAATTTCGCTAACGGAACGAATAAAAGTAGTTTTACCGGCACCTACTGTTCCTGTCACAACCAAACACATATATTCCATATTTTTTCTTAGTTATCAACAACTACAATGTGTTTGCCAATCTTTTATTGTTTGTTTAAAAGTTCCCGTGAGGAGCAAATATTTATTAGGGAACTTTTAAAAAAGTTATTTTTGAAATTGAATTGCCATAAAATTAGCAATTACATCAAAATTAGTTTGAGTTCGGCGAGAAGGCGTTTAATTTCTAGCATTAATACTCCCTGTTTAGCTGTCTCACTAGCTAAAACCAGCAATATAGCATCTTCACCGCTACCAGTTAGAATTCCAAAACCTTTTTTTCCCTCAACGAAGATGCGTTCAATAGTCCCTCTAGCTAACTCCAAACAAATACGTTCCCCCAAAGAAAGTATCGCCGCAGACATTGCTGATACCCGTTCTTCATCCATCCCGTTAGGTAAGCTGGTTGCTAAAGGTAGACCATCAGCAGTCACAAGTGCTACACCTTGAATATCGTTAGTGTCTGTCACAAATGTTTGCAAGATAAAGCCAAGCTTTTCTGTATTGATTGCCATTTCAATTTTCTAATGTTTTAATTCAACAGCATGGTAATTAGGGATTTCAGATTATCCCCAATCATTAATTTGTATTTGATGAATGCGGGCCTTATTCTAAAACAGTAAATTCAAATACGTCATGAGTCCCGCCCCGCAGAACAGATTCGGTATGTTCTCCTTTCATGCGTTTATTAAAAATTTGTTCTATAGCTCCCCAAATCGCACCCATTGTAAAAGTACATTTACGGGTTGAATCAGGTGGTTCATCCGCAGAACAGACAGTTTCGGAAGTATAGACTTTGATCACGCTATCTTCATTGACAATTTTTTCAATAATGCATAACCTTGTACCTTCTTTACCCAAAGCTAACCCTAATTTATAGGCTATATCTTCTAAAGAAAGTGATGTTTTTATTAAACCCAATTCCTCAGCTAATTTTTTACCCCTGAGCCGACCTGCTGAAATCATAGCGATGGCTGCAGCTTTCTCTCCTAGGGCTTCTTCCATTCCGACGATCGCAGCTTTAAAGCAGGCTATACTATTAAAATCGCCTAGTTCTTTCCGCAGTACATTTGGCATAATTTGTCCGCTTTTTCGCAAATTTTACATGTGCAACAAACTGGAATTCACATCAATTCAATTATTTAAAACTGTAGATGCAATAATTCACAGATTGTTTTCACTCATCTGATTGATTCAATTATGGTGATAAAAATATTGATATTAAACCGAATAATCACTAATTTAGTTTATTATTTCTTTATATTACTGTCAGTAAATATTCGTAAGTAATATTTTAAAGATTTTAGTAATTTACATATTGTTAAAAATACTATTTTTTGTAGTATTTCATGTTAAGTAAATTAGAGACTTTGCAACGAAACGTCTCTACAACCAAAAGATATGTTACTCATCAAAAATATAATCATCAATTAGTCTTAGCTATCAAAAGCTGGATGCAGAAAATTATTTTCTGCATCCAGCTTTGAAAACATAATATTTCCTAGAAATAATTTCCTATAATCCTAGTTCAGTAAATACTTCTGGGGAAAATATTTGCCACAATACCTGAAAATATGGCATGAGTGTATCAGCTTGTTGAGACGTTAGGCGAGTTTGGATTTCCTTTCTCAGGAAATACAGCATTTGGCGTATTAATTCCCAATGTACTTTTAATTTGGGATAGAGCATGACACACAAAGGAAATAACTCTTGTTGAATGGCGGTGATATTTCCTTCTAAAGCAGATACCCACAGGTATACTTGAAACATTTCTACATCCCGAATTGTAGAAATTTTCACCATTGGAGAACTCAAAGCACCAGACATTGATTGATAATGAGGATAAGTTTCGATAATCCTTTGGCAAATATTTTGAGCAATTTGTGTACTGGCTGGTAATAGCTGATGAATTGCGGTTAGAACTGGAGAATGATAACTATGTTGAGCAGCTGCTTTATACGCACGTTGCAACGGCATATAAAGATGATCGTCTATAACTTTAAAGTATGCACTAATTAGCGATCGCTCTATTGGTTCAAGTAATTCTATGAGCATTTGGCTAGTATAATGAAACTGCATACTCACAAATCCAATAACTCTGGCATCAACACTTGTATATTTGTTTCTGATTGCGCCGATCTCTTTGCCAATTACTGTAGTCAACTGGCTAGGAATTACCTGTGCATCATTATAAAATTGTAGAGCTTGTTCATCAACTGAATTACCTAATTCAGCTAGTTTTATAGCTTCAAAAATGAGTGGCGATACTGCTTGTTGTGTATAAATATCTAAAGTTTTTTGGTAAATTTTAAAGGAATCTGCAGCAATTTCCCAGGGATTAATGATGTCATGATCCATACCATGCTTTTTGATTTCTGCTGATAGCAGCGCTTCCGTTTTATGCCAAGATTTAGCACTGACGCTCCGTAAAGATTCCATAATTTTTTGAGCCGTTTTTTGACGCCCCTGTGGGGACGCAACCTGGAACAAATTCATATTATTAGAAATTGTCTCATTACCCTGCTCAATTTGAAGATTTTGTACATACTTTTTAGCCCATTGCTGTGCTAAAGATTCGACGTTATTGTGATTATTTGTAGTAGTAACTAGGTTTAAGTTGTGGCTTAACATCTTTTTTAAAATATTATTTATGACTTAACAAAAACTTTCAATATAGCTATATTTACTGTATTCAATGGATTGTAAATTAATCAGGAATATTGTCGATTGACACAGCAACAAGCACCGATGACAGTAACATCAGTTTGATATTTGTTGAATTAATTACTTTGCGTAACGTTGTATTTTAATTTGTTTAGCACTGTATAAGGCTAAGAATTCACTTGTTAGTTCGTAGTCAAAGCTTTAGTCCTCTTTCTATTGAGTACTTAAACGTTTACTAAAAGCTCATTGAAATTAAGGACACACTACAGTTGAAAAATTTAACTCTGCTTAACCTGATTATGCCGAGGTGAATATTGATTTCAAACAGCATAATCACGAGTATATTTTGTATGTTTAAACTATATATGACAGTATTATTACTTAAGATATGGAATTGAGTTTTTAAATATCCCGCTCCAAGTAGGATAAAAACGTATTTGCAAATATAGCTGCTTGAGTGCGAGCGCGCAGATTTAACCGGTTCAAAATATTTGTAACATGATTTTTCACTGTCCCTTCAGAAATATACAATTTTTGAGCAATTTCTCGGTTACTAGCACCTGTCGCAATCAGTCGTAAAACTTCTTTCTCTCTGGGAGTCAGTTCAGCTAAACTCGGTGGAGTGGGTGGTGATTGTGTTAATCCTGCAGTGGAGAATTGAGTTAAAAGTTTTTTGACTATTCCTGGGCCTAATTGAGTATATCCTTTATAAACAGCGCGGATAGCAACAGCTAATTCCTCTGAAGGTGTATCTTTAAGCAAGTATCCCATGGCGCCATTTTTGAGAGCAGCGGTGACATATTCTTCATCATCAAAAGTCGTTAAGACTAAAACTTTAATCCCTGTAAATCGCCTGTGAATTTCTTGGGTAGCTGCAACACCATCCATAATTGGCATTCTAATATCCATTAATACTACATGAGGTCGCAATTGCTCTGATAATTTAATTGCGCTTTCGCCATTTTCGGCCTCTCCTACTATTTCTAAATCTGGTTCTAGCTCTAATAATGCTCTTAATCCTTGGCGAATTAAACTTTGGTCATCTACTAGTAACACTTTAATCATACTTTAAATTTACCTAGGGGAATATTAACTGTGATTTGACAACCGTAACCAAGGGTGCTATTGATATCAAATTTACCTCCCAATGCTAAAGTGCGATCGCGCATACTTTGCAATCCAAAACCTGTAGTATTTTGTCTTAAATCAAAGCCTCTGCCATTATCATAAATTCTCAATAATAAACTATTAATATTTGTGGTTAATTCTAATTTAACTTCGCTCGCATTGGCATATTTAGAAATATTAGTCAAAGATTCTTGGATAATCCGATAGACGGCGGTACTCACCTCAATTTGGAGAGGATAATCAAGATGAATTTGACAAATTGGCACAATATTAGTCGAGCGATGGAAGTCTTCAGCCAGTACACTAATTGCTTGTTCTAAAGATTGAGCTTGTAGGGGGTGAGAGCGCATAGTAGAAACAGATTGTCGCACATCTTGTAATGCTTTAGAACCTAATTCCTTGGCTCTAGCTAAAAAAGTTATTGCTCTATTGGGGTTAGATTGCGAAAGTTTTAAAGCCGTTTCTAACTGCAGATTTAAAGCTGTGAGAGAATGTCCCAAAGAATCATGAATTTCTCGAGCAATGCGGTTGCGTTCTTCTAGGGTTGCTTGGTTTTCAATTTTCAGGGCATATTGACGGAGTTTTTCATTAGCGATCGCTAATTCTTCTCTACTTTGTCGCTCAGATAAAACTGCATTCATCAACAACAAAACAAAAACCAAAGTTAAGGCAAATAATAATGCTAAACTCAGCGTAAAAAAACCAAAGCGTTCCTGTGCTTGAGGCGGTAACGGATATTTAGGAAATCGATGTCTGAGTGTAATTAAAAATAAAACAAATGATATAATAGTTACTGCTAATCGTCCATAAAACTTAAAAATTAAACAGCTACGAGTGACTAAAATTAAATAAAGAAAAGGAAATAATCTAGCAGTCCTACCACCAAAAAAACCAGTAATTAAAATTAAGAATACCTCACTTGCCGTATAAATCAACTTATTTGATCTATTACTTGTAGGTAAACTCAACCCCATTAATCCAAATATAATTAAACTACAAATCGTTAATTCTGGAAATCTGGGAGAGAATTTAGGCGAAGTATAGGGCAATATTGCTGTCAAAGCCGCCAGTGCTAACAATATCCACTCTAAATAAAGCAAAAACCGAAAAGGGTGATTATCAATTCTGATGGGACGGTTCATAAAATTTGCGAACAGAAAAACCTGAATTGCTTATAGTTGAAAATCTTTTGTCGTCGGATATTCCAATATTTTATAGATTATCTGTAATTGCTCTAAAATTGCTAGTCGCTTTGATAAAAAATTAAGTATGACTTTAGTCATGGGTAGATTCATGACTTTCTCCCCATGTGACTTCTGGATCTAAACTCTTATGATGGTGGCATCCAAATAGAAAAAAACCACAAAGTACACAATGAAACTCAAAGTATTATCAATCGCTGCTGGCGCACTTGCTCTGACCTTAACTGCAACTCCTTTCATAGCCCAAGCACAACCAGCTTCACCTGCAAATCAACCGGGTGTAGAAGCTCCTAAGAAAGAGCGGGGCCCGTGGAAAAATCTCAATCTCACCGAAGACCAAAAAAACCAACTTAAAACAATTCGCACCAATACTCGCAGCCGAATTGAAGCACTTCTCACCCCAGAACAAAAGCAAAAATTACAAGAAGCGAAAGCAAATCGGAGTCGGGGTCAACGTCCCCAAGGTGAACGTTCACAGGGCGGGCCTTTTGCTTTTCTGAACTTATCAGAAACTCAAAAAACCCAAATTAAACAAATTATGGAATCTTCCAAGCAAGAAATGGAAGCAGTGCTGACACCTGAACAACGCCAAAAACTGCAGGAGTTCAAAAATAACGCTCGTGCCCGTCGTCAACCAGCTACTCGTTAAAGATATCATTTTCTTTTAAAAAGTCTTAATCAATGGTCAACAAACAATGGTTAATAGTTAACGGTCAGTGGTCGATGGTTAATAGCCAATGGTCAATCGTCAATGGCCAGTGGTCGAGAGAGTTCTTAACAATTACCCCTCTTCCTTTCGCTCCTGCTCCCCCGGCTTTACCAATGCAGAGATAGAAAATTTCAATACCCCCTAGCAAAAGTTAGGAGTTTTGAGTTATGAGTTAATTCAAAACTTCTAGCTTTTTCTTATGTCTAAAGAATTCCCCATTGGTAGCAAAGTCCGTGTTGTGGCACTACCACCATACATTAAAACTGCTGACCCCATGCCCATGCTCCGCCCCCCAGATGTGCTGCAAATCGGGGAAGAAGGAATTGTCATTGACCGTCGTCCTGGTGGTTATTGGGGTATTCGCTTCACTAAGGGGGCTTTTCTTTTGGATAGTCAGTATATCGACAGCACGGAAATTTCACCGGAACCTCAGTCTGAATGAAAACATTGACCACGAAGAATTGTAAACTTATGTTAATTTATGATTCTGGTCTACAACCATGATTTCCCGGCGCACTTTTTTCACCACTTTTTTTGCAAGCTGTTTAGCTTTGGTCAGTTGGCTGCACTTTGCTCCTGTTGCTCACGCTCTTGGTGGTAAACTTCCGGCTATTAATCAACCTGCACCAGAGTTTACATTACCGACAAATACAGGTAACGGCAAAATCTCTCTGTCTGACTTACGGGGTAAATGGGTAGTTCTCTATTTTTATCCCAAGGATTTCACCTCTGGTTGTACCATTGAGGCGCGGCGTTTTCAGCAAGATTTGCCTAAATATTTAGAAAAAAATACCCAAATTATCGGTATTAGTGCTGATGACGTCGATTCTCATGCCGAGTTTTGTGATTCAGAGGGGCTAAAATTTCCTTTGTTAGCTGACACTAACGGTGCTGTGAGTAAAGCTTACGGTTCATGGATTGGTTTTTTATCCATGCGTCACAGCTTTATCATCGATCCTCAAGGAATTTTGCGCGAGACTTTTGTCAAAGTCAACCCATCTATCCACAGTACAGAAGTATTGGCACGATTGGAGAAGTTGCAGTCAGCGGCTTCTTAAAAAATGGGTGAGTTGGATTGAGGTATGAAAAACTCCATCCCGCAAGTGGGGTGGAGTTTTTGGTGATGGGGTGATGGGGTGGTGGGATGATGGGGAGGTGGGATGATGGGGAGGTGGGGTGATGGGGAGGTGGGGTGATGGGGAGGTGGGGTGATGGGGAGGTGGGGTGATGGGGAGGTGGGGTGATGGGGAACAGATTGATAATTGCCATGCCAAATTCTCAAGGTTCTAGACCCGTCAACGTCGCTTTGCATAATTAGTTTGCGTTGCCAAGAGCAATTCGCTAGGCTATTGGTATCTTGGTTTTTCTGAGGCGTGCTGTGTATGGATTTTGAAGGCAAAGTCACGGACTCGACTACCACTAGTCGTCAACCATTAGTGTTGTTGCGAGATACTGAAGCGGCTTTACGCCGTGCTACGGTGACAGCATTAGTGCCGATTTTGCCTGCAAAACTGAGCAAACGAGTAGAAGCAACTTCTGTTTTAGCAGAAAACTCTTTAAATGAACTGGCAGAAATCTCCCTAGAACAGGTTAGTGATTTGGATTTGCGACCTGCAAGAATTCAGGTAGGTTTAAGCTGCGTTGGTTTCGGGGCGTTGATGATTGTCGTGTTGTTGCTTTATTTGAACACGTTGCATCCCGAACTGAGTCCCATGGCGCAAATTCGCCAATATTGGTATCAATATGTTTGGTTTGTCAACTTGGGTGTAACTGGGTTGTTTCTCCTGGGACGAGAAGCGATGCGCCCCCTCCCAAAGCGAGCGAAACTAAATAGAGATAAAGTTTTATAATTATTGATTGCGAAAAATTTAGCTCAATTGTTCTGCCAATATTTAGCTATTTATATTTAGTGATTAAATAGTAGCCTGATTGTTTATTGTAGAAGTTAGAGAAATGCTCCATCTCAAGAGTCAATTCTTGGCAGAGCTAATGGGTTAATATGCTTGTGTATAAAAAATTATTGTCAATTTTGCTGTCTTGACGGCTGGAAATATCTAGTTTTGGGACAATGTTAGTTATGCAAACAAATTGGAAAATAGGGTCTTTATTCGGAATTCCCCTATTTTTAGATCCTTTGTGGTTTGTGATTTTAGGGCTGGCTACGCTGAATTTTGGTGTAACTTATCAGCAATGGGGAAATGAAATTGCTTGGAGTGCAGGGTTAGTGATGGCCTTGCTATTATTCGCTTCAGTATTGTTACATGAATTGGGTCATAGTTTAGTAGCGCGATCGCAAGGTATTAGGGTTAATTCCATCACCCTATTTTTATTTGGCGGGGTAGCGGCCATTGAAGAGGAATCTAAAACTCCAGGTAAAGCATTTCAAGTAGCGATCGCTGGCCCTCTAGTTAGTATCGCCTTATTTGTGCTCCTCCGTCTAGGGGCTAATTTACTTCCTGATAGTAGTGTGTATAGTCTGATGGTAGGGGATTTAGCGAGAATTAACTTGGTGGTGGCGCTATTTAACCTGATTCCCGGCTTACCTCTAGATGGGGGACAAGTCCTCAAAGCGGCATTATGGCAAGTCACAGGTAATCGCTTTCAAGCTGTACACTGGGCAGCAAAGGCGGGGCAAATTTTGGGTTATGGTGCGATCGCTCTGGGTTTTGCTGTAGACTTCATTACTAAAGAGTTAGTGTTGGGTGTGTGGATTGCGCTATTGGGTTGGTTCGCAATTCGCAATGCTAGTAGCTACGACCGTGTGACGACTCTGCAAGAAACCTTGCTGAAAGTCTTAGCTGCTGATACCATGACCCGTGATTTTCGTGTAGTCGATGCTAACCAAACCCTGCGTGATTTTGCTGACTCATACCTGTTAGAAACCACTCCCCAGGTTTATTTTGCCGCCTCTGATGGACGTTATCGCGGTAAAGTTGCTATTGAAGATTTGCGGTTAGTGGAAAGAAGTGAATGGGACAGCCAAACTCTGCAAAGTATTGTGCATCCATTAACAGAAATTCCCACGGTTACAGAATCAACTTCCCTCGCTGCGGTGATTAACAAGTTGGAAAATGAACAGTTACCTTTTATAACTGTGCTTTCTCCTGCGGGTGCGGTTGCTGGTGTGATTGATAGGGGGGATATTGTGCGGACTTTAGCACAAAAGTTAAATTTACGAATTAGCGATGGGGAAATTAAGCGAATTAAGGAAGATGGTGGTTATCCAGATGGGTTACAGTTGGCGATAATTGCTAAGTCAGCTATCAGTTAGATTTGCAACCACCGATGAATGGAGATAGTTTATCGGTGGTTGTATGATGAACATGATCTGTTTTTTTAACGCAGAGGAGCGCAAAGTAGGCGCAAAGGGGCGCGGAGGTTTTTTGGATATCTTTGGCTATGGGGTTAAGGATTGAGGGAAGGAGAGTTGAGGTTGTGTTAGTATTTGCTTCCATTCGCTCTGAGAAAGAGGTTGGATAAGTGTTTGCATGTGGAAACAATTTTGAGCAGCGGCTATCAAGGCTGCAATAATCTTTTCAGTATGTATATCTTTAGGTAGTTGCAGGTCTGTAAAATTTTCTATGCCAAATACCTGAGTGAATAATTCTGCATCAGGCTGTAAGCGCATAGAACCGTGTTGCAAAATTACGCCCCCTTTTCGCATTTGGGCGCTACCGATGAGTTTAGCACCATTGGGCAAGATTAAATCTGCGCTGGTGGCGGTGCCGAAACAGTTGGGGTTGTGGATGTAGCCTCGTCCCTCTATACCATATTGCAATTCTACGCCGAGCGATCGCCAACCTTGAATCAAAAATTCACAAATTTTCTGATAAGCTTGCAGGCGGCTACCAGTGAAGCCAGATGTTACCACAGCATAAGTTAAATCGCCTTGGTGTAAGACAGCTCTACCACCTGTGGGACGCCGCACTACATCTAGTTTCTCACCTTGCCAAGTCAGATTTTGCCAAAATTCCGGGTATTGACGTTGATGATAGCCGAGAGAAATAGCCGGTGGCGACCATATATAAAACCGCAGAGTTGGCGGATGTTGTCCAGACTGGTGCTGTGTCAGCAACCAGTTGTCAATCGCCATTTGCACGTTACCAGGTGCTGTTAACAATGGAATTAGTCGCCAAACCGGAAAATTACTAGTTTCAGAAATCAAGCTGCACCAAATTCAGATTGTAAGGCTTCATCGTTGTTATCTGCGATCGTGGCGACAATGGTAATTAAGCGAGAAACTTCACCAGGAGACAACTCTGCTAAAGTCCGCGTCGAAATTACAACCACTTGGTTATCGATGATACCAAATCTGGCTTCAAAGGTGCTAGAGCAGTTTAACTCCAACAGATAACGCAGTAATTTAGGTTCATTTTTGACGGGTAACTTCAGCACCACAGACCAAACGGTGATGGTATCCTCATCACTAGTGCCGGTAAGTTGCACGAAAACTTCCACGCTTCCGTACTTAAACTTCCACAGATAAGCACCTGCTGGAGTGTGGCTCACCATTGCACTATCATCTTGTTCGAGACTGTCGATGACGTTCTCAATTACTTCTACGTGATTCATACCTGTAGTCTCTGCGATTAACTCGTTGACGACTTCATCGTTAGTTAAGGCTTCTTGGTAGTTTGTCATACAGATTTTTGTTTCAAAATACTCGCAGTTTTATCTACACATACTTTATAACTTGTAGGCAAGATTAGTTTTAGCTCCCAGGGTGATAGGCTTGAGGGAATTGGGCATTGGTTATTTTCCTATCTCCCCATCTCGGCGTCTACGTGGGAAAATTAAATGTCTGACAATTTAGCACTCCCCAGTTTAACGCCCAAAAGGATGTGAAATCTATGACTTCGATTTCCCAAGCTGTGCAGAGTCGTGATGTGCGTCAGTTGGGCATTAACCCCAATCATTGGTATGTGGTTGCACGTAGTGGTGAGGTGACGAATAAACCTTTAAGTGTGATAATCTGGCAGCAAGCGATCGCACTCTACAGAGATAGTACAGGAAAAGTTCACGCTTTAGAAGACCGCTGCCCCCACCGCCAAGTTAAACTCAGTCATGGACAGGTGATGGGTGATCAATTGGCATGTGCTTATCATGGTTGGCGCTTCAATTCGGCTGGAGAATGTGCCGCAGTTCCTTCTTTAGCAGCAAATCAGAAATTACCAACTTGTCAAATTCGTCGCTACCCAGTTAAAGAACAAGACGGTTTTATTTGGTTATTTCCTGGAGATGAAACACCAACTGTAGAACTTATGGGTTTACCAGAATGGAATCATCTAAATTATATTGCTTCAGTTGCTGTGATTAATTGCCAAGCGCATTATTCTTATTTAATCGAAAATTTGATGGATATGTATCATGGACATTTACATCAAGATTTACAAGCTTGGGCAGCAGCCTCACTACAATCTATAGATGAAGATGAAGAGCATGTACATGCTCATTATACAGCCCAAAGTTATTATAAAATAGACAAAATTTGGTCAATATCTCAATTATTTTTCCCAGCTTTGCGGCGATTACATCCTGAACCTTTGGATGTGAGTTATATTTACCCTCATTGGGCTGCAAAATTAGGCAATGATTTTCAGATTTACTGTTTATTGTGTCCGGTGAATGAGACACAAACCAAAGCTTATTTAATTCATTTCACTTCATTAAATGCTTTTGATAAATTACACAAATTACCTGTGTGGTTCCGTCGATTTATCAAAAATAATTTATTTAACGCCGCCAAAAAATTGCTTGATGGATTAGTTCTGCAAGATGTACAAATGATTGAAGAAGAACAACAAGCATATCTACAAAATCCAGAGCGGCGCAATTATGAATTAAATCGAGCGTTGGCGAGTGTGCAAAGATTGATGAAGAGTCAGGTAGAGGGGATAGTGCCTACTAAATAAGAAGGTACAACAGTCTGCGGCTGGATATTTGGCGAAGATTAACACCCTTTAGCCTAACACAGGGCACAATAAAAATATATGAAAGCGATCGCCTTGCCATGAGCTACTGTCTTAATACCCGCTGTTCCAAGCCGGAAAATTCTCATGATGGCAAATTTTGCCTCAGTTGTGGTTCCAAGTTACTGCTAAAAGAGCGTTACCGTGCTGTCAAACCCATAGGACAAGGTGGTTTCGGTAGGACTTTTTTAGCTGTGGATGAAGATAAACCTTCCAAACCGCGCTGTGTAATTAAACAATTCTATCCCCAAGCCCAAGGCACTAACACCGTGCAAAAAGCGGTAGAGTTATTTAATCTAGAAGCAGTCCAGTTAGATGAATTGGGTAAACATCCCCAAATTCCCGAATTACTGGCATATTTCACCCAAGATGACAGACAGTATCTCGTACAAGAATTTATTGATGGGCAAAATTTAGCCCAGGAATTGGTACAAAAGGGCGCTTTCAATGAAACCCAAATCCGACAATTATTGCACGATTTATTATCTGTACTGCAATTTTGTCACGCTAAACAAGTGATTCACCGCGATATTAAACCAGAAAATATTATTTTGCGTAGTCAAGATAACAAGCTAGTATTAGTAGATTTTGGTGCTTCTAAATCTGTTAGTAGTGAAGCCATAAATCAAACTGGTACAAGTATCGGTAGTCCCGAATATGTCGCCCCAGAACAAATGAGAGGAAGGGCAATTTTTGCCAGCGATATTTATAGTTTGGGAGCTACTTGTATTCGGTTATTAACAGAGCGATCGCCTTTTGATTCTTATGATATTAATAACGATACTTGGATTTGGCAACAATATCTGAAAACTCCAGTCAGTCATCAGTTAAGCCAAATCCTCAACAAAATGCTAGAAAGCATTCCCATGCGGCGTTATCAAACAGCGGATGCAGTCCTCAAAGATTTAAATCAAAACGCACCGATAGCCACCAAACCAGTTACGCCCACCACACCTGCAGTTGTCGCCAAAACCCCCAGTCAAATAGATTTAGAACTAGAAGAAATGAAAACCCAATTTATGGTTGGTGGTAAACCGCAAAAACCAATTACCCCAACCCCAAACACTCAACCTTCTAGTAACAACCCCATAGATAAAGAATTAGAAGAATTAAAAGCGAAATATTTAGGTAAGGGTGAATAGACTTCTGCTTACACAGACACATTTCTTCTTTTTGTCATCACTGTAGCAGCATCCGCTTTCACGTTTGAGTGTTTCGCGCACCCGGAAGCAGCTTCTGCTTTCACGTTTGAGTGTTTCGCGCACCCAGAAGCAGCTTCTGCTTTCACGTTTGAGTGTTTCGCGCACCCAGAAGCAGCTTCCGCTTTCACGTTTAAGTGTTTCGCGCACCCAGAAGCAGCTTCTGCGTTCCCGGAAGTGCGATCGCCATCTCCCGTAGCTTGGCTCCACTGCGTGTAACCCAACAAATACCATCAGCGAAACAGAAAATATTTTCTACTAGTTAGTAAAAGATATCATGTACACTAATATTCCCAGAATAAAATCAACAGGAGGAAGAGGATAATCTGTGAAATCAATTGTCACAGTTTGCTCAATTAATTGCAGAAACCGCCAAGCAGTACCATTCGTGACACTACCATAAATAGTAGAAATAGGTTGATGATTAATTTCATTAAATTTCTGAGCAGCAATCATTTCTGCTATACACTGACCAATACCCAGATTCAAATCTGCCTTTTTCGCCTCAATAATTACCACAGCCGGGGCTTCAATTTCTAATTGTTCAGCAGAACGACTGAGAAGAAAATCACAGACTCCACTCAATCCAGCAGCAGGATCTACAGTAAAATCAGCACCAGAAAATAAACTAATTTGTCTGTTTAAAATCTTGCGTACTTCCAGTAAAACAGGACTAATAATTAATTCCGAACGTGCTTTTTCACTGCCTGTAGCTATAGCTAAGGGTAAGCTTTCTGCTAAATATGCATCTAGAGTAGCACTAGGTGCGATCGCTTTAATTTCTGGTAGAAATTTTTCACCTTCAACAATAGTTATACCAAAGTTTTGTTTGATTTTTCTGATAGTAAAGTCACTGTAAGGCATAAATAATTCTTGTCTTATAATATCCCTTTATTTTCGCATTCTTCTCTGCGCCTTTGGCGGTATGCGTGAGCCAAAAAAAGTGACCCTGAAACTCAGAGCCACTCCAAACTTTCATCAAATGTCAATAAAGTGGAGGCGTCAAAGCTTACTTTTCAGATTCAGCAATGGGTACCCACTCAGTGTGGAAGCTTCCGGGCTTATCTGTGCGGAGGTAGGTATGAGCACCGAAGTAATCGCGTTGTGCTTGAGTGAGATTTTGGGGCAAGCGATCGCGACGATAGCTGTCAAAATAATCTAAGGAGGCGCTAAACGCTGGAACTGGAATCCCCAGTTTCGCAGCTGTCATAATCACTTCCCGCCAAGCTGTTTGTCTATCGAGAATAGTCTGCTTGAATTCGGGAGCTAACAGCAAGTTAGGTAATGCTGGATTTTCATTAAAAGCCTTCTTAATCTTATTCAAGAAGCCAGCACGAATAATACAGCCACCCTTCCAAATCCGCGCCATTTCGCTCAGATTTAAATTCCAGTTATATGTTTTGGAAGCTGTAGACAACAGCGCCATCCCTTGAGCATAAGAACAGATTTTGGAACAATAAAGAGCATCCCGCACCTTATTGACAAAATCCTTAACTTCCCCATCATACTTACCACTGGGGCCTGTCAGGACTTTCGATGCTGCTACCCGTTCGTCTTTAATAGAAGAAATAATCCGCGCATTTACCGCAGCTGTAATTGTGGGAATAGAAACCCCCAATTCCAAAGCAGTCTGCACAGTCCAGCGTCCAGTTCCCTTTTGACCAGCGGCGTCAACAATCAAATCCACCAAAGGTAAATTTGTTTCTGGGTCAATGTATGGGAAAATATTAGCTGTAATCTCAATCAAAAATGAATTGAGTTCGTCGGTAGTGTTCCATTCTGTGAACACTTCATGTAGCTGATTATGGTCGAGTCCAGCGGCATTTTTCAGTAAATCGTAGGCTTCAGCAATCAGCTGCATATCGCCATACTCAATACCGTTGTGTACCATTTTCACATAGTGACCAGAACCACCGGGGCCAATGTAAGTTACACAAGGGCCATCATCAACTTGGGCAGCAATTTTATTGAAAATTGGTGATAGGTACTCGTAAGAGCTTGTCGTACCTCCAGGCATTAAAGAAGGGCCATTCAACGCCCCTTCTTCACCACCACTAACACCCATACCCAAATAACGCAATCCAGCAGGTTCTAATTCTTGAGTGCGTCTTTCGGTATCTTCAAACCAAGAGTTACCACCGTCGATAATGATATCACCTTCATCCAGCAAAGGTCTGAGTTGAGCAATCACCGCATCAACTGGCTTACCAGCTTGTACCATCACTAGGATTTTGCGGGGACGTTCCAACGCAGCCACAAATTCTTCCAGGGTAAAGGCGGCTTTGACGTTTCTTCCTGGCGCACGCTCCGCCATAAAGGCATCAGTCTTTTCACGGGAGCGATTGTAAACTGCAATTGGGAAGCCATTGCGTTCCACATTTAGGGCAATATTCTCGCCCATAACGGCTAAACCAATCACACCAAAGCTTTGTAGGGTCATAACTATGTTTTGGCTAACTCTTGCAGATCCTTTCATCTTTAGGGTAGTCCGAGATTTTCGCTTCTCTTCTAAAGAAGACATTAAGAGTTGGTCTCCAGAGCCAAAATTCACAACTAACACAGATAATTAGTTTTAATTTGTATCTAAATCAACAATTGAGTGGCAAAATTTGCAAAATTGTTAGTTAAGGGATTAGGGACTAGTACAAAAAGGCTGAAGTATGAAGTCTAAAGTATGAAATCAAAAAACCCGTATAATCAGCTTTCCAGCGATTTAGAATGGGTGGTTTATTGACGCCGTACTGAATTTGATTAAATTCTTCACCCCTAATCCTTAACCCCTAGTTAAAGGAGTAACGAAACATGCTGGCATATATCCTAGCTTTGGCAGTGGGTATTGGTAGTTTAGCTATTTATCTAGCAGCTTTCTTTTTTCCAGAAATCCACCGCAAGAATGACTTTATTTGGAGTGGTATAGGACTATTTTATGCTTTAGTTATATGGGTATTTGCACCACGGATTACTGGTGGTCTTTTGCTAGGTCACATAGCTAGTGTGGCTCTTTTATGGTGGTTTGGCTGGCAAACTTTGTCATTACGTCGTCAGTTAACACCGCAAGCACAACAAACTCAAGTACCTAGCCCTGAGTTAGTCAAATTTACCATCCAAGAACAAGCATCCAAGTTTTCGCTACAGCGCAGTTTAGGACAGTTATCAGCAGCAATTGGTGGTACTTTTAATGGTGTGAAAAATCGGGTACAACAAACCACAACCCAGAAAAAACCCCCGACCCCCAAACCAGAAGATATCACCGCTGTCTTAGCAGAGCAAGCTGCAGTAGAGATAATTGACAACACTACTTCCACACCTGAAGCCAAAACCGAGACTTTACCAGAAGCTATTCCCCCCAACCCCCCATCGCCTGAATTAGTGGAAGCAGCGCAAGCGGATACAGAAACAGAAAAAACACCGATTCCTGTAGAGGAAGTAGCGCCCGATGCAGTACTTGCTCCCCCAGCAGAGACACCACCAGAAGCAACCCCACCAAATAATCAAGCTAGTTAAATTCTGATAAACCCGACGTTAACTTAAGCGAATGTTGGGTTTTACTCAACTTACTTTATCGATCTTCATCGGTGCGTTAGCAACGCCGGATAAAATAGCTAATTTTGGTCTTCATGCCATCTTCTATAATTGATCAAATCAGACACCTAATTTTAGGCATGAGACTGTGACAGAAACTGGAAGCTACAAAGATACTGTAAATTTACCTAAGACTAATTTCGATATGCGGGCGAACGCCCTCAAGCGTGAACCCGAAATTCAAAAGTTTTGGGAAGACAATAAAATTTACGATCGCCTTTCTCAAAATAACCCCGGCGAATTATTTATACTACATGATGGGCCTCCCTACGCCAATGGCTCTCTGCATAGTGGTCATGCTTTAGGTAAAATTCTTAAAGATATTATTAATCGCTACCAACTTCTACGAGGGCGGAAAATTCGCTACGTCCCTGGTTGGGACTGTCACGGCTTGCCAATTGAGCTAAAAGTTCTGCAAAATATGAAATCAGCAGAACGGCAAAACTTGACACCTCTACAACTGCGACAAAAAGCTAAACAATTTGCCCTCGCAGCCGTAGAAGACCAAAGCAAAAGCTGTAAACGCTTTGGTATGTGGGGTGATTTTGCACATCCTTACTTGACATTACAGCCAGAATATGAAGCAGCGCAAATCGGCGTATTCGGGCAAATGTTCTTAAAAGGATACATCTATCGCGGTTTAAAACCTGTTCACTGGAGTCCCAGTTCTAAAACCGCCTTAGCAGAAGCAGAATTAGAATATCCAGAAGGTCACACTTCCCGCAGTATCTACGCGGCTTTTCCCGTCACAAGTTTGTCGGAAACTGCAAAACCAACTTTGGGTGAATATCTCCCCGATTTGGGTGTCGCTATCTGGACAACCACACCTTGGACAATCCCCGGTAACTTAGCTGTAGCAGTCAACGCCGACTTGAACTATGCAGTGGTGGAAGTGTCACGCAAAGACGAGGAGACGCAAAATAACCTTAGCGCCTTTGCGACTTTGCGCGAAACAAATCTTAAATATCTCATCGTAGCGGCTGATTTAGTAGAACGCTTATCTTCCACCTTGGATGTAGATTTAACAGTAAAAGCCACATTCAAAGGGCAAGATTTAGAACATACAACTTACCGTCATCCTTTATTCAACCGAGAAAGTCCAGTGCTTGTGGGTGGTGATTATATTACCACTGAGTCGGGTACAGGCTTGGTGCACACTGCCCCTGGTCATGGTCAAGAAGACTACATCGTCGGTCAACGCTACGGCTTACCCATCCTCGCGCCAGTGGATGACAACGGTAACTTTACTGCAGAGGCGGGTGAGTTTGCTTCTTTGAATGTGTTGGGTGATGGAAATCAAGCGGTAATTGATGCGCTGACTAAGGCTGGTTCTTTGTTGAAAGAAGAGGCGTATGCTCATAAATACCCTTATGATTGGCGGACGAAAAAGCCGACAATTTTCCGCGCCACTGAACAGTGGTTCGCTTCCGTGGAGGGATTTCGGGATGCAGCTTTAAAGGCGATCGCTACTGTAAAATGGATTCCAGCCCAAGGAGAAAATCGCATCACTCCTATGGTTGCAGACCGTTCTGATTGGTGTATCTCCCGTCAGCGCAGTTGGGGTGTCCCTATTCCCGTGTTCTACGATGAGGAAACTGGGGAAGTTTTGCTGAATGAAGCAACTATCAACCACATCCAAGCAATTTTTGCAGAAATTGGTTCTGATGCTTGGTGGGAACTTTCAGTAGCAGAGTTATTACCAGAACCATATCGCAGTGATGGTCGGTCTTACCGCAGAGGTACAGACACAATGGATGTGTGGTTTGATTCTGGTTCGTCTTGGGCGGCTGTAACTGAACAGCGTCCAGAATTACATTATCCAGCTGATTTGTATTTGGAAGGTTCCGACCAACATCGCGGTTGGTTTCAGTCAAGTTTACTGACTAGTGTAGCAGTTAACGGCATCGCCCCTTACAAAACTGTCTTGACTCACGGCTTTGTTTTGGATGAACAAGGGCGGAAGATGAGCAAGTCTGAGGGGAATGTGGTTGACCCGCATACAATTATTGACGGCGGGAAAAATCAAAAAGAAGAACCGCCTTATGGTGCTGATGTCCTTAGATTGTGGGTATCATCGGTAGATTATTCCTCTGATATGCGGATTGGGAAAAACATCATCAAGCAACTTAATGATGTGAGGGGAAAAATTCGCAATACAGCGCGGTTCTTGTTGGGTAGCTTGCATGACTTTGACCCCGAAAAAGATAAAGTAGCTTTCGAGGATTTACCGCAGTTGGATAAATACATGCTCCACCGCATCGTTGAGGTGTTTGAGGAAGTCACGCAAGCCTTTGACAGTTTCCAATTCTTCCGCTTTTTCCAAACTGTACAGAATTTCTGCGTGGTGGATTTATCCAACTTTTATTTGGATGCTGCCAAAGATAGACTGTATATCAGCGCCCCGAATGCTTTTCGCCGTCGCAGTTGTCAGACAGTCTTGCAGATGGCGCTACAAAATTTAGCCACAGCGATCGCACCTGTTTTATGTCACACTGCAGAAGATATCTGGCAATATCTGCCTTATAAAACACCCCATAAATCAGTGTTTGAGGCTGGTTGGGTGCAATTAGAACCACGTTGGCAAAATCCCGAACTAGCACAATTTTGGCAACAAATCCGGCAAATCCGGACTGAGGTGAATAAGGTATTAGAACAAGCTAGGGTAGAAAAGATGATTGGTTCTTCTTTAGAAGCAAAAGTCTTGCTCTATATAAAAGACGAGCAGCTACGTGCTTCAGTAAAAACACTAAATCCCAGTGTAGGTAACGGTATCGATGAACTCCGATACTTATTCCTCACTTCCCAAGTAGAAGTATTAGATACACCCGATGCATTGCTAGGGTCGAAATACAACTTGCAATCAGATACCTGGGGAATTGGGGTAGTGAATGCACAAGGAGAAAAATGCGATCGCTGTTGGAACTACTCGATTCATGTGGGAGAATCAGCAGAGCATCCCTTAATCTGTGAAAGGTGCGTTGCAGCTTTAGCCGGAGAGTTTTAGATCTGGGCGTTGCTGAATTTTCGGCGTTGCGGGATGAATGAAAATTTTCAACCAAGACTAAAGGTCGATTCTTGACACCTAATCTGCGATAATATTCAGCAACGCCTTAGTCCTCTGTTCCTGTGTGTACAGTTTTTACCCATTTTAAGCGCTTGGGCTGTATCGACATGCGGGCGGTGGTGCTACTCATGACTATCAGCCAGTGAAACATATAAATAGTGCCGCGCCAAGTTTGCACTAGGAAGCGAAAATAGGTGGAAATTGACAATTGCTGATTTTGATTAATCTGCTTTAAACCTGCAAACATCCCCAACACGGAAATAGCAACTGATAGAGTGGTGATGGGGCTAAGAATGGGTAGCCGATGCTTGATCATAGCCATTAGTAAATCTGGTGCTGCTGCTGTTGGTAGAATATACATAATCAGCAAAAATATCAGCAAATCCCAGCTTTTCTGAGTCCCCATGCGGTTTTTGAGAATTAAATCCCAGTAATCTAAATATCGCTGATACCCGCCTTCTGCCCAGCGGTTGCGTTGGTGCCAAAGAGCAATTGCTTTCGTCACACCTTCTTCTTGGACTGCTGGGTAGAACATGCACTCAATATCCCATTTGTCAAGATGTAAGCGGATAGTTAAATCTAAATCATCAGTGATTGTTTCCTCATTCCAACCACCGCAACTTGCCAAAGCTTGACGCCGGACTAACTGACCATTACCGCGCAGTTCACCAATTCCACCAATGGCAATGCGTTGTTGCTGTAAATAGGTGTCAACAGCCATCTCCGCCATTTGTCCCTGAGTCCAAAAATTTTCGGTAGCGTTGGCGATCGCTTTTCGCATCTGTACCGCCCCCACCTGCTCTTTTTGGAACACAGGTACTACCCGTTGTAAAAAGTCTGGTTCCACCTGAGCATCCGCATCAAACACAGCGATGATTTCCCCTTTGGTCAGCGGTAACACCTGATTTAGTGCCCCCGACTTCCCACCCGTAGCTTGCTCTGAACGCCGCAAAACCTTGAGTTGGTGATTTTCCTGAGCTAATTGTGCTAGTAATTCTGGTGTGCGATCGCTACTATTGTCATCCACCACCCACACTTCATACTGCTCATCTGGATATGACAAACTGCAAAGATTCTTGACTAATCTCCCGATTACTGCTTCTTCGTTTTTCGCTGCGACCAGCACCGACACAAAAGGTACACTTCCCTCGATCACTTGAGGATAACGGCGGGGTTTAGCAGATAAAAACCTCAGAGCATGAATGCCTAAAATAGCCGTTAAGCCCAGCACGAACATCGCCCCCCAAGAAACCAAATGTAGAGCGATCGTGCCCATCCAGACCAGCACCAAAACCAGCGCCGCCTTGGGTCTGCGTCCTTGAAACCGGGATGGGAGAAACCCAACTTCCGGGTCTATCTCCGACTCCTCAGTTGCTGAGAGGTCAGACAACAGAGAACTAAGAGAATCAAGCTCATTACTAGGATCGTTTTCGGGCCAGGAATTCGCTGGCATAGGTTACTTAAAAGGGGAATGGGGCAAGTGGCATCATTGGAGATTTAGCAGCAGATAGTCGTTAAAAAACATCGCAATAATCACATAAACTTCCCTGTAACGGAAATTGTCCATGTTATTGCTCCTAGCTTCCACAAAAGCCAATGCAGCCTCATTGTACCCGACATTCTGTCACTTCTTAGCAGTAACTTTTTACTCCGCTTCCCCATCACCCCAATCCCCATATCAATATCGACATATTTTTCGGGAAAACTATCGATAAGCATTTACGAGGAATCTATCACCATGTCTATTGAGCAACTCCAGCCTGCGACTCAGCAACAAGCGAGCGTTTACTTACCTTACATTCAAGGAAACAGGCGTAATATATTGCCCCACGCCATCAGTCTTTATCAAAAAGGCGTTGTGGAAGGACATCGCAAAATAGAAGCTGGTGAAAATATTCCCTTTGTCGCCAGTTGGAATGTAGCCACTTTACCTTCAGATTTAACCAGATGTCGAATGCAGTTCGATGGTGAAGCTGACTTAAGTTATGAAGTGATGATGGCGAGTTTTGAGTTTATGACTTTTTTAATTGAGTTGATGGAAAACCATAAACGCTATCGTGTGATTGATTTTTCTCAAGCTTTTTATCGTAAGATGCTGCGTTTAGATGAATAAATTCTTTTAATGGTAATATTTATCTAATTGTGGTTATATTCAGCCGTTTTTGTCTAAAAAAAGCACCGATTTCATCCATTAATCATCCTGAAAAAATTGCACGATCGCTTCTCTAGTCAGGGTTTGTAGCAACAGCAATGGCTAAGTTCGACCTAGAATGAGAAAACACCAAGCTGGGTTCTACTTCCTTTTGAATTTTAGGAGTGCATGTGTGCCGAAATCCGCAAAATATTTGTTGATAGGATCAACTCAGACTTACAGCGGTAAATCTGCAACAGTTCTGGGCTTATCCCATCAGCTAAAGCAAAAAGGACTGGATATCACCTACGGCAAACCACTAGGTACGTGTTTAAATGCGTCTGGTGGTAGCGTAATTGAGGAAGATGTCCAGTTCATTGCTCACAGCCTCAATCTGCCAGCCAATCGTGTTACACCCACGATGTTAACTCTAGATCAAGTAAGTGTACAAAAACGCCTACGCGGTGAAGACAAAACCGATTATCAACAATCTTTAGCACAGCAATATTTACCAGCGTCCCGTGGGGACTTGGTGTTGCTAGAGGGGCCTGGTGACTTAGAAGAAGGTAAATTGTTTAATTTGTCTTTGCTACAAGCAGCAGAAGTACTGGATGCAGGTGTGCTGTTGGTAGCCCGCTACAAATCGCTGCTTTCAGTGGAAGCACTATTATCGGCAAAACAGCGCTTAGGCGATCGCTTAATTGGTGTAGTGCTCAATGACATCCCCACAGACCAAATAGCCACCTCGCAAACACTCCTACGCCCATTTTTAGAACAGCAAGGTATTCCTGTATTCGCCACCTTACCAAAAAGCGACCTACTCCGCAGCGTCAGCGTTGGTGAATTAGTCAAGCAGTTAAATGCAGAAGTCCTCTGTTGTAGCGATCGCTTAGATTTACTCGTCGAAAGCCTCGCCATCGGCGCAATGAACGTCAACGCCGCTGTGAAATATTTCCGCAAACGCCACAACATGGCCGTAGTCACAGGGGGCGATCGCGTAGAAATTCAGCAAGCTGCACTAGAAACCTCCACCCAATGCCTCATTCTCACCGGACAATTACCACCTCCCGCCTTTATTCGCAACCGTGCTGAAGAACTAGAAATCCCCATTTTATCGGTCGATTTAGATACACTCACCACCGTGGAAATTGTTGACCGCACTTTTGGTCAAGTGCGCCTCCACGAACCGATTAAAGTACAATGCATCTCCCAGCTAATGGGTGAGCATTTTGACTTTGAGCGCCTACTATCTGTACTAGGCTTAAGTCCAGCAGCCGCATTATCCTAATCTCAGCGCCCCTTAGCGCTTTCCTTAGCGTTCCTCTGCGTTTCCATCAAAAACTATACTCCCAGCGAGGGTACAGCCGACTCGCTCTCACCAACTCAACAAAGCCGAGAAAATATAGCAATGTCTGAGCTAAATTAACTTCCACCTACACTCAGTTTGGTAAAATATCTTGGTCGTTTCATCTAATGATCTCCGTCTTTGAGTCAATCAACAGACCTCATTAACCTTGATACGTTAGCGCAGGAACTGGCAACCATCCAGCAAACAGGTTCTAAAAGAATTGCCTTGCTCGGTTCTCGCCACGTGCCCATTACGCATCAGAATCTGATTGAAATGATGACCTATGCCTTAGTCTTAACAGGCAATCGGATCATCACCTCTGGCGCTACAGGAACTAACTCAGCGGCTATCCGCGGAGCAATGCGGGCAGATCCTAACTTGCTGACGGTAATTTTACCCCAAAGCTTGGAACGCCAGCCAGTAGAATCGCGCCAGCAATTAGAAAATGTCATGCACCTAGTAGAAAATCCCAGCAACGATAGTCTCTCTCTGGCGGAAGCAAGTTACATTTGCAACAAAGAGATTGTTTCTCGTTGTCAACAACTCATCTGCTTTGCGTTTCATGACAGCCGTACCCTGCTCCAAACTTGTGGAGACGCCGAAGAACAAAGAAAAGTGGTGACGCTTTTCTACTTTGATTAGTCATTAGTAATTTGTCTTTGATCCTGACTGGCGGGTACTGCTGGAAAGCTTTGAAAAAGTAGCCGCTGGCGCATCTGTTTGCTTGACAAATGACAAATAACTAATGACAAACAACCAATGACCAATAACTAATGATTATTTTTTTATACGCCATTGCGGCAGCCGCAGCGCTGATTTATCTGCCATTTTTACTGGTAGCTTATGCGCGGGTGCAGATTGGGTTGGAAGCTTTGTCAACCCCTCGCGCCATATTCGATAAGTTACCACCATACGCCCAACGAGCTACCTGGGCGCATCAAAATTCCTTTGAAGCGTTTATGTTGTTTGCTGCAGCAGCTTTGATGGCTTATGTTACAGGTGTAAATTCTCCAGTAGCAGTAACAGCAGCGATCGCTTTTATTGTCGCTCGGTTGTTATACTCAGTTTTTTATATATTGAATATACCCCTATTGCGATCGCTCATGTTTGGCATTGGCTCTCTTGGCTCTGGTACTCTCATTGTCTTCAGTATCATCCAAGCTAATAGCTAAGAGGCAGTACTATTTCTGTCTCCTACCCAAACTCCCACATCTACAAACCCCAAATTTTTTATGGCTTCTACCTTTTCTTTTGACATTGTGAGCGACTTTGACCGACAAGAATTGGTAAACGCTGTCGATCAAGTTGAACGAGACGTTAAAAGTCGTTATGACCTCAAAGATACTGCAACTAGTGTTGAGTTAAACGAAGAAAGCATTACTATCAGCACCGACAGCGAGTTTACCTTAGAATCTGTGCACACAATTCTGCGGGAAAAAGCCGCAAAACGTAACCTCTCTCAAAAAATATTTGATTTTGGCAAAGTTGAATCAGCCAGCGGGAACCGCGTACGCCAAGAAATTAAACTCAAAAAAGGCATTAGCCAAGAAATCGCCAAGCAAATTTCTAAACTGATTCGAGACGAATTCAAAAAAGTCCAAGCCTCGATTCAAGGTGATGCAGTGCGGGTGACAGCTAAAGCCAAGGATGATCTGCAAACTGTCATCCAGCGGTTGAAACAAGAAGACTTTCCTGTGGCGTTACAATTCACTAACTATCGTTAAGAAATTTGTAGGGTGGGCAATGCCCATTGGTGTCAACTTAACGCGAAACTCTTGTCCCGCCTCAGAATGAATTCTGAGTCTCATAGCTTAAGTCATCTCAAGATGACTAAAAATGCTCACAAATCCCTAGTCTACTGAAGTAGACTTCAGCTATTAGCCTGGGAATTCATGATACTGTTGGCGAATCAACTGAGGGGTCAGACCCATCAAAATTGAGAGAGTAATGAAGCTTACATATGAGGTAATCTCAACTTAAGCCAAGATTTAAGTTGTCGGCAAGTAGAAGTGTAAACAAAAATGACCCTTCATCCGATAGAGCAATGGGCAATCCCAAAACAAACAGCCCTAGTAGCAAAGGCCGCATTTCCCAAAAGCAACGTTTACATGAAGATGTATGAGCAATTGGGACAAATATATGTAGATGAAGATTTTCACTCTTTATATCCAGCGCGTTGTGGTCAACTAGCGCTATCCCCTGGAAGATTAGCACTAATTACGGTGATGCAGTTTGCTGAAGGATTAAGTGATAGACAGGCAGCAGAGGCAGTCAGGTCAAGAATAGATTGGAAATACGCTTTAGGATTAGAGTTAACCGATTCTGGTTTTGACCATAGCGTGTTGGCAGAATTTCGAGAGCGACTGATTGCCAAAGACTCTCAAAGGCAATTACTAGATCAGATGCTCAATCAATTGAAAGAGCAAAAACTCATCAAAAGTCGGGGGCGGCAACGCACAGACTCGACTCATGTGCTAGCGGCTATCCGTCAAGTGAATCGCTTGGAGTTAGTAGGAGAAACTTTGCGCCATGCACTCAATGAATTAGCAATGGTTGCGCCTCAATGGTTAAAAGCTCAAGTGACCTCAGATTGGTTTGACCGTTATGGTGCTAGGTTTGAGCAATATCGCTTGCCTCAAGAAAAAGCGGCAAGAGAACAACTGGCACTGACCATCGGTGCGGATGGACACCACATCTTGAGGGTAATTGATGAGTCCCAAACTGAAGAGAAGTGGCGACAACTGGAAAGTGTGGAGATTTTGCGAACTGTTTGGGTGCAACAATATGCTTTTATCGCAGAAACACTTGTGTGGCGAGAACCAACAAACACAGGTTTACCCCCTAACAAAGTCTCTATTCAATCCCCCTATGACACTGAAGCTCGCAACCGCACCAAACGAGATACCAATTGGACAGGATACACAGTTCATTTGACAGAAACCTGCGAAGAAAATCGCCCCAATCTGATTACTAATGTTGAGACGACTCCAGCAACAACTCCAGACGGAGCAATGACGCAAATTATTCATCAGCATCTAGCTCAAAAAGAGCTTCTGCCTGCACAACATCTGTTGGATACAGCTTATGTCGATGCCGAGCATCTAGTGACTTCTATGAGTGAGTATGAGGTTGACCTACTGGGAAAAGTTCCTGGTGACTCTAGTTGGCAAGCCAAAACAGATGGTGGATTTGATTTATCTTGCTTTGCGATTGACTGGGACAAGCATCAAGTCAGATGTCCCAGTGGTCAATTGAGTCAGGCTTGGCGAGAAAGAACCGATGATTATGACAATCGTGTGATTGAGGTGCGCTTTGAGCGTGCTAGTTGTGCTGCTTGTGAAAAAAGAAGCTTATGTACCCAAGCTAGAAAAGAACCCCGTCTGCTTAAATTCCGACACCGAGAACAACATCAAGCTTTGCAAGCTGCGCGGCTTCGTCAAACCACTCCAGATTTTCAACTTGACTATGCATTAAGAGCTGGGGTAGAAGGCTCTCTTTCCCAAGCCACTCGCGCATATGAATTGCGTCGTAGTCGCTACGTAGGTTTAGCGAAGACTCATTTACAACACATCGCTACCGCAGCTGCAATGAATTTGAGCCGCTTGATGGCTTGGTGGCAACAAATTCCCAAGGCAAAGACACGTATTTCTGCTTTTGCTGCTCTTGGCGCTACTGCTTAACACATAGCCATGATGGGTCTGACCCCTCAGTTAATTCGCCAACAGTATCATTCATTCCCAGGCGGGTAGGTCAGCCAAGCATTTAAGCAATCTGTGGCTTAAGTTGACACTTATGGGCACTGCCCACCTATTGAATTAACCTCGTCCGCCAATGCTTTTTTGAAACGCCGCTCGCTCAGATATCCGTTTCATGTATTCTAATACGGCTGGGTAGGCACTCAAATCTAGCTTCAAAAGGACTGGGATATAAGTAAGGATAGACCCAACTGCGACATCAGCGACAGAGAATTCATCACCCAACAAAAAAGGTTGCCGTGTAAAAATCTCATTTAAGGGAGCTAACAAACGGGGCATTTCCCTTTCTCGATTAGCTTCGGAGAATATTCCCGGGCCGAGGGTAGCATTGGCAAATAACACCCACTGAGCCAGAATAGCGCTCTCTTCTGGAGAGGATGCACCTTTGCCGTATTTATCGGCGAGATACAGCAAAATTGCGCCCGATTCCCAAAGCGTCAAGTCTCCATCGGTAATTGCCGGCACTTTACCTAAAGGATTAATTCCTAGATACTCAGGTTGAAGGTGTTCGCCCGCTTGCATGTCGAGGAGGACAAATTCATAGGGTATCGCTAATTCTTCTAGATACCACTGCACAATTGAGGCTCGACTACGAGCGCCGCCATAAAGCTTTAACATAATCACCTGGGATTAGAGGACTTTGTGAGTGTGAGAGTGCTGTTTTATGTTATCTTCTTTGGTGACAACTCTGGTAGCATTTAGTACCCGCTTCCGCTCTACAGAATAAGCCAATTCTGTGTAGGTTGTACCTACGGATATAAGAGATTTGGCTACCTCGCGGCGCTTGTAGGTACGGGCGGCTGCAAACACCCTGGGGACAAATTCATCACCAAACTGAGCAGATGTTGGGAAATCTGGTGGTAATAATGGTGTCTCGCCAGCCAAAACTGATCCTAAAGTAGTTGCATAAGCCAGTTTATAGGAAGTGGGAATACCTTTAAATAGCGCTTCTAAAGCCGCAGAGGGGATAGGTTCGACTACTTCGATTTGATGAACTTCGCCGTCTTCCTTGACAAAACAAGTCGCCAAGCCGATCACAATGTAATCATCCGCTGCAAGATCGGGGGCGTTGGGATAAGAGATTGTCGTTGTCATAATCAAATTTCTCAAAACTTTTGAGTCAAATCAGGGGATCAGAGGCTGGGGTGGTGAGTTCTGTTGGGGAGGAAAGGTTGAGGGTAAAAAAGCCAGGAAAACCAAATTCCTAACCCTTCCCCCTTTCCCTTTCCTCTTTTCCTCATCTCTATTGATCGGCTTGTTGGCATTTTACCAAGTTGTTGCTCTGCTTATCTGACTAGTCTTGAAGATTGATATTTGTTTTTTCAGGAATTCAACTTGGGGATGAAGTATACATGATCAGATTAGAGCATCAATATATTTGTGTAGAACAAGATTGGGGTTCATTACCGTAAATGATTAATTAAAGTAACTATCAACACATTACAACCTAACGCTTTGGCTAGACCAGCAATAGGATAAAAACTATAAATTTACTTGCAAAACAAGCTCGCCCGGTAATATAGCATGAATAACTACTCGTTTTTAGCTTCTGGTAATCAGGAAAATTACTTAAACAATATTGTAAATAATAGTCGATTTAACTATCAAGAAAATAGTAGTGAGGAATCAGTTTTAGGGGATAGTCACTTACGTTCTTGGGCGCTGAAGTTGGCGCAGCAAGGAGATTATACAGAGGCGATCGCCCTTTTAAGCCAGCTAATTCATCGTCACCCCCAAAATGCAGTTGATTACAACAACCGGGGGCTAATTTATTTTCAAAGTGGTGAAAGACAAAAAGCTTTGTGTGATTACAACACAGCATTACAACTGAATCCGCATTTAGCCAGCGCTTATAACAATCGCGCCAACTACTACGCAGCTTGTGGAGAATTAGCCGCGGCGATCGCTGACTATGACCAAGCGATTGATTTAAATCCCCGTCATGTCCGGGCTTGGATTAACAGAGGAATCACATTACGGGATTTGGGTCAATATGAAGAAGCTGTAGAGAATTTTGAAATCGCTTTACTCTTCGGTCAACTACAAACACATATCTGGGCCCAGAGAGGTAGAACCTATCATCTGTGGGGCGATTGGAACTGTGCGATCGCTGATTATCGTCGGGCTTTAAACCAATTACCCCCTGTAAACGGTAATCACGACGCCCTCAGTTACCATCTGCACTCACAAGTTGACAACTGGTTAAACGAACTGCTGTTTCCTCAGCATCTTGACTGGTAGATTCGCCCAAAGCTTGACTGAAATTGGTAGATGACAAACAACCAATAACTAAGGTGATACATCTGGTTGCGCTGATTCTTTCGGGTCTTGGTTCATAAACACCACCTGACGCTGGCTGGGATCAAATCGATACCCTTGCTGTTGCATGATTGCCTTAGTTTGATGGGGATCAAAATTCCTGCTAAACTCTGCTTGCAAGGTGTTGACACGTCCTTCCATCTGCTTCACCTCAGTCTTAATTTCTCGCAATTTTTCTTGCTGCGACCAGTGATAAGGTAAAAGTTGCACCAAGGCAGAAATTGCTGCGCCTGAGATTGCTAGATTAACTGCTATTTTCGCTGTAGTTTCCAGCGCCATGATTTGGTAAGACCGCTGGCGCAGATGTCGCTTGGGCCGAGGGGTGACTCGGCGTTTTTCTATGGGTTGTAGCGGGGGTCTGGATGGTTGAATCGCGTTCATGATGCTAAAAAGAACCTCGCTGATGGAATAGGAACACTATAAACAGCCTAACCTTGTTAATTATGAGTTACGTCTAATGTGAATTAGATATTAAAACTTGAATGATTTTGTCAATGCTGTCACTCTCAATCCAGTGTAGTGGTAGGGTGCGTTACGGACTAAAGTCCGTAACGCACCGGTGATATCTGACGGTGCGTTAGCCTGCGGCATAACACACCCTACCAAATTCAAGCTTTTAATTCACATTAAGCTTTGATGTAGCTGCCATGTTACTTCATTTTTTCGGAAATGCTACACGTATATCTATCGTAAAAAAAATAAACCTAGCATACGTAGGTAGCGTTTTTTCAACAATCGATGGCAATCAGCCTTAACCGTCTAGAAACTGCACTCCGTAATGCTAGGTTTATGAATTCGCCTCAGTGTGTCACACTGTAGCGTTATTTGTAAAGTTCAGTGGCTAACCGCCAAGCTAAAACTCCTGGAATCAGCGCCACAACAAGGGCGATGTATACTTGAGTATCTGACAAGGAAGACACTTGAGCAAGGTAAAGAGTATCTAACATCAGCATGGTGGAAAATCTCCTAAACTGAATATATTTTCACTGGTTCGTTTACTACTTTTCCCTGTTTTGCCTAATTGGGGAATTATCTTGTTACAAGATGCAACAAAAGCCATGATAAATCAGTAGTCATTAGTTATTCTTCGTAAAAAAAATTTATCAATCTATGGATTTTTATCTGGGGATTGACTTTGGGACTTCTGGCGCACGGGCTGTAGTCATTGACGATGAAGCCGGCATACAAGCAGAGGTGCGTTATCCTTGGGAAACTGCGAGTGTCAGTGATTTAACGACTTGTTGGCAGACGGCTTTGTTAACTATGCTCAAATATATCCCTGAAGAATTGCGCCGAGAAGTGAGGGCGATCGCTATCAATGGGACTTCTGCTACTGTCTTGTTAACAGATGAGGCTGGTGAGCCTGTAGATGCACCCCTACTCTACAATGACGGGCGGGCTGCAGCGCTACTAGAACATCTGCAAAAAATTGCTCCTCCTCACCACACAGTGTTAAGTGCTACATCTAGTCTTGCCAAACTTCTGTGGATGTCCCAATTACCAAACTTTAGCCAAGCTAGATATTTTCTACATCAAGCCGACTGGTTGGCGTTTCTGTTACATGGACAAATAGGTATCAGTGACTACCACAATGCTTTAAAACTAGGTTATGACGTAGAACAGTTGAAATATCCACAATGGCTTTTAAAGCTGCAAATACCGATTCAACTACCCAAAGTCATCGCCCCAGGTACTCCCATCGCCGAACTTCGTCCGGAAATTGTCCAAGAGTTCGGTTTTCCCAGAGATTGTCTAGTGTGTGCAGGGACAACCGATAGTATTGCAGCTTTTGTTGCTAGTGGAGCAAAATTACCCGGTCAAGCGGTGACTTCTCTCGGTTCAACCCTGGTACTCAAATTATTGAGTCGCACCCGCGTTGAGGATGCGCGATATGGAATTTATAGTCATCGCCTAGGCGATTTGTGGCTAACTGGCGGTGCTTCTAACACTGGAGGAGCAGTACTGAGGCATTTTTTCACCGATGCGGAATTATCTAGCCTCAGCCGCGAGATTAATAGCGCCCAAGCCAGCCAACTAGATTATTATCCACTATTAAACAACGGCGATCGCTTCCCCATCAACGACCCTCATCTTTCCCCAAGACTAACACCACGCCCAAACCAGCCAGCGGAATTTCTCCACGGATTATTAGAAAGCATGGCTCGCATAGAAGCCAGAGGCTATGAATTACTACAACAGTTAGGCGCAGACCAGTTAACCCATGTTTATACCGCCGGTGGTGGCGCCGCCAATCAAACCTGGACGGCTATTCGCAGACGGCTTTTAAAAGTCACCGTCAAGCCGTCAGTCCACACAGAAGCCGCTTATGGGACAGCACTGTTAGCGATGCGGGGGGTGAGGGGCTAGGGAAAGATGTTTTTTGCCCTGTTGTCAAACTATAAGACTTACGCATTGTACAAAGAATATAGTTGCTTCGCGATACCGTACCCCTACGGACGCGCCTCGCGTTAACGAGAATCGCTACCAAATTTGGAAGCTATTGTCTTTATTAATTTGTAAAATGCGTAAGTCCGAATTAAAATCCTCTAAAGCAGAATTTTAGCCAAAATCGGTTCTACACGAGTAGCAATCTCTGGGACATATACTTGCGAAACGTAATCAGCAATCATTCTATCTGTGTTGAATAGTGGTGCGTTGGTCTTAATTGAGGTTTTCATCATCTGTATCCAGCGATGGGGTACACCTTCAGCATCTTGGTCGTAGTAAAGGGGAACAATTTCTGTTTCTAAAAGCTGGTATAGTGATTGTGAATCGATGCGATCCTGCAATTCTTGATCGCTGGTGTGTGCATCTTCACCAATCGCCCAACCATTGATACCTTTACCATCACTACCAGTTTTATAGCCTTCGCACCACCAACCATCGAGGACACTGCAATTTAAACCGCCGTTGAAGCAAACTTTTTGTCCGCTTGTACCGGAAGCTTCTAGAGGACGACGGGGGTTATTTAACCACACATCAACGCCTTGGACTAATTTTTGCCCAGTGTAGATGTCGTAATCTTCGATAAAGGCGACGCGGTTGAGAATACCGGAATTATGACACCATTCCATTAAACGCTGAATAATGCGCTTACCTTCTTCATCTGCGGGGTGAGCTTTACCTGCAAAGATAATTTGTACCGGGCGTTCGGCGTTGCCAAAAATTTTCAAGGCGCGCTCGGCATCGCGTAAAATTAAATCACCGCGTTTGTATGGGCTAAAACGTCTGGCAAAGCCGATGGTTAAAATGTTGGGAGCGAGGAGAGTATCACTGGCTTGGATGAGTTCGTAGCTTTCACCGCGAGATTCTCTAGATTTTCTAACTTTATAGCGAGTGTAGGCTATTAGTCTTTCTTTGAGAATTTGATGGCGTGACCACAATTCTTCATCGGGAATGTTGTCAACTTTTGCCCAAGTTTTCGGATCAACGGCGCGAGTTTTCCAATCTGCTCCCAAATATTGATTATATAAGTCAGCTAATAAAGGTGCTGTCCATGTTGGTGCATGTACGCCATTGGTAATGTAGCCAATAGGTACTTTGTCTTCGGAACGTTGCGGATAAAGAACTGTCCACATTTTCCGAGAAACTTGACCGTGTAATTCGCTGACACCATTGCAAGCGCGAGACATCCGCAATGCTAAAACAGTCATACCAAATGGTTCCCAGGGATCACCTAGTCTTCTTGCACCTAGTGCTAAAAATTGCTCGCGGGAAAGTCGCAGTTGTGTCCAATATTGAGCAAAGAACGAGTCGATTAAATCGGGTGAGAAGACATCATGACCTGCGGGAACGGGGGTGTGGGTGGTGAAGACGCAACTGTTTTTGACTTTGGCTTCGATGTCGTAAAAGGATTTACCTGTGCGTTCGATTTCTTGACGAGCGATTTCTAAAGTGCAAAAGGCCGCGTGTCCTTCGTTGAGATGATGAACAGAGGGTTGAATTCCCAAAGCTGTGAGGGCGCGGACACCACCAATTCCCAGGACAACTTCTTGGGCGATGCGGGTTTCTAAGTTACCACCGTAGAGGTGTCCAGTTAACCAGCGGTCGATGGGATCATTATCTTGGCGATCGCTATCTAACAAATATAAACTGACTCGCCCTACTTGCACTCGCCAAATTTGCACTTTCACTGACCTTTGGCGAACATCTATCTGAATCGTGATTGGTTCTCCTTGCTCATTTTTGATTAATTCTATGGGCATCCGGTGGAACGGATTATCGATATAATAGTCTTCTTGCCAGCCTTGACGGTTTAAGCGTTGGCGAAAGTAGCCTTGGCGATATAGCAAGCCGACGCCCACCATTGGTACACCTAAATCTGATGATGATTTTAGATGATCCCCTGCGAGAATGCCTAAACCACCGGAGTAAACTGGTAGAGATTCATGGATACCGAACTCTGCACAAAAGTAGGCGATGGGATTGTTTTTGGATACTTGCGGTGCGACTCGACTCACCCAGGTATCTTGCTGCGCCATGTATTGGTCAAACTCTTTGATTAAAGCAGATATTTGTCTGAGGTAGAATGGGTCTTCTGCTAATTGGGTGAGACGTTCATAGCTGGTTGATTCTAAAATTGCCACTGGGTTATGTCCACACCGTTCCCATTCTTGGGGATCAATGGCGTTAAACAGTGCAATGCGATCGCTACTCCAACTCCACCAATAATTATAAGCTAAATCTGCTAACCGCTTTAATGGCAGAGGTAATCTTTGACTGAGGCGAGATGCTGCCGTCATGACGTTGGTGTTTACCATAATACTCTCAAATCTGTGTTAGTTTTTTCTATTACGCTACTCAACTGCTCTAGGAAGACTAATTCGTAATTAGCAATTAGCAGCGTCTGAATTACCGCTAAATATTTTGATTTAGCGTTTGAGCAGGCAGCAGTGGTTCGAGAGCTACTGCTGTTTATAAGTATGAATCGCTAATAATTAATTACGAATTATGTTGACAACTGAGTCTATCCCTAGAGCAGTTCAATGAATGCTATTGAATCTTTTTTTTCTGTTGTCTTTTTCCGATTATCTCTCTTATTTGAGCATTTTTTCTATCAACTTGAGTCACTTTATTTTAAAATATTTATTATGTTGTTAATATTTGTTGAATCATGACAAGAATTAACAAAAAATAGGGAACAGGGGATAGGGGATAGGGTTGAAAGTCTCTGTCTTGAAAAGTTCAGATCGGAGGAAACCTCCGCTCCGACTTTTCGCTTTGTGCAGGAGTTTTATCTTTAGTTCATGTCCTAATACCGTTTTAGAAAAAGAATGCGACAGATGGGTAGGGGCACAACAATGTTGTGCCCTTACGAAGGATTGATGTGTCGCAAGCATTATTTGAATTGGTATAACCTATGTGGCTACGTCCATAACAAAAAAATTGCCCTAACTTAGAGCAGCTAGGGCGTATACTTCAACGAGGAACTTTGATAGCGGCAAATTTTAGTTACAGTAAACCCATAACTTGGCGATAATGTGCTTCAATTTGTGCCACTGTTGGCGATTTTCGCTGGGTATCCCATCGGCTGAGATTAAATAATTCTTGTCGCAAATTGTTAACATTAATTGTAGTAACTTGACCATGAGCAACAATTTGTTTCCCATTTACCCAAGCACTATCAACAACATTTGTTGGTCGTCCTAAAACCAATAAACCAATCGGGTCTGTACGCGGTAGTAATGATAAATTTCTCAGGTCATAAAGGACTAAATCTGCTTTTTTCCCAACAGTGAGAGAACCGAGTTGCTCGCCTAAATTTAATCCTTTCGCACCACCTAAAGACGCCATTTCCACAGATTGTCTGGGTGTAATCCAGTGTTGATAATCTAAATCGGTGACATTGTGCAAAATTGAACCAATTTTGATAGCTTCCAGCAAATCTTGAGAATCGTTACTCGAAGCACCATCACAACCAAAAGTGACATTTACTCCCGCTTGACGATATTTTAAAATAGGGGCGATCCCACTACCCAGACGCAGATTGCTTAAAGGATTGTGCACAACCGTGGAACCAGTCCGCGCCAGAATAGCAATATCATCGTCGGTGAGATGGACGCAATGAGCTAGAGTTGTGCGATCGCTCAAATATCCAATTCTGCTAAGATGCTCAACAGCAGTGCAACCATATTTTTCTTGAGCGAGTTTGGCTTGAGCTTTGGTTTCTAGCAAATGAGAGTGACGACAGAGATTGTAGCGTGAGCTTAACTCAATACAACCACTAAACAACGCATCTGTACACAATTGTATCCCCGTCGGTGCAACTAAAATCTCCACACCCTCATCAGGACGATGAAATTGTCTCACTGCTTCTGCAATTAATTCTAAAGTAGCTGCAGTTGAACGAAAATAAGGTTCATGAGTTTGGGCTGATTCCCCTGACGGTATCCCCGCAGTCATCGACTCATCTTGAATTAGCGGTGCGACAAAAGCGCGAATCCCCACTTCCCTGTAAGCTCTGACCGCAGTAGCGATGGTTTCTAACTCCAGTCCCGGAATCAACACCAGATGATCTACTACACTAGTACCACCAGAAAGCAGCGTCTCCACCGCCGTTCCCAAAGCACTCAAATAAACCTGTTCTGTATCCAGAGGAGCAAAATCATACAGTTCCGCCAACCATAATTCTAAAGGCAAAACCGACATAATGCCCCGCTGCCACATTTCCGAGGAATGGGTGTGGGCGTTAAAGAACCCAGGAAGCAACAGCTTATTTGCACCATCGACAATTGTACCTACCGCCTCTAACTCAGGTGCAATAGCAGCAATTTTACCATCCCTAATTTGCACATCTACGGTAGCGTAACTATCCTCAGTCGCCACGAGAGCATTCTTAATCGTGAAACTCATACCATTTTCGATTTTAGATTGGGGATTTGGGATTGTCATACCAATTTGCGATCGCACAGTTGCAGTATCAACTTTTTGGCAATTACTGTCAAAATATTTAACCTTGATTAAGTAATTGAACACTGAACAGAAATTCAAGTTACAAAATAGAAACAGGTATTGGGTGTTGCAATTTATGGATTTACCTTTGCGGACATTGGGAGTTGCGCCAAATGCTTGGACAGTGAATCATGCGATTGCAGATATCACTCGTCCTCAAAAAACCCCACAACCCGTTATCTTAACAACAGAAACGAAAACTCTGCGCTTAGATTTAGCCAAAACCGCTATCCTCGTCATCGATATGCAAAACGACTTCTGTCACCCTGATGGTTGGTTAGCGCATATTGGTGTCGATGTCACCCCAGCCCGCAAACCCATAGAACCTCTGCAAAGCTTACTTCCACAACTGCGAGAAGCTGATGTTCCCGTCATTTGGATAAATTGGGGAAATCGCCCCGACTTATTGAATATTAGCGCCAATTCTCATCACGTTTACAACCCCACAGGCGACGGCGTGGGCTTAGGCGATTCTCTCCCCACCAACGGTGCTAAAGTACTTATGGCGGGTAGTTGGGCGGCTGCAGTCGTAGACGAACTTCCGCAGTTACCAACGGATATTTGTATAGATAAATACCGCATGAGTGGCTTTTGGGACACACCCTTAGATAGCATCTTGCGGAACTTGGGAATAACTACAATTTTTTTTACTGGTGTGAATGCTGACCAGTGTGTATTAACTACACTATGTGATGCTAACTTCTTAGGCTATGACTGCATCTTAATTAAAGATTGCACCGCCACCACTTCCCCCGATTATTGTTGGCTAGCGACATTATATAACGTCAAACAATGCTTCGGTTTTGTAACCAATTCTCAAGCAATTTTCACCGCTTTAATTAACTAAAAAATCAACATAAGTCCTTTTTCATAACAAATCACCAAGGATAAATCAATGTACACCACCAAATGTGTAATTCCCATTATTAAATCTCCCGGAGATTATCAAGTTTTTCAAATCAGTCCCCACGATTCCAATCGGTTAGCAATTATTTTTGATTCAACTAATGCTAATACTTCCCTCACCTGTTGCGTAGAAATTTTTGATGTGGGAGGACAAACACCACCAAATCGTCACCAATGGGCGGTAGAAATGTTTTTTGTTCTCAAAGGAGAAGGAATAGCGATGTGTGATGGAAAAAAAGTTGTAATTAAAACGGGAGATAGTTTATTAGTACCTCCCACCGGCACGCACTTGATCAAAAATACAGGTTCTACTCGCTTATATACATTAACTGTGATGGTTCCCAATGAAGATTTTTCTGAGCTAATTCGTAGCGGAACGCCGATGGAATTAGACGCAGAAGATATGGCCGTTTTGGGAAGAGTAGATGCGCTAACTGCTATGCATTGAGTCGAGATGTAATCTGAACTAATTTTTGGGCGATCGCTTGTACTGCTTGCATCTGTTTTTCGTCTTTGAGTTGTCCCTGTTCATCAAAGGCTTCATAGGCGTTGGGAATTCCTTTTTGATTAGGAATAACAATCACACCGATTCCTTCTAAAATGGCACGGACATGAACTAAACCCCGAATTCCACCCAAACCACCAGGAGAAGCTGCTAACAAAGCTGCAACTTTACCATTGAAAGAACTTAACCCTTGCTCTCCTGGTTCTAGTCGGGTAGCCCAGTCAATGGCATTTTTTAAAAGTGGTGTAATCGAGCCATTATATTCTGGACAACCTATCAGAAATCCTTGATGATTTCTCAAAAGTGCTTTGAATTTTAACACTGATTCTGGTAGTCCCTCTTGAGCTTCTAAATCTTCATTGAACAGAGGCATAGGATAATCAAGTAAATCGATAAAATTAACCTCTGCACCAGCATTTTTTGCTCCTACAGAAGCAACTTTCACGAGTTTTTTGTTGAAAGATTCAATGCGAGAACTACCTGCAAAAGAGAGAATTTTGATGGGTTGAGTCATTTGCTTAATCTGCTAATAATGCAAAATAATTTTAGGCGATCGCGTGTCTATATTAATACCAATTTACAAAAACCTTACTATGACAAAATCCCCACAATACCATACTCTGACAGATGTACGTACACTCAGCCAGAACTGCCATATTCGTTGATTATCAAGCATCTTATGTTAAAGCTACAAAAATATTCCCAGCAGCACCTAATTATTTTCACTCGCTATCCAGAAGCAGGAAAGACAAAAACTAGATTAATACCTGCATTGGGTGCTGTGGGCGCAGCTAATCTGCAACGCCAAATGACAGAACATACCATATTTCAGGTACAAGAATTACAGAAAAAAACAGCGCTATCTTGTGAAGTGCGGTTTGCAGGCGGAAATTGGCAACTCATGCAAGACTGGCTAGGACAAGATTTAGCTTACCATTCTCAAGGTGGAGGAGACTTGGGGGAACGAATGGAGCGATCGCTACGTGAAGCTTTGCAATCGGGTGCACAACGAGTTATTATAATCGGCACCGACTGTCCCGGCGTTAATTCCCAGATTCTCGCAACGGCATTTGAGCAAACACAAGCTTTTGACCTTGTTCTCGGCCCAGCCCTCGATGGTGGCTATTATTTGATTGGATTGCATCGCTACATCAAAGAATTATTCGCTAACATCGACTGGGGCACTTCTCAAGTATTGCAGCAAACTATGGACATCGCCCAAAAACTTAACTTATCACATCTTTACTTGCCTCCCCTGGCTGATATCGACCGTCCAGAAGATTTATCAATTTGGAAACCCTCTCCCCTCTCTCCTAACCCCTCTCCCCACAACCAAACACCCAGAATTTTCTGAGGACACTGTTAATTACAGATGCTACCGTGGTTTTGTTTAAAACTAACAGCCAAAAAACATTTACCAGTGTTGTATCTGTCGCTTGTTGATGTACAACAGTAAGGTCATGGAATATTCAAGTAACTTTGAATAGAATAATCACTTTCATTTATCACAAGACCGAGAAACTATGGTTAACCGTTTTGCTTCTATGAGTGCTACCCTCACACTTAAAGTCGTGGGGATGATCTGCATTTTGTCCTTTTTTATTAACTTTGTAATTTTATTGTTGGACTTCAACCCAACTAATAAATTAATTCAAATTGGCTTGGGTACAGCGATAGTTGACCGAGGAATCACACCGATGCTTGGTATCGGGTTGTTGTTCGTCGCCTACTGGATTGAAAGCAATGATGCAGGTAGCGACATCCCCAAGGGTATAGAATTAAGATTCCCAGCTTTGATATTATCAAGCATCTTGGGGTTGATGTTTTTGCTGATTTTTCCTTGGCACATAAACAACGTCATTCAAGTTAGAAGTCAAGCATTAAAAGAAATCAACGAAAGATCTGGTCAGCAAGAAAACCAACTCAAGCAAGAACTATCTCAATTTCAAGCAAGAGTTAATTCAGACGCAGCCAAAGCTCGAATTGAACAGTTCCGAACTCAAGCCAAACCTCAACTCAAAGCTGAAATTACCGAACTGCTCAAAGACGAACAAAAATATAACCAAGCATTAGGAAGTCCGCAAATTTCTCCTGAACAAAAAGAATTACTTAAAAAAGTCAAAGCAGACCCGAAATTGCTAGATCAAGAACTTGATAAATTTTTGGCACAAGCAACAGATTCTCAAGCCCGCGCCACTCAAACTGCAAATCAACAATTAAATCTAATTCGTACTCAAAGAGAACAAGATAGAGAGCAAGCTCAAAATGCTTGGAAACCAGGACTGCGAATTGCTATTAGCAGTTTGCTGTTGTCCATTGGTTACATTATCATCGGCTGGACGGGGTTAAAAGGTATGGGCGCTTTAAAAGGTGGTGGACGTAAAGCTACTGCGCGCTAGTAAACTCAAGTATGAAGTGTGAAGTATGAAGTATGAAATTAGCACAGCTGAAAAATCATCATATTTGAACATCAAAAAAGGGCAAAATACCAAAGAAAACTGATTTTTTAAACCTAAATTTTTTGCCTACAAAAAGCCAAGCAGATACCAAGTTACTACTTCATTCTTCATTCTTTATTTGACAAATTTCTCCAATTATCAAAATTTCAGAAAAACTAATGTTTTCGATTTATATATTGACGTACAATGAGGAAATAGATATAGCTGCTTGTATAGAATCGGCAATGCTATCAAATGATATTATTGTTGTCGATTCATGTAGTAGCGATCGCACGGTAGAAATCGCTAGTCGCTATCCTATCCGCGTTGTGCAACACGCTTTTGAAAGTCACGGAATGCAACGCACTTGGATGTTAGAATCTATCCCACCAAAGCATGAATGGATATATATTCTAGAAGCCGATGAACGGATGACTCCAGAACTATTTGCTGAATGTGAAACAGCAATTCATCACCCAGACTACATCGGCTATTATGTTGCAGAACGAGTCATATTTATGAATCGTTGGATTCGTCATAGCACTCAATATCCCCGATACCAAATGCGCCTCTTCCACCATGGTAAAGTCTTGTTCACAGATTATGGTCATACCGAGCGAGAAGTTTGTCAAGGTGCAACTAGTTTTTTAAACGAGACTTATCCTCATTACACTTGTAGCAAAGGCTTAAACCGTTGGATTGAAAAACATAATCGTTATTCCACAGATGAAGCCAAAGAAACCCTCAATCAAATTCAACAAGGAAGCGTCAATTGGCGAGATTTATTATTCGGTAAAACAGAAGTAGAAAGACGCCGCGCTCTCAAAGATTTGTCTTTGCGCTTACCTGCTAGACCACTGCTACGCTTTTTGTATATGTACTTTTTATTAGGTGGTTGCTTAGATGGACGCGCTGGTCTAGCTTGGTGTACACTACAAACTTTCTATGAATATCTAATTTTGTTGAAAGTATGGGAAATGAAGCATCTGCCCACACCTAGTTTAGATACAAGTGTGTTGCTGAGTGAAAAAAGTACACACGGCGAAGTCACACAAGCTGATGCGGCTTGAATTTACGCGCTCAAATACAATTCCGTCTCAGATGTATCTAATTATTTTGAGACATAGCTAACTATTTTTAAAAAACCTCTGTCTCGAAAAGTTTTGGGCGCCAGCTTCCGGTGCTCATACTTTCTGCTGCGTACCTCGGCGATAAGCTCCGCATATCTTCAAGCCCGTTCCCTGTTCTCCGCTATAAATCAATACAGTTGAGATAAGCCGATTTTTTCGCTTTTGTTCCCTGTTCTCTGTTCCCTTACCTCCACAGAGGAACTTTCTTAACTGAATCGTATTGCGCCATAAATGACTTCATAAACTGGTAAAGACAGTTTACAATTTTAGTAAAGAAAAGTAAATTCTCTGAGATAAAGCGATCGCTATTTTGCTCAATGTGTATCAAAATGCACAAATTAGCTTGATTTTTACGGATAAATACAGTTCAGATTCAGATTCACCTAAAATCATGTCTTATTAATTTGATGCATCTGCGGATATGAACACTAACCACAACAGTCCTACTAACGCCAACAAAAATGATCGGGACTTGATCATCAATCGCCTCAAACAGGACTTAAAAAATGACCTGATTGCGGGCTTATTAGTATTGATTCCCCTAGCAACTACCATCTGGCTGACCATTACCATTGCTATTTGGGTAATCAACTTTCTCACGAAAATTCCCAAACAACTAAATCCTTTTGAAGGGCTACATCCTGTCCTAATAAATATACTTAATTTAACAGTGGGATTAGCAGTACCACTGCTGAGTATTTTGTTGATTGGTTTGATGGCCAGAAATATTGCTGGGCGTTGGTTGTTAGATTTTGGTGAACGATTTTTACAGGCGATTCCTTTGGCAGGACAGGTATACAAAACCCTCAAGCAACTGTTAGAAACGCTACTCAAAGACTCTCATAACAAATTCCGGCGCGTCGTTTTAGTAGAGTATCCTAGACCGGGAATTTGGGCAATCGGTTTCGTTACAGGTGCGATTAGCACGGAAATTCAAAACCACATGTCGCGCCCGATGCTGAGTGTGTTTATTCCCACCACCCCCAACCCTACTACCGGCTGGTATGCCGTAGTTCCAGAAGACGAAGTAGTAAACTTGTCTATGCCCATAGAAGACGCCTTTAAAATCGTCGTTTCTGGCGGGATTGTCTCCCCAAATTCCACCCCATCAACCGCCATGATTCCCCAAGAATCTTCCTTGGCGACACAACACAAAGAAATCGCCCCGCAAATCATCCCCACAGAAGAAATTTAAAATCAGTCAGGCAATGTTGCCAGCAAATAGATAATATGGTTGTCTGACCACGCAACAATCAATCAACTGCTAAACACATTCTGCTCGTTTAGTCAATATTCATACATACACACTAACTTTTATGCAAGACCGTAAGCCCCAACAAATCGCCCGTGAACTGGCGCTTTTAAGCCTGAGCCAGTTACCAGTCAGCCCCAAAAAATTGACAGAAGAACAACTACCCAAGCTAGTACTAGCAGCAGTCCGCACCCTGAGATCAGAAGTACAAGATACCCTAGATAACGCCGCCGGTGAACTGCAACGTAGTCAAGATCGCGTTTTGAGTAGCCAAACTCGCGCTGCAGATATTAATACTGCCAGAACAATGCTCACAGAAGCGATCGCCTACACCCAAACCGCAATCAATCAACTCGGCGCAGCAGTGGAATTCCCAGAATTGATTCAACTAGCAAATCAAGACAAAATAGTCAGCAAATACGCCATCCAAATTGTCAGAACAGTCAGCGACGAGCATCATCTGATTGATCAACAAATTTCTGCCGCTTTGGTAGATTGGCAAGTAACTCGCCTAGCTCAAATCGATCGAGATATTTTGCGAATTGCCGTTGCAGAAATGCTATTTCTCAAAATACCAGATAGTGTAGCCATCAACGAAGCTGTAGAACTAGCCAAACGCTACAGTGGAGATGAAGGACATCGGTTTATTAATGGTGTTCTGCGCCGAGTCACAGAGCAAAAAAAGACCGCCTAGGGTTGCACCTGGGGATAGGAAATGAGCAAGTAGGGGGAGACGAAAAATGACCAACGACAGACGTAATTAATCCATACTTGAAGAACAACTAATATCCTTAGCTGCAATGGTTTTTAATTGGTTCCGTCGTCAACACAACGATTCCTCCGAAACTCCCTCAGACCAAAAACAGGGAGAAACTCCTCCTTCACCAGAACCCCAACCAGAGCCTTCAGAAACAGCACCAGAAACAGGGGCAGATTTGTTAGCGTTTGCGAAAGCAGCTTATCAAAATATTCAGCAAAAACAGCAGTCTCAAGTTGCAGAAACTGTACCTGATTTAGTTGAGGAGCAAGCGCCAGCCGCCGTAGAAACACAGAGCACAGAAATTGAAATATCACCAGCAGAGGCTGCAACCGAGCAAGTTTTAGCAGCGGATCAACTGGAAGAAAATACGCAAGCCACAGAAACTTCAGAATTAGACGCTATGGCTGACCTCACAAACACTGAGGCAGAATCTGGTATAGATACGGTTGCGGAAACTGTAGAAGCGCCCGCCGCCTTTACCCCAGAAGTCACAGAAAATGAGCAAACGCAGCAGCCCCCAGCCAGCCTATCGTTTTTAGAGCGAGCAGCCGCAGAACAGCAAGCAAAACAGGAAAGATTGATCGCCAGTGCGATCGAAGTTCCAGAACCAGCACAAGTAGCGCCAGCAACTGCTACCACCGCACCGCAGCCCACAGAGGAAGTTCCAGGGCTAGACTTCGATGAAGGGTTTTTGTGGTCAGCCGAAGTCTTAGCCGCCCAAGGTCGGCGTGCAGAAGACGTATCGATGGAAGAAATTACATGGCTGAAAAAGCTCCGCCAAGGGTTAGATAAAACCCGTCGTAATATTCTTAACCAACTCAAAGCAATTGTTGGTCAAGGGCCGCTGAATCAAGCAGCTGTTGCAGAAATTGAAGCATTGCTCTTGCAAGCAGATGTTGGTGTCGAGGCTACAGACAAGATTATCAGTTCTCTGCAGCAAAAACTCCGCCAAGAAGTTACCGCGCCAGAAGAGGCGATCGCTTACCTCAAACAAATTATTCGGGATATGCTGGATAGTCCAGTGAATAAATCCCACTCAACCAGCTTTACTCCAGAAAAAGAAACCTTGAATATTTGGTTGATCACTGGGGTGAATGGCGCTGGGAAAACTACAACCATTGGTAAAATTGCTCACCTAGCTCAAAAATCAGGGTACAAATGCCTGATTGGTGCGGCAGACACTTTCCGCGCCGCTGCTGTCGAGCAAGTCAAGGTTTGGGGCACACGCAGTGGTGTAGAAGTAATCTCGAATCCTGGCAAAAATACTGACCCAGCAGCTGTGGTGTTTGATGCGATCGCTGCAGCCCAAGCCAGACAAACTGAATTATTACTAGTCGATACTGCTGGGCGACTGCAAAATAAGAAAAACTTAATGGATGAACTCAGTAAAATTCGCCGAATTATTGACAAAAACGCGCCGAGCGCTAAAGTAGAGTCACTGTTGGTTCTAGACTCTACTCTTGGTCAAAATGGATTGCGACAAGCCGAGGCTTTTTCCCAAGCAGCCCAACTGAGCGGTGTAGTCTTAACCAAGCTAGACGGTACAGCTAAAGGCGGCGTCGCCCTTGCTGTTGTCCAGCAGCTAGGTTTGCCAATTCGTTTTATTGGCGCTGGCGAAGGAATTGAAGACCTACGCCCGTTTTCCAGCTATGAGTTTGTCGAAGCACTGTTGAATGGTTAATGGTGCGTTTCCTTGGTTCTGAGATGTTAGGCGGTTAGATCCCCGACCTCTCTAAGAAGTCGGGGATCTTGCTGTCGAATCCTGGCAAAAATATCTGTCCTAAAATAGTCATTTTGCCACCAAGAATGGACAACGTTTGCTAAAATTCCATTCTAATGCTGTATTTTTTATACATCCAAACAGGTTGTCTAAATGTATCAGCAGGTTTATTGGTTTGAGCAAAGATTAGTCTCTAGCGGCGAAGTAGCCTTATGAAGACGGTACATCTACCACTGTACAGAAAATTTACAGAGGTTTTTCCTTTGGAGCTATTTTCATACAGCGAGGCTCGACCTCCGGGGAAGTTTCCCGACTCATAGCAGTGGTGCTCCTCTTAACACAGGTGTAAGCAGAGCCACATCTACGGCTTGTAGTTAGACATCAAAATTGCTGTGTTAAAACAGTGAATTGATGTAATTTAGCTGGAGCCGCACTCTTTGTTATCAAAATAATCACTATTATCTAGGAAAATTTGGCAGGCGATATATGATTTTTTAACTACAGTAGTTTGTTTTAAATTTTCTAGTCTCAGATTCAGTGTAGAGAAAATCTGAATTTTGTATTATTAGCTAATAGTACTTTTTTGCGTCTCATCTAGAGCCTTGGATGTGTAAATTTTTAGATTTGAAGATGAAAATACGACCCTTTTTTCCATCTTAAATGCACCCCCAGTCCCCCAGAACCTCAGACCCCTCAGATACAGATAATACCAAGTTATATTTTTGAGTATAATTGACTCAAAACTAAGTCCAGTCAAGGTGTTAGCTCTCAATAAGATGACTCTTATCCCTCAGTGTAACTTCAGCAATATAACTTATACTTGTGTGGTTGCAACTAAGTTTATTCCTAAAGATATATGACTGAATAATTAAGTTATGAAATAATGGAAGGCTTTGTGGCAAATGACGACAATTACTGTTTTATATGAATTATTCGCCGATGACCAATACCTAAGTCTAAACTCCTACATTTAGCAAGAAATTTTATAAGGAAATACAATACTTATAAAATTTAAGTCTTACGTCTTTTCACTCTTGCTAAAGTCACAAATCTTGTCCAATATGGTTTAGCAATGCCAAAACTCAAAGATTAAGAACTATGTACAGAAAAACATGTCCATCTGTCCGACTCACAGCTTGGCAACCACAAGAATAATTTCTGAATACGGCTGGGCATTTTTTTGTAGTCTGTTCTGATCAGCAATGGAAAATTTGCCTATCTGTTTATTTAAAGTGCAATAGTAACTGTGCCTGTGTCTCAACTGCCCTCTCAACCCACCGACAGTAATAATAGTGCGGCGACCGATGTCACTCCTGTCGTGGCACTCAAGGAACTCGTGGCAAGGCTGCACCGAGAACAGAACAAAATTCAAGATTTGCTCAGTTCTCTCGGATTTGCCCTCAGAAGCTTTAATAATTTAAATCAATTTTTAGAGCTGATACCGCTGATGGCGACGAGAGTCACAGACGCGGATGGTAGTGCTTTATTTCTCTACAAACCCAATGGTCAAGTTAGGTTAGAGCAGCTACATTGGCAAGATAGTCGCCAGCGCAAGAATATCCGCAAAGCATTAGAAACCGCTAGCAGTCAAATTACACTTGTGCCCAATACCGCTCCTTTAGCAACCGCTACGGGGATTTTGGACGCGCAGATGCACAGACACTTGGGCCCTGATGTGCAAATTTTCGGTACGGCTATTCGAGTCAAGCACACAGAAAGAGGGTGGCTGTATGTTTTGAGCCGCGACCCTGAATATAGTTGGACAGAAACCAGACAGAAATTAGTCCGGCTAGTGGCAGACCAAACGGCAGTAGCGATCGATAATGATGAATTAGCAGTAGAGTTACGGAAAAAAGAACGTTTAGATCAAGAATTAGAAATTGGCGCCGAAATTCAGAGGCGACTCCTACCGCGTCAATGTCCCACTATTCCTGGTGCAGTTTTGGCTGCGCGTTGTAAGCAAGCTAATCGTGTTGGCGGCGACTATTATGATTTTTTCCTCACCAACCACAATCAGATTCAGCCACACAACAAAGGTGCTGTGGAACAAGGCCCTTTGGGTTTGGTGATTGGGGACGTGATGGGTAAGGGTGTCCCCGCTGGATTGATTATGACGATGATGCGCGGAATGCTGCGAGGTGAGATATTACATGGTAATTCTCCGTCGAGAATTCTACAGAATTTAAATCGAGTGATGTATGCAGATTTGGAAAATTCCCACCGTTTTGTGACGCTGTTTTATTCAGAATATAATCCTGATACAAAAATTTTATCTTATAGCAATGCTGCTCATAATCCGCCTTTGTGGTGGCACGCAGCGACAAAAACTGTGAGTAGGTTGGATACTTTGGGAATGTTAATTGGCTTGGATGTTAATAGCCAATATGAGGACGCCCAAGCTCAACTAGAGCCTGGGGATACAGTTATTTATTATACAGATGGTTTAACTGATGCGGCGGCGGCTAGTGGCGATCGCTTTGATGAAGAAAATTTTGTGACTTCTTTCAATACAGCCTGCAAATATTGTAACGGCCCACAAGAGATTGTAGATTACCTGTTTGACCAAGTTCAGCAATTTATCGGTGCTGATCGACACAATACTGATGATATGACACTAGTCGTTTTGCAAATTCAATAGACCTGTTTTGAAAATAGGGATTAGGGAACAGGAAACAGGGATTAGGGATTAGGGATTAGGGATTAGGGATTAGAGATTAGGGAACAGGGAACAGGAAACAGGGATTAGGGATTAGGGATTAGGAAAAGAGATATTTTTATTGTTCCTTGTGAGCATTTGAAGTAGTAGCGGCTTCCCCAAGCCCATTTAATTCTGCTGACGCATTTTCCACAAATAACTAGAAATCAAATTCGTCAGAATATGAGCAACAATTGGCACCAACAAATTACCAGTTAACAGAGCACCATAGCCCAACATTAAGCCCACTATAGTTGCCCACATCACATAAGCCCATTGTTGAGCACCGCTGAGATGTAAGACGCCGAAGCAAAAACTGGAGACAATCACGGCTACCATATCTGCTCCTAAAGCTGGTAGCATCACACCACGAAATAGTAATTCTTCACTCAAACCCGGTAGCAATCCCAGCCAGATTATGTCTGGTAGAGCTAAAGGTTTGAGTACTAATTCTAGGTAATAATCCGCACTTTTGCGGTATGGACTATAAAAGCGATAAGCTAAACCACTCAAGGCTGTGATGATTAGCCCCAACCCTAAGCCGAAGAGGAAATCTCTGCTGTTCCAGCGCCAAAAAAATAAAGAAAAATCTCCAAAACGGAGCCATATTTTGGCGATAATCCACAAAAAGATTGCAGTTGTTCCCATCGCTACCAAAACTTGGACGCGCGTCAGTAGAGGAACTTCTGGTTCTTGTTTTTGTTGTTCAACCACAAATACTCTGGATGAAGGATGAAGGATGAAGGATGAAGGATGAAACTTTGAGATCAGAAGACAAAACTTCTTCTTTCATCCTTAATCCTTTGTAAAGAAGATAGTCCACAACTAAGGGAAGATGGATTTACACCTGCTTTGTTTGCGACTAATAAGCCTACTGCTTCTAAATATGAGTTGACATTGATAGATTTTATCCCCAATGAGTGGGCAGGTACTTGAATTTGAGTTCTGTTTTCCGTTACTGTGATGATTTGACACTGGGTTTGATTTAAACTTAACAAGGCACTGCTACCACAAGCAGTTGCAGGTGCGATCGCTGCATCAACTTGGTCTACCCAAATATCTTCCAGTCGAGATGCTACTAATCCCTTCTCAATGATAAACTGCGGCGCGCGGCTGAGTCCAACCAAGACGCTTGGTAAAAAAGTATAACCTAATTCTTCAGCCGCTGAACGGGGTGATAAATCCGGGTCTGGGGGTGCAGCTGCTAGGGCGGGTGAATGGGCGCAGGGGATGTGGAAGGTTCGCACAATTAAATGACTGATGACTGCTTCTGCACCGGCTAGGGGGTCAACACCTTTACCGTGGCGATAGTTTTGTACTGCTTGTTCATCCATATCTTCAGGGAAACGGGCAACAACTGCGATCGCCTCCGCTCCCGCTTGTTGAATTAATACCTCAGCTGCTCTCAATAAACTATCTGGGTTGCCGATTGTTCCCCAACTTGCACCCGTAGACGACATACGTAATTCTACTCCTAATGGTGCATCGGTAATTACGTAATCTGTTAAGGTTAACCCTAGGGTAGCTCTAGCGGCATCGGCTGCTTGTAGGTGTCGCAGCCGTAATTCTGGCTCTATGCCTTGGTCTAAAAGCAAACCAATTTTGTTGCTGTGTACAGGACGTAAACCCCAGCATCCAGCAGCAAATTTGTCAAGTCCGTACCCTTCAACATAGAAAGCATTGGGGAGGTTCCAGTATAAGCTGGCACCATTGAGGACATTGGGGTGAGTAATCAGGCGATCGCAAACTTCAGCAATCACTTTTGCGACCGGTAAAGCATCTCCAGCGTAACCGCCAATCGCTGCCCCAATGCCTGTTGGTACAATGAGAATAGCAGTATAAGGATGTTGATTCACTCGACTTTGGCAGATGTCAAAGTGACAACAGCTTCTACAGTAGCTTTTTGCTGTTCTTCATCCACAGCAGTGACAGCCCAGCGTAGGGGTTCACCTTGTTTTTTCAACTCTACCTCAATCGCTTTTTGTAAATCTGTGGAAGTAGATTGGATGTCAATTTCTGCAGTGATAAAATGGGTTGTCATGGTAGTTATTTTTGTTGTTTTTTTGTGTTGAGAATTAGTTAATTGTTCGCTGATTAATTATCCTTGCCAAATTGCAATTGATAAAGTGAGTCTTCTTTTTCCGTAACAATTTTCAAATCTGAACGAGGTTTAGCCACACAAAGTAATACATAACCTTGTTTTTGTAATTCGGGACTAACACCCATACCATCAGTTTGATCCACAGTACCAGTCATGATTTGACCAGCGCAAGTTGTACAAACACCTGCATGACAAGAACTAGGCAACTCTAAACCTAGATGATCAGCAACCGATAAAATAGTTTCATCTTCAGAAACCTGCAGATTATGGATTGTGCCTTGGTGGTGAATCTCAACGGTGTAAGTTTTGGACATATGCGAAGGCGACTTGATGTAACGGTCAAATTCAACATTATATCTGAATTGGGTAAAACTATCGTAGATATGGTTAATTAATAAAGATTTTGTAGATTGGGTTGCGCTACCCTGCAGGTTCCGCTTTAGCGGTACGCTCCACCCAACCCCATAACTGACAACTAGACTAAATGTAGCAATAATTAATATGGCACCAAAACTTACACATGCTGTATACCAGCGAAGAATTTTCCTGGAAATTCAAAGAAACACCAAAATTTCAAATCAAAAATACCGAATTAAATGACACGCTTTATACATGATAAATTTGCCAAGGACTATCTGGAAGAATTATTAAAAGATTACGGAGAAGTTAAGGCATCTGAAAAAATTGCCGGAGAAATTAAAGAAATAGATGTTTTATTTACTCCTGCTAAACAGCAAAATAGTAATTTAGAAATACTGGGCTTGCTAGGAAGATTTGTTGAAAACCCGGCGATAATAGAACCATTCCGCAATCCAGCTTCCAGCGATGAGGTATGTGATTGTATTCTAAAATTATTAGAAGTCAAAGCTTTATTGCGGCGAGAAGCCAAAGCTAATAAAACCAAACTTCAAGACTCAGAAATTCCTAGACTGTGGATTCTAACTCCAACTGCATCTGAAACCAAATTATCTAGCTTCGGAACTTTGGAAAAAGCAGGTTGGTTATCAGGAGTACATTTTCTACCAGAGGCTTTGCGAACAGCAATTGTGGCTATACACCAACTCCCGCTCACACCAGAAACTTTATGGTTGAGGCTGTTGGGTAGAGGAAGTGTACAGTCACAAGCAATTGTTGAGTTGCAAGCGTTACCATTAAATCATCCATACCAAACAACAACACTCGAATTAGTTTACAACTTACGCGAAAATTTGAGAGTAAATCAAGAAATAGAAGCAGATGATCGGGAGTTAATTATGCGACTAGAACCACTGTATCAAAGAAACAGAGAACAAGCCAAACAAGAAGGACGACAAGAAGGACGACAAGAGGGAGAGCAAGACTTAATACTGCGTCTACTTAATCGCCGTGTTGGTGAGCTTGATCCATCATTAGTCGAGCGAATTAAAAGATTATCGATTGAACAATTAGAGAATCTAGGAGAAGCATTGCTAGATTTTTCTAGTATTAGTGATTTAGAAACTTGGCTAGACCAAAAATAAGAGATAATTTATCAATTTAACGGTGTGTTATGGCAACATTTAACGCACCGTTAAATAAAGTATTTGGTTTATAAAAACTATACTTTCAGTATAAAAAACACTACGAGAACAGATTATCAGTGAAGTTTTTAGTCAAAAAAATAGGCTCGCCTTTGATAGTCAATTATTGCCTAAAAATATTTCATAATTAAAAGAAGAACATCCCAATGGAGAACACGAAATGCTAGAAAAATACCGCCAAAATGTTGTGGAACGCGCTCAACTCGGTATTCCCGCCTTACCATTGGATGCACAGCAAACATCACAATTGTGCGAATTACTGAAGAATCCACCAGTAGGGGAAGAGGATACATTGTTGCATTTATTGCGCGAGCGCATTCCCCCTGGTGTTGATGAAGCGGCTTATGTCAAAGCTGGATTCCTGACGGCGATTGCTAAAGAAGAAATCACCAGCCCTTTAGTTTCCCCCATCGCAGCAGTGGAATTACTGGGAACAATGGTAGGCGGCTACAATGTACAATCCTTAATTGAATTGTTGCAATTACCGACAGTCTCCCTCTCAGACTCTTCTGAAACTCCCTTGGTGATGGGGGGACAAGGTAAAGAACCCATCGCCGCCTACGCTGCTAACGCCCTGAGCAAAATCCTCTTGGTGTATGATGCTTACCATGATGTTTTAGAATTATCTAAAACCAATCCTTTCGCCAAGCAGGTAGTTGATTCCTGGGCAGAAGCTGAATGGTTTACCAGGAAACCAACAGTACCAGCAGCTATCACCGTCACCGTATTTAAAGTTCCTGGCGAAACTAACACCGACGATTTATCGCCAGCGCAACAAGCCACAACCCGCCCGGATATTCCCCTACACGCCTTAGCGATGTTAGAGTCAAGGCAACCGGGAAGCTTAGAAACCATCGCCCAGTTAAAGAAAAAAGGACATCCCGTGGCTTATGTCGGGGATGTAGTGGGTACTGGTTCGTCCCGCAAATCTGCCATCAACTCAGTATTGTGGCATATGGGCAATGATATTCCCTTTGTGCCCAACAAACGCGCTGGGGGTTATATATTAGGTAGTGCGATCGCTCCCATCTTTTTCAACACAGCAGAAGATGCAGGTGCTTTGCCAATTGAGTGTGATGTCACCCAGATGGAAACTGGTATGGTGATTACCATCCATCCTTACAAAGGCGAAATCACAAACGATGCTGGAGAAATTATTACCACCTTCACCCTCAAACCCGATACTATCTTAGATGAAGTCCGCGCCGGGGGACGGATTCCCCTATTAATTGGGCGTACCCTCACCGACAAAACCCGTCAAGCACTCGGTTTAGCACCAAGCGATGTTTTCATCCGTCCCCAACCACCCCAAGATACAGCCAAAGGCTACACCCTAGCGCAAAAAATGGTGGGTAAAGCCTGCGGTTTAGTTGGTGTGCGTCCTGGTACAGCTTGCGAACCCATCATCACTACCGTTGGTTCTCAAGATACCACAGGCCCCATGACCCGCGACGAATTAAAAGAACTCGCTTGTTTAGGTTTTAGTGCAGATTTAGTCCTGCAAACTTTCTGTCATACTGCTGCTTATCCCAAACCAGTAGACATCAAAACTCATCACGAACTACCAGACTTTTTCTCAGCTCGTGGTGGCATCGCCCTGCGTCCTGGAGATGGTATCATTCACTCGTGGTTGAACCGGATGCTACTACCAGATACCGTAGGCACAGGTGGCGACTCTCACACTCGCTTTCCCCTAGGAATTTCTTTCCCCGCAGGTTCGGGTTTAGTAGCTTTTGCTGGGGCGTTGGGTGTCATGCCTTTGGATATGCCAGAATCAGTTTTGGTAAGATTCACAGGGGAATTGCAACCGGGTATAACGTTGCGAGATGTGGTTAACGCCATTCCGTATGTAGCAATCCAAAAAGGTTTATTAACAGTCGCCAAAGAGAACAAGAAAAATGTTTTTTCAGGGCGAATTTTAGAAATTGAAGGCTTACCAGATTTGAAAGTAGAACAAGCCTTTGAACTCGCCGATGCAACTGCAGAAAGGTCTTGTGCAGGTTCAACAATTAAGCTGAGTGTAGAGACAATTTGCGAATATCTCCGCTCTAATGTCGCACTGTTGAATAACATGGTAGCACGGGATTATCATGATGCCCGTACCATTCTCCGTCGCGTCGCCAAAATGGAGGAATGGTTAGCAAATCCTGTGCTATTAGCAGCAGATGCAGATGCAGAGTATGCACAAATCATTGAAATTGATTTAAACACAATCACAGAACCAATTGTCGCGGCTCCCAATGACCCTGATAATGTGAAATTGTTATCAGAAGTCGCTAACGATCCAGTGCAAGAAGTGTTCGTCGGTTCTTGTATGACGAATATCGGTCATTATCGCGCAACAGCGAAAGTTTTGGAAGGTGCGGGTGCTGTGAAAACTCGTTTGTGGATAGCACCTCCAACCCGCATGGATGAACATCAACTCAAAGAAGAAGGTATCTATGGTATTTTTGGGGCTGCTGGCGCGCGAACCGAAATGCCAGGATGTAGTTTGTGTATGGGGAATCAGGCGCGAGTTGCTGATGGTACAACAGTATTTTCTACTTCCACCCGCAACTTCAATAATCGCATGGGCAAAGATGCAAGAGTGTATCTTGGTTCTGCAGAATTAGCTGCAGTTTGTGCGTTGTTGGGACGCATTCCTACGGTATCAGAATATCTGGAGATTGTTGGGCAAAAACTTAATCCTTTTGCTGATGATTTATATCGGTATTTGAATTTCGATCAAATCGCCGGTTTTGCAGATGAAGGACGGGTGATTTCTTTGGAAGAAATACCGACGGGTGTGAGGTAGGTTATTGGGGGATGGGGTGATGGGGAGGTGGGGGGATGGGGTGATGGGGTGATGGGGAGGTGGGGGAGAGTTAAAACCTCAAGCGTCAGCCTTTGAACCTCAAGTGTCAGCCTTTGAACCTCAAGTGTGAGCCTTTGAGCCTCAAGTGTGAGCCTTTTTGAGCCTCAAGCGTCAGCCTTTGAGCCTCAAGCGTCAGCCTTTGAACCTCAAGCGTCAGCCTTTGAACCTCAAGCGTCAGCCTTTGAACCTCAAGCGTCAGCCTTTGAGCCTCAAGTGTGAGCCTTTGAGCCTGAAACTTGAATTTCAAAACTCAAAACATCCTGCTCAGAACCCAAAGCTTCCCACACACCTCCCCCTCTTCCCCCTCCTCCCACACCTCCCACACTCCCCACACTCCCCATCCCCCCACCTCCCCACCTCCCCATCCCCTCATCTCTCAATAGGGATTGTAATCAATCCTTCCCCGCTTCACATTTCTGAGATAGTATCCTGATGTTGGTCGATTTCGCAGATTGAAAGTATCGCCACTGCGAATTTTCCAAATTTTGTAGTTAGAAAAAGTCAAAGGAATGCGGGGTTCGCAAACTTCGGGAGGATGATCACCCAGTACGAAGTATACAGCACCTCTACCAATCACCCTCGCCAAACCATTTTTATCAATCACCAAGGAAGTACTTTCGCTAACGGCGATGCCTAAAACACTACTAGCAACACCTTCTTTAATTTGACGGGCGATGAAAGCCATAATTCTTCCCATTCTTTCCCGCCGATCAAAGTGCGTGTCAACGATTGTACCTTGCAAATAGTGCCATTTGAAAAAATTGTAAGTAAAAGTAATATCGCGGTAGGGATCTGCAAGTGCGTCTCTGGTTTCAATGCCTTTTTCCGAAGAATCACAAGCATCATAAACATATTCGCTTTGGATCATAGCACCCGCACTGGTACCACCAATGCCACCGCCTCTAGCGTAGACCGTCTTCACAGCAGTTTCTAGCTTAGTACCTTTCCAGTTGCGGATATATTTACACTGATCACCACCAGCAAAGAAAATTACTCCTGCATTTCTCACCTTTTCCACAATCTCTGCTTTATTGGCTTCTTGTCTGTTGCTAACGACAAACGTCTGCACAGACTCTACACCCTTCATGGCGCTAATCACCCGATTATATTCATAGTCACCAGCCGCGCGAATGACGACAACATCTATTTTAGTAGAGCAGTTAGTACATCCCCTGACTTGGTTAATCATCCACTGAATAGCTTCCTCGACATCAGGGCCACCGCCACCTAAGCTGAGAACAGGGCCAGTGAAGGAGGATGGAAGATGAACAGTTTTTTCTGCCAAACGGGGTGTTGATTCTACTATTAGATAGGATGCGAGGTAGTCTCTGATTTTAGACAACCTGTTTGTTACAGTCTTCCAACACTTTGCAATCTTTGGGAATGCCTTTGTCATACTCATCTTCTGGCGCAAACTGCAAATATTGCTAACTTTCTCACCAGAAGGAGTATAGTTCCCAGCGTACAGAGTGTGTTGTGTTTTTTAACGCAAAAATAACGCAGAGTGAACATTTTTCTGTGTCATTAATTATTGGTCAAGGTTGTTGGCGGTGCAAAAATCCTTGACTTTTGACCTTAATAGATGTACTTTTGCGTCAGGCTAAAAATTAAAACCACAAGACTTGCTTCCTCTCTTTCGCAACTCGCTCATAAACAGCTACGGTTTGTTGCGCTAATTTTGTCCAACAGAAGCGACACTGTAAATCTTCATAAGCATTATCTACTAACCATTGGCGATAACCGGGGTTTTTCAACACTTCTAAAATTCCCCAAGCGATAGAGTCGGGATTATTTACCCAAGTGACAACGCCTGTTTTGGTGTGTTGGACAACTTCCGGAAACCCACCCGTATTAGAAACCACCACGGGAACGCGAGAAGCAAAGCTTTCTAAAGCCACAATCCCAAAAGGTTCATACAAACTAGGAAACACCGCGCAATCAGCCACAGTTTGGAATTTATCTAAATATTCATCCGAGAGAAAACCTGTAAAATAACACTTGTGCCAAATACCCAAATCCCAGGCTTGACGCTTGAGATTGTCAGTATTCCCACCACCAACAATCACAAATTTCACATGACCGCCCATTTCCCAAAGCACCTTGGGCGCAGCATTCAGCAATAAAGTCACACCCTTTTCATAAGTCATCCGCCCCACATAATAGACAATTTTTTCATTGTCTTCTGCAAAACGGCGGCGAAAATCCTGCGCGTGAAAATCTTCGTGGTGTTGTTTCTTTTCCGGGCGAATTCCGTTATAAATCACATCAATTTTATCCCCAGGACTGTGTAACGCCCGTCCCACCTCCCCGCGCATATATTCACTACAGACAATCACTCGCCAAGAATTGTAAACCAACCATTCCTCTTTACGATGAATATAACCTTGAGTATCAGTATGAATACCGTTATAACGCCCGTATTCAGTAGCGTGAATTGTGGCAATCAGTGGTATCTTAAAATTATGCTTGAGAGCGATCGCCGCATCTCCCACCAACCAATCATGGGCATGGATTAAATCAAACGGCCCTTCCTCCATAATCAACTTTCCACCGTGATGACCCATGCTGCTATTCAAATTTACCACCCAGTGGAAAAAGTCCTGACCAGCAGCTACCGGTACTCGATGTATGTGGACTCCCTCCACCACCTCATACATCGAAGCTTGACCAAACTCAGTTGTAATCAAATGGACTTCATGTCCCAGCTTCACCACCTCTGGGTACAACTCCGCCACATGACGAGCAATTCCACCAACTATCCTCGGCGGGAATTCCCAACTCAGTACCAGTATCTTCATGGACTCAACTCTCCGATGCTTTATCAAAAGCTACAAAACTACATCTATCTAAAAATACAGGGATGCTGTTCACAGTAAATATGTTTACTAAAATTGTCAGCTTTTCGCCAAAGCTCGACTAGGGACTAAAGATTAGGGATGAAAAACTCTCAATCAACGAAAAATCAGCGTTAACTTGTAACCCAAAATCATAACTGGTAAACCAAGCCAAGGGAAGAATGTTTTCTCCCATCACCTCCCTCAGCAAAAAGGGTAAAGAGATCATCTCCTCCTTACCCTCCCCTACCAATTTAAAAACTCGTCCCACGCAAAAAAACTCCGCGCTACTTTGCGTTGAAAAAAATCAACTTTGATCCAGCTTTAATACGGCCATAAACGCCTCCTGGGGAACATCCACCGTCCCCACAGACTTCATCCGCTTTTTACCCTTAGCTTGTTTCTGCAAAAGTTTCTTCTTGCGGCTGATATCACCGCCATAACACTTGGCTAACACATCTTTCCGCAAAGCCGGAATATGTTCACTGGCGATGACTTTGCTACCGATAGAAGCTTGAATGGGTACCTTAAACTGGTGACGGGGAATCAACTCTTTCAACTTCTCAGCCATTGACCGCCCAACATTGTAAGCTTTATCACGGTGGACAATCATCGCCAAAGAATCGACCGGATCACCGTTAATCATAATATCCAGCTTCACCAGAGGATTTTCCCGATAACCGATCAGGTGATATTCCATACTTGCATAACCACGCGATCGCGATTTCATCTGGTCAAAAAAGTCAGTCACCACCTCAGCCAAAGGTAACTCATAAGTCAGTGTAGTGCGTCCTTGGGTGAGATATTTCATATCCTTGAATACACCGCGTCGGTTTTGTGACAATTCCATCAACGTTCCGACGTAAATTTCCGGTGTAATCATTTCTACTTGGACGTAAGGCTCCTCAATTCTTTCTCGGTCATTGGGTGCAGGTAAATGGCTAGGATTATCGATATACAATTCCTCGCCCTTGATAGTGATGACCTTATACACCACAGAAGGCGCAGTAATAATCAAATCTAGATTATACTCCCGCTCCAACCGTTCCTGGACAATTTCCATGTGTAGCAGACCCAAGAACCCGCAACGGAAACCAAACCCCATCGCGCTAGAAGTTTCCGGTTCATAATGTAGCGCCGCATCATTGAGTTCCAGTTTTTGCAACGCTTCCCGCAAATCTTCAAATTGATCAGCGTCGATGGGGAACATCCCGCAAAACACCATCGGGTTAGCTTCGGTGTAACCAGGTAGCGGTTCTGGAGCTTTCGCATTGGCGAGAGTGATTGTGTCCCCAACCCGCGCATCAGCCACAGCTTTAATTGCTGCGCCCAAATAGCCTACTTCTCCGGCGTGAAGTTCTTCCACCTGCTTCTGAGTGGGAGAAAGTACCCCTAACTCATCAATTTCATATTCTTTCTCAGACGCCATCAAATAAATGCGATCGCCTTTTTTCACCGTACCATCCATCACGCGAAAATAGACAATCACTCCCCGGTAACTATCATAATAGCTGTCAAAAATCAATGCCCGCAAACGCTCATTTACCGTATTCGGCGCTGGGGGAACTCGTTCTACAATTGCTTCTAAAATCTGATCAATCCCAATCCCCTCTTTCGCCGACGCGAGAATCGCTCCACTACAATCTAAACCGATAATTTCTTCAATTTCCCCAACTACTCGGTCTGGTTCTGCACCTGGCAAATCAATTTTATTTAACACTGGGATAATTTCTAAATTATGCTCCAGCGCCAAATACACATTCGCCAAAGTCTGCGCTTCTACGCCTTGGGACGCATCTACAACCAACAGCGCCCCCTCACAAGCAGCCAGAGAACGCGACACTTCATAAGAGAAATCCACATGTCCCGGCGTATCAATTAAATTCAGCACATATTGCTGACCATCTTTGGCTGTGTAATTCATCCGGGCAGCCTGCAGCTTAATTGTAATGCCGCGCTCCCGTTCCAAATCCATATTGTCGAGAAACTGTTCCTTCATCTGTCGGTCATCAACCGTACCAGTCGCTTGTAGTAAGCGATCAGCTAGGGTTGATTTCCCGTGGTCGATGTGGGCAATAATACAGAAATTGCGAATGCGAACTGCGGGAACGTCAGTCATATACTATCTTTGCTGAAGCAGCAACCAAGGTTAATAAAGCTATTTACTTCATGTATTTTAATGCTTTCTTAGCTCAGGACGCTGCATAGTGTTTTGATTGGGTATGGGGCGTTGAAAGATCAGGGAGTTTGGGTAGTGTGGAAAGAAAAAGAATTTATCCTTCCCCACTTCTCTAGCCCTATTCCTTTAAGAATCAATAAAAGTCTATATTTTGGTTGCTGGTATTGATCAACCAACAGCGTACAATAAGTGTATATAAGTACATCGTCGGGTTTTTACAGGCGGTGGCTATTTTTCATCGTCCGCTTTGCACCTGTTGGCTGACAAAACTTCTAGAGAGTGTTGTCTAGTAAGTTCTATAATAATTATCACTTGCTACCGGAAACTATTAATTTGGTGGGATTTCGGGGAAACATGTAACTATAAATTTTACATTTGTCAGTGAAATAACCCGAAATGAGAAGAAAACTGCTTTACAAAGTTGTTGACAAAAAAATTCTGAGCATAAAAACCTATGAATATGAAAGAAAAATCTACCGATGCGGAAAATAGACACGCTGACAAGGTAGAAATTGCAGTTCACCTGGATTCTGAGTTAGTGGAGCAAATTCAGCACCTAACCAATGATCCTAGTAAAGTGATCGAAGTAGCAATTCGTCAATGGTTACGGGGTGAAGTTCCCAGAGATGATGAACTGACACGCTCTCCCAAGCGCACGCCCGTTCCCGCTAGAGGCGAATGGAATGATTGATTTTATAAATAAATGATAAATGCAAAATAAAAAACATGTAAAATCTTTCAATCTGCCTTCCAGAGAGGGTAAATCACCAATTGAGCTTGTCAAAGCTGTAATAATTTATGCCAAACTTTAAGCAGCTTTAACAACTCGGTTGTCGGCGGCTAGTTTATTATTCAACTCGATTAATGATTATTACTGCCAATTCTCAATTGCCTAACTTATTCTCTCAAAATATGGAATCTGTTACCAATCAGACTGGTATACCCATACATAGTCTGGGGGCAGAGTTGGTGTATACGCAAGATGGAACAGGGCGCTATCTGAGCTTTTATTGGCAGCAAAGTGAACTGCTGGGATTAAACCCCCAGCAGCTAAATGACGAAGTGAGTGAGTATGAAAGCTTTGTACCCGCAGACAAAAGCTCTTATTTAGAAAAGCTCCACGAGGTATTAACAAATTTGGTACCGGAAAAATTGCAGTGCTGGTTTAGTCATCACCAGCAGTTATTTGAGTTGGAATTGATTATTAGCCCCGTGATGCCGAAATTGGGTAAAGTTGCTACTACAGTGTTCGTGATGGGTCGCTTATTGCAGACTAAAATTAATCAGCAAGCAGATGATGTAATATTAAAAACACCAACACAGTTAGAATTAGCGCTGCGATCGCACAAACACCAAAAAATTGTCAACAGAATCACCAGGAATATCCGCCGCAACTTGGACATAGATATCATCTGGCAACAAACAGTTGATAGTCTAGGGAAAGCACTCCGACTAGAGCGGTGTGTGATGTTCCCATATCAGCCATCCAACACAAAATTACAGGTGATAGCAGAGTATCATCAATCAGACCTGCGCTCAATGCGGGGTGTAGAAATCGATGTCACCGCTGAACCTGCTTTTATTCAAGTTTTGACCACCTTGGAACCAATTGTTATGGAAGTGCCAAGGTATAATTTATGTCCCAATAAAAAAATCTTACTAGTAGCAACATCCCACCAAGACCAAGCAAATGGATTAATTGCTTTGAGTCTGCGGGATGAGTGCTATCCTTTGACAGAAGCGGAAATCGAACTAGCAAAGGAAGTAGCAGATCAATTAGGCACAGCGATCGCTCATGCTACCTTATACCAAGAATTAGAAATAGCTCGTCAAAAAGCCGAAGAAGCTTCCCGTCTCAAAAGCGAGTTTCTGGCTAATGTCTCCCACGAAATTCGTACACCCCTCAACGGGATGATCGGTTTCCTAAAGCTGATTTTAGACGGAATGGCAGATGATCCAGAAGAACAAAAAGAATTTCTCTGTGAAGCCCATCATCTATCATTACACCTACTGGAAGTCGTCAGCGACATTTTGGATATTGCCAAAATTGAAGCTGGGAAAATGGAGCTTGACTGCACACCAGTAAAACTAGATGAATTATTTAATGATGTCGATAACTTCATGCGTCCCCAAGCGCAAATGCGGAACCTCAGCTTTGGGATGCAAATACCCGCAACTTCTGATGAAATAATTGTTCAAGGCAACTATCAAAGATTACTACAAGTAATGATCAACTTGGTGAATAATGCCATTAAATTCACCCAAGAAGGCGGTGTTACCGTCAGCGCTGATTTGGTCAGGAAAAAAACCAAATTCCAAGAGCAGCAATTCCCAGGAATGGTACGAGTGCGCGTCGCTGATACGGGAATTGGCGTCTCTTTAGATAAGCAGGATAAACTATTTCAATTATTCTCTCAAGTTGACGGTTCTCGCACTCGTCAGTTTGGTGGTACTGGTTTAGGATTAGCAATATCTCAAAAATTAGTGGAAGCTATGGGTGGTGAGGTGCATTTTTACAGTCTTGGTGAAGGACTCGGTTCCACTGTGACATTCACAGTCCCACTTTATCAACAACCAGTTATCCTTTCTTATACTGAGAGCGAGTTGAAAGAAGGATAACGTATTAAGAATTATAAATTGTGTCTCCAGAATCTCTACCCTCAGAACTAGTCCAGCCATCGCCGATGTCATCCCTGCGCACAGAGGCCATATCTCGTATTTGTCAGAGTTTGCGTCCCGGACAACAGCAAATGGCGGATTGGAAAGCTGGGCCGTTAGCTGTGTCTGCGGTTCCTGGTGCTGGTAAATCTACAGGGATGGCAGCAGCAGCAGCGATCGCTATTGCTCGCCAATATGAATGTTATACTCAATCTGGTTCCTCTTCTCGTCGTCAGTTGGTAGTGGTGACTTTTACCCGCTCCGCTGCTGCGAATATTAAAGCCAAAATCCGCAAATATTTACGCGAAGATTTATCTCTACCGCAGACCGGCTTTGTTGTCCATACCTTGCATGGTTTAGCACTCAATATCGCCAGTCGCTATCCTAATTTATCTGGTTTGCAGTTAGAAAATGTCACATTAATTACACCAAACCAAAGTCATCGCTTTATCAGAACCGCTGTAGAACAATGGATTAACAGCCATCCTCAACGGTATTTACGGTTACTGGAAGGTAGCCAATTCGACGGCGAAGAAACAGAAAGATTGCGTCGTCAATCGGTATTACGGACAGAAGTATTACCAGAATTAGCAACTACAGTGATTCATGAAGCCAAAAGTTCTGGTTTATCGCCAGAAAACTTGCAACAATGGAGTCACGAAACCACAGATGCATATGGAATTTTAAGCATCGCCGCAGGCTTATATGCACAATATCAAAACATCATGCGATCGCGCGAGTTCATCGACTACGACGACATGATCTTAGCCGCACTGCGCGTCCTCGAAAACACCAGCGCTCGTCACCTAGAACAAAACCAAGTTTTTGCAGTTTTTGAAGACGAAGCTCAAGATTCTAGCCCCTTACAGACCCAGTTGTTAGAAATTTTGGCGCGTGATGGAGATGAGGAAGCAAAGGAAAATTTATCATCCACTTCATCGCGAATCAATTTAATCAGAGTCGGTGATCCCAACCAAGCGATTAACTCTACTTTTACCCCAGCTGATCCGATTTATTTTCGACAATTTTGCTACGAATGCGATCGCCTCCAGCAACTAGCAACCATGGATCAAGCTGGTCGCAGTACGAGAATAATTATCACTGCGGCTAATTTTGCCCTGGAATGGATCAACAGCTTCTACGGCGTCAAAAATCAACAAACACCCTTCCGTCCCCAATACATCCGCCCAGTAGACACAGGCGATCCCCAGCAAGATGCTAACCCCGCACCGGTGGGAAGAGGATTAGAGTTATATACACCACGTGATATTTATCACACTGTAGAATTATTGTCACAAAGGGTGATTGAATTATTTGCTCAAGACCAAACAAAAATCAGTGCAGCAATTTTAGTCCGGGAGAATCGCCAAGGAAGATGGTTAGCAGAGGCGCTGACACCGATATGCAAAGAGCATGAAATTACACTTTATGATGTAGGAGAACGCGATCGCCGTTCTCATATTCCCCAGGAAATTTTAGGACTATTGCAATTTTGCGAGCGCCCTCATTCCCCCGATTATCTTAAAGTTGCCCTTGAGGTTTTAGTCAAGCGTCAGTTGATACCAACTCAAGACCTCAACGCCCTAGCTAGCTTACCAGAAGACTTTTTGTATCCTGGCCCCCTAGCTCCACCCCAATTAGAGGCGGTACAAAAAGCCTCACACTTATGTCGTAGTTTACTCCGCGCCCGGTTAGAATTACCGATTTATCACCTGATTTCCTTCCTCGCTTTGACACTAAACTATGACCAAGCAGAACTAGCAACCGCTGATAAACTCACAGAAAGAGTCAATCAGCAGATAGCTGGTGATAGTTCCATGGGAGCGATGCTATCAGCTTTGAGTGAAATCGTCAGTTCCGAAAGATTTGAAGCGGTGGAAACTGAAGATTTAGAAGCCCGCTACACCCGCAACGGTCAACTGACCATCATTACCATGCACAAAGCCAAAGGATTAGACTGGGACTATGTTTTTCTTCCCTTTCTCCATGAAAATTTGATTCCTGGTAGGTTTTGGGTACCGCCCCAAAGTCAATTCCTCGGCAATTTTACCTTATCTGAAGTAGCTCGCGCCCAAGTGCGAGCAGCACTACACAAAGAACCGCAAATACCAGACGTCACTCAAGCTTGGGAACAAGCAAAAAGTTTGAAAACTGCAGAAGAATATCGGTTGCTTTATGTAGCGATGACAAGAGCCAAACGATTGTTGTGGATGTCTGCGTCGCAAAAAGCCCCATTCACTTGGAGTAAACCGGAGAATTTACAAGAACAAGCACCTTGTCCTGTGTTTCCGGCGCTCAAAAGCGAGTTTCCTGAGTGCGTAGTTAAACCAACAAAAAGCGGGCGAGCTTAATTAATACATTCCTTAAACAATACCATATAAACAGGTATTCATCACAGAGCGATCGCTATCTTAATCCCCAAGTGCTTCTAGCCAAGAGAGCAAATCAGCCAGACTGGTAAAATCTAACAGTGCTTCACCAAGATTTTCTAATTGTTCCAAAGACAGAGTTTCAATGCGCTCATGCACATCTTCAGGTAATTTTCCCACACGGCGAGTTAGTTGACGAAGAATTAGCGATTTTTCTCCCTGTTCTCGTCCTCGCTGCTCTCCTTCCTGTATTCCCTCTTCCTTAATTTCTCGATAAACTCTTGTTTGTTGGAGTGTAATTCCTAACATTTCTTGTACCTCAGTTCTGCTTAATTGTTCAAATTTGTACACCATGATTGTGACTACTAGCTCTATTATGGCGCGACTTACAGTTTCTGGTTGTTCAATAGAAGAACGAGAGAGCAAATATCTCGCTTGTTGTGGTGCAATTTCTTCTTCTATGGTAGTTAACACCATCAATGCTACCCACACAGGTAAAGAGCGAATATCTCCCAATTCATCCAGATACACTCGATGTACTTGTTCGCTATTTAAAAATACACGATGGGGATGAAGATCGCTTTGTTCTAGATTACGGGATGGATAAATTATGACTATTTGCCAATCGCTAAATCTAGCTCGGTTGCGGTAAAAATATAACGATGATTCTGCAAATACTCGTTCGTAAAGCAGTTCGTCTTTCTGAAATTGAACTTCACAAAAATATACAACCCCCGGATTTTGGTTTTCTGGTGGTAAAAATACCCCATCGATTTCAAATTTTGGTTCTTTAACAGCTACCGAATCAAATTTATATTCACCAGCATTTGCTGGAGGATTTGTCAATAGTTCAAATAGTAAAGTTGGGGATTGTTGAAATAGTTTGTAAAATATCGAGTCTCGACGCATAAAGGATTTGATACTTAGCTGGATCTTTACTTATTACTTCGGCATAATGCCATCAGTTAACAGCAAAGGTCAATTTTTGTTAGGTCACTTTGACACAAAGGTGTGTGATCGAGTGTTACAACTCTCAATCAGCAACGCCTAAATCTTGATGGGTGAAAGACTTAGCATTTGCACCTGTGTAAGTGGCGACAATATGACCATCACCAGTCATTTGGTATTTATATGTTACCAAGCCTTCCAAGCCCACGGGGCCGCGGGGTGGCATTTGTTGAGTACTAATACCTACTTCTGCACCGAAGCCATAACGGAAACCATCAGCAAAGCGGGTAGAACAGTTGTGATAAACACCTGCTGCGTTGACCATTACTAAGAAGGTTTGTGCAGCTTTTAAATCTTCAGTAACGATTGCTTCGGTGTGGCGAGAACCATAATAATTAATATGGGCGATCGCTTCTGCTAAAGAATCGACAATTTTAATAGATAAAATTAGATCGCTATATTCTGTTTCCCAGTCTAATTCTGTAGCAGCGGTAATATTATCTAAAATTTCTAAAGTTGCTTTGTCGCCTCTCAATTCTACATGATTTGCTTGCAAAGCTTGAGCAACCTGCGGCAGAAATATCGGCGCAATTGATTTGTGAACTAACAAAGTTTCGATTGCATTACAAGCGGCGGGATATTGAATTTTTGCATCAACTGTAATTGCCACAGCCTTGCTCAAATCAATATTTTGATCTATATATAAATGACAAATTCCCTCAGCATGTCCTAACACCGGAATCCGCGTATTTTCCTGAACAAACCGCACAAAAGAATTAGAGCCTCTAGGAATAATTAAATCTACATATTTATCTAACTGTAAAAGTTCTAATATTTCTTCTCTAGTTGTTAATAATTGCACCACATCCGCGTTGACAGCGGTGGTAGATAAACCTTGTTTAATGGCTTTAACTATGGCTTCGCAAGAACGAACTGCTTCTTTACCACCTTTGAGAATGACAGCATTTCCAGACTTAATCGCCAAAGAGACAATTTGTATCGCCGCTTCTGGACGAGCTTCAAAAATAATCCCCAAAACCCCCAAAGGACAAGTAATCCGCTGAAGAATCAAACCTGTATCAATTTCGCGGTGAATTTGCACTTGACCCACAGGATCAGCCAACCTTTCTACATCCCTTACCCCAGCGATCGCATCTCTTAGTTTATGTTCATCCAACTGCAACCGTTTATAAAGCGGTTTGGCAATTCCATCAGCAGCCGCTGCTTCACAATCAGCAATATTTGCTTGACAAATTTCATCCTTTGCTGATTCTAAAGCTTGAGCGATCGCGGCAATAGCTTGGTTTTTTTCTTCAGTCGAAAGCAGCGCCAGCAAACTCGCAGCTTGGCGAGTTTTTTGGGCGAGATGCACCAGGGGGGAAATCGTCTGCACTACAGTCATGGTAAAAAAAGTCTTAATAAAATTTCGTGGGTTTAAGTCCCCGGATTCTAAAATCCGTAAGTTTTGTGGTGGGGTCTCTCTTACAAAGTTCACCGCGGGGAGTATCCCCCCGGCTGACTTTGCGCTAAATCCCCATTACAGAACGTAATTGCGAATTGCGTTAGCGAAGCGTTAGCGACGCAGGAGCGTCATTGCGAATTGCGAATTGCGAATTGCGAATTGCGAATTGGTTTAATCTTGTCCTCATCCTAGCAATTGTCGGTAGCCTGCGACTCACGAGCAATTTGGGCTTTTGCTTGCTGCCACAAACTTTCTAACTCTGCCAAGGTATAATCTGAAAGGGGACGATCTGCAAACGCTTCCATTTTTTTGATCCGCTGGACAAACCGCTCATTAGTACCTTGTAAACCAGCTTCGGGGTCGAGGTGATGCCAACGAGCTAATTGCACAACCGCAAATAATAAATCGCCCAACTCTGCTTGTTGATTCGCTGGCGTTTCCGTAGCCAAAGCCTGTTGAAACTCAGTTAACTCCTCATCAAATTTAGCCCACACTCCCGCAATATTTTCCCACTCAAACCCAACATCAGCAGCCTTTTGGGAAATCTTCATCGCCGCTGTTAATGGTGGGAGAGTACGTCCATAACGACTCAATTTAGTACTGAGTTTTTGATTTTCTGGCGACAATTCCCCCTTTTCCGCAGCTTTAATTTGTTCCCAATTTTGCCGCACTTCATCTACACTCGTCACCGACACATCACCAAACACATGAGGATGACGACGAATTAACTTTTGGGAAATTCCCTCAGCCACATCTCGCAAAGAAAACTCACCCGCTTCTCTAGCAATTTGTGCTTGTAATACCACCTGTAAAAGTAAATCACCTAACTCCTCGGCGATCGCTTTTTGATCCCCTTGCTTAATCGCATCCACCACCTCATAAGCTTCCTCAATCACGTACGGGGTTAAACTTGTTGGTGTTTGCGCCAAATCCCAAGGACAACCCCCATCAGGCGATCGCAACTTCTCAACCACCTCAATCAACTCTTGTAACGCGGCCAAAGTTTGATTTTGCGACTCCATAAAACCCCTGTGATCCTCTGTGTGGAAAAATTACCTTCCTGGTTTAGACCGACCAACCGCGCGTTTCTTCGGTTTGCGCCTCCTAATTTTCTCACGGGGCAGCAACCCCTGTATCCCCTGTTTTTGAAATCGCTTATACGCCGAACCACCCCAATCACTCAAAGAGTGACTCATAGCACCCAACTCCAACCCCAAGAATAAAGCCAGAAATTCCCCGGAGTAAATAGAAAGCGATCGCTTCACACCCACACCTAAATCTTGCCAAGTAAACGCCACACCTCCCAACTTCCCAACCACCAACAACACCAAAATAGCCACAAATCCCAGCAAACCTCCCAGATAAATCACTCGCAACGTAGTCCCGATGATCGGCCCGTGAGATAAAAAAGAACGATGTCGCAGACTTTTTTGATATGGTAACCAAATCCAGCGCAAAAACCCCCAGCGTTGGAACTGCACCGAATATATATCCAAATCAGGGCCAAACATCAGCCCACCAAATAAAAAACCCCCAGCCACCAATAGAGTCAGATTGCTACTTTTAGTTTGCCAAAGCGCAATACCCGTCACCAACGGCAGAGCATATAAAGTAATGCGATCGTGCGTCTGACCAGAGGGCATTGATCAAGTTCTCAAAAATATTTTCCCAAAAATACTAGCGCAATCCTAGAACATTGTGCTAGACTTCCTAAAGTCAAGACCAAGAGGGCGGTTAGCTCAGTTGGTAGAGCGCCTGCCTTACAAGCAGGATGTCATCAGTTCGAGTCTGGTACTGCCCATAGTTTATTTAATGAAAGTAGAGACGTTGTTATGCAGCGTCTCTATTTTGTTTTAGGTGACGTTGATGAAACAAAAGTCTTAGCTCAAAAAATTGTTATCATACACTCATCTTGCTATTGGCAAAATCTCAAGTTTCCCTGGAGAATAACCCAGAACCAATCCTACTCCCCAAAAACTCCTAGGAAAAAACAACACATGTAACAAGCATAGCCAGAGCGGAATGAAATTATAATTACTAGTTGGATTTTAGGAGGTTAAAAAATTAGATGACAACGCCTCAACCAACAGTTTTTAAAAACTCTTGTCTTTACGACCAAGACTTTTATTTGTGGATACAGACAACCGCTAAACAATTAAAAGAAGGCAGATTTTCTGAAGTTGATTTAGAAAATCTCATAGAAGAGATTGAATGCATGGGGAGAAGCGAAAAACACGCACTTGTGAGTAATTTAGTTGTTTTATTAATGCATTTACTAAAATATAAATACCAACCAGAAAATCGCTCTAATAGTTGGAAAGCGACAATCAGAGAACATCGTCGCCGATTGACAATAAGTTTTAAAGATAGTCCTAGTTTAAAACCATATTTCCTAGAAGTCCTGACACAATCTTATCAAGATGCAAGAAAACAAGCCAGTGATGAAACTGGTTTATCTCTCGACACTTTTCCGCTAGAATCTCCCTTCACTGCGGATGAGTGTTTAGACGAAGATTTTCTACCGAATTAGTTAACTAGCCAGTATGGTGTGTTACAGCAGTGTCAAGATTTAAGATTTTGTAGGTTGGGTGAAGTGTAACGCAACCCAACACCCGGATCCATGTTGGGTTGCGCTCTGCTTCACCCAACCTACTTCTAATGAACTCATTTCGGTAAATTCAGCAAACAAAACCCTCAATTGCTGACTCATTTCGGTAAATTCAGCAAGCAAAACCCTCAATTGCTTAATCATTTCGGTAAATTCAGCAAGCAAAACCCTCAATTGCTGACTCATTTCGGTAAATTCAGCAAACAATACCCTCAATTGCTTAATCATTTCGGTAGATTCAGCAAGCAAAACCCTTAATTACTTACCCATTTCGGTAAAACCATAGTTAATACCTTCCCACCCAAAGCTAGAGGCGAGCAGTCGAGTAGCTAAATTAAGATTAGGTAAAAATTGAGGCATGACACACTGATGGATTTTAAATATAAGTGGAAGCATGGCCACCCACCCGCAAAAGATCAAGCAGCACACAGCGAATACTTGCTCGATCATAGCCAGTTTAACAACGAACAAGACCGAGATATTGCCGAAGAACAAGCACGTAGACATTTAAACATACCCCTGAGAGTTCCCGATGATGACCGATCTGTACTACCTACTTTTACTCCTGAGAGAAATAGTATCGATGATGAATAAAAGGGGATAGGGGATAGTTAAGAGTTCTGTGTTCTCTGTTGGGATAAATCGTAGAGTTTAATACTTACCCTGGCAGTGTCAATGTTTAATCGATAAAATTGACACTTCCCTGTATTAATACTGAGAATTTTTTCTCAAAATTTAGATTTCTATCTAATTTTATAAACTTAAATAACATTTAAGCTTTTCTTTAGATTTCTAAATTAAGATTTTCTTTAGATTCTTCCCGCCGCTGTTATGCATTAATGCCACAAGGAGCAGTTGTCATGAAATTATGCCCTGTGAACTCCAAAATATTACGCCAGCTTTGGTCTGTAGTGGAGCAAACCCAGACCAGTACTCTGCTAGGACTCGATGACGCAGATTTGGTGCAGCAGTTGTTACAACAAATCGATAGTACGCTGAGTAACGAGGAAGTTTATACCCTCAGCAGTTATATATTTTCTAGAACTAATCTGATTAGAGATTTAGCGATCGCCAGAGGAGTATAGAAATTACATCAGGTGTTTTTGCATTGCGGCGTCTTAGCAGTTGACTTTTTTTGGTACGATGGGAATTCTGACTCGCTAAATCACCCATTGACGTATGAGCAAAGGCACCCTATTCGACAAAGTTTGGGACTTACATACCGTTGGTACACTTCCTTCAGGGCTAACGCAACTATTTATCGGACTACATCTTATCCATGAAGTTACCAGTCCCCAAGCCTTTGCAATGCTACGGGAGAGGGGTCTAAAAGTTTTGTTTCCAGAACGCACCGTAGCCACAGTAGATCATATTGTGCCCACAGACAATCAAGCGCGTCCTTTTGTCGATATTTTGGCAGAGGAAATGATTGAGGCACTAGAGCAGAATTGTCAAGCAAACGGTATCACATTTCATAACATTGGTTCTGGCAATCAGGGAATAGTCCATGTCATCGCCCCAGAATTAGGACTAACTCAACCAGGATTAACCATAGCTTGCGGAGATAGCCACACATCAAGTCATGGTGCATTTGGAGCGATCGCTTTTGGAATAGGTACCAGCCAAGTCCGCGACGTACTCGCCTCCCAGACCCTCGCCCTAGCTAAACTCAAAGTCCGCAAAATCGAAGTCAACGGCTTCCTGAAAAAAGGCGTTTACGCCAAAGATGTTATCCTCCACATCATCCGTACCCTCGGCGTCAAAGGTGGTGTTGGCTACGCTTATGAATTTGCGGGTACAACCTTCGAGCAAATGAACATGGAAGAAAGGATGACAGTCTGCAACATGGCCATAGAAGGTGGAGCACGTTGCGGTTACGTCAATCCCGACCAAATTACTTACAACTACCTTAAAGATCGAGACTTCGCCCCCAAAAATGTAGATTGGGACAAAGCCTTAACTTGGTGGGAATCCATCAAAAGTGATGCTGATGCCGAATATGACGATATAGTCGTCTTCGACGCCGCAGAAATTCCGCCCACAGTTACCTGGGGAATCACCCCCGGTCAAGGTGTCGGCGTTAACCAATTTGTCCCCAAACCAGAAGAACTACCAGAAGAAGACCGCTTCGTCGCTGAAGAAGCTTATAAATACATGGATGTGCTTCCTGGTCAAGCGATCAAAGGCACAAAAATTGATGTCTGCTTTATTGGTAGTTGCACCAACGGACGCATCACCGACCTCAGAGAAGCGGCGAAAATCGCTCAAGGTCGCCAAGTCGCCGCTGGAGTTAAAGCCTTCGTCGTCCCTGGTTCCGAAAGAGTCAAAAAAGCAGCAGAAGCCGAAGGATTAGACAAAATTTTCCAAGCCGCAGGCTTTGAATGGCGCGAACCTGGATGCTCGATGTGTCTAGCCATGAACCCCGACAAACTCCAAGGAAGACAAATCAGTGCTTCCTCATCCAATCGTAACTTTAAAGGTAGACAAGGTTCCTCCTCTGGTCGCACCCTCTTGATGAGTCCAGCCATGGTAGCCACTGCGGCGATTAAAGGTGAAGTTGCAGACGTGCGCGAGTTGCTCTAAATTCAAGTGATTAGGTAAAGTTTATGGTCAGCGAAGTTAAAACAGTTTCCGGTCGTGGTATACCCTTAATTGGCGACGACATCGACACCGATCGCATTATTCCCGCCCGCTATTTAAAAGCAATCACCTTTGACGGTTTAGGAGCAGGTGTATTCATAGACGACCGCCAAGCCCTCAACGGTCAACACCCCTTCGACCAACCCCAATATCAAGGAGCGAAAATCCTAGTTGTTAATCGCAACTTCGGTTGCGGTTCATCACGGGAACATGCACCCCAAGCTCTAGCTAAATGGGGAATTCAAGCCCTCGTTGGCGAAAGCTTCGCCGAAATCTTCTTTGGTAACTGCACCGCCATGGGTATACCATGTGTCACCAGCGACGCAGCCAACATTGAAAAACTACAACAATTAATAGCCGCTCATCCCCAAGCGGAGGTAACAGTCAATCTAGAAATTTTACAAGTGCAGATTCAAGACTTTACTGCTGCGGTAGCGATTGGTGAAGGTACCAGAAGTACGTTTATTTCCGGGACTTGGGATGCTTGCGGTCAGCTAGTAGCTAACGCTGATAAAGTTCGCGTAACAGCGGGGAAACTACCTTATGTAGCTTGGGGAAATCCAAATTAGGAACTTTTGTTTTTGGTTCTTTAGACATCTGCTGAAAATGAAGGAAGGGCGAACGGTTGTTCGCCCCAGGTATCAAATATCGCCCGCACAGCTTTCCAAACGGTGAAAATGAAGCAAGGGCGAACAACCGTTCGCCCCTACTAATGGCGCGATGGTGAATGCGATCGCTGCAGTATCATTAGCAACTATCAGAAAAGTCAGACTCGGTAGGGATTTCTAGATTTCAATCCGTTGATAAATTTTAAACAATTAGTACTAACCATGAACAGCCAACCAATTTTAGAGAGAATAAAGTCAAATGAAAGGATTAAAAGGAAAAAATGCCTTAATTACAGGTGCAAGTTCGGGTATTGGACAAGCGATCGCTATTCGTCTCGCCCAAGAAGGTTGTAACATTGCTATTAATTACCGCAAAAATCCCGAAGCTGCGGAAGATACAGAAGAAATGGCTTTGCAAAAAGCCTGCGGCGATATCGACAATTGCGGTGTTAAATCTCTACTGATCCAAGGCGATGTCTCCCAAGAAGAAGACATCGTGGAAATGGTCAACACTGTAGTTGACAAATTGGGCAGTATTGATATTCTCATCAACAACGCCGGAATTCAAACTGAATCTTCATCTCACGAAGTCAAAACCGAAGACTTTGACCGAGTGATCGGCGTCAATCTGCGGGGTGCTTACCTATGCGCCCGTGAAACAATCAAAAAATTCCTCTCCCAAAATCGACCGGGAATCATCATTAATATTTCCAGCGTTCACGAAATTATTCCCCGACCAATGTATGTTAGCTATTCCATCAGTAAAGGTGGGATGGAAAACATGACCAAAACATTAGCCTTGGAATATGCAAACCGAGGTATTCGTGTAAATGCGATCGCACCAGGAGCAACTGTCACCCCCATCAACGAAGCTTGGACTAATGACCCGGAAAAACAAGCTGCTGTAGCCAGTCATATTCCTATGGGTCGCGTGGGAACTTCAGCAGAAATGGCTGCAGCAGTAGCATTTTTAGCATCTGAAGAAGCCGCATACATCACCGGACAAACCCTGTTCATTGACGGAGGACTGACACTCTACGCAGACTTCCGAGAAACTTGGTCTGCGTAGTAGGGGTTAGGGAAGAGGGAAGAGGGAGGTGTGGGAGGTGTGGGAAGAAGGCGAAGGAAGATTGTTGCGAAAGCATAAATTCTTTTTCTCCCCACCACCCCACCACCCCACCACCCCATCTCCCCATCTCCCCATCTCCCCATTTGTGAGCAAAATATCACCAATTTATTTGGTAAATACTGGTAATCTTGGTATGATTCTACCAACCTTAAATGCTCCAAAAAAATCCTTGGTTGCGGTTGTCCTATGAACAGAAGACGAATTTTATCTTGGATTGGTACAGCGATCGCTAGCTTATTAATCTTTACAACTTTACCAACTTTTGCCCCTTCTCCCGTAACAGCACAGTCAAGCACTACACTGCTGGTATCTGCAGCAGCCAGCTTAAAAGAGACGTTAGAAGAAATTAAGCCTCTTTATCAACAAACTCAACCCAGTATCAACGTTAATTATAACTTCGGGGCTTCTGGTGCTTTATTACAACAAATTGAGCAGGGCGCGCCTGTAGATGTTTTTATTTCTGCTGCTAAAAGACAAGTTGATATCTTAGAAACAAAAAGACTGTTGTTACCAGGAACTCGTGCAAACATTGCCAGGAATCGTTTAGTTTTAGTAGTACCTAACAATGTTGTGGGTGTTGGCAGCTTTTACAATTTGAAAGATGCCAATATAAAAAAAATCGCTATTGGTGAACCGAGGAGTGTTCCCGCAGGACAATATGCCGAGCAAGTTCTAAAGAAATTAAAGATTTTGCCAGATGTCAAGTCCAAATTGGTTTATGCTAACAATGTCCGCCAAGTACTTGCAGCAGTAGAAAGTGGTAATGCTGATGCGGGTTTAGTTTACGCCACTGATGCCAAAATTTCTGATAAAGTGAAAATCGTGGTAGCGGCTGATGAAAAATATCACTCGGCGATTGTTTATCCCGCAGCAGTACTTAAAAGCAGCAAAAACGCTAATGCAGCTAAAGAATTTGTCCAGTTTTTATCTAGCAATCAAGCTAAAGCTGTATTGAAAAAATACGGCTTTCTCCTACCCTCATAGGGAAGAAAGAATGAGGAAGAGAACAGCTTTGTAGCTTTGTAGTATTGGCGTGTCTAGCCTTAAATTGTGCATTAGTAGGGTGCGTTAAAGCAGAGCGTAACGCACCGCCAATCAGGTTAAGACGGTGCGTTATACCAATTCACGAAAAAATTGATACAGATAGATTTCTCGTAGGGGCACGGCACTGCCGTGCCCCTACCAACATGTTTGTATCATTATTAAAGTGAAATGGTATTACTTCGTTAACGCACCCTACAAAAATAAAAATCTATTGCAACATTTTAGCCTTGTCACCCCACTACTAACTTGTGTTGTGAACTAAAGTACTAATTTATTTGCTAACAATTTTTGAAATATCCTCTCTTCCCAAGCGGTTGCTGTTTATTGTAGAAACAGGATAAATGTTGCTTGCCCGCACTTATTCCTAAGTACTACCACAACTGTAGGCAAAAATTATGTCAGCACTCCAGTTTCTCTTGCTTGAAGCCAATCCACGTGATGCAGAATTGGTGGAAGCTACGCTGATCGCAGGTGGCATTGACTGCGTATTATTGCAGATAGAAACTTGTGCTGATTTACTTGCAATATTGGAAGCAGACAATGCTATCAACCTGATTTTGGCAGATTATGCGGTGTCTGGTAGTGATGAAATAACGGCACTGACGATCGCTCGTCGTCTACGTCCTGACATACCGTTTATTTTCATCTCTGGTATTTTGGGGGAAGAATTAGCGATCGCCGCCATCCAACAGGGAGCGACAGATTATGTACTCAAGCAGCGGTTAGAACGGTTGGTGTCGGCGGTACAGCAAGCATTGCACACAGCACAAGTACACCGTGAGCAACAGCGAACCCAGGAAGTATTACAAAAAACAGAAGCTTATTTTCGAGCGATCGCTAACTTAGTGCCTGATATGCTGTGGCGCAATGATACCAGAGGTAACACCGCTTGGTATAACCAGCGCTGGTTAGATTATACCGGGCAGACGATGGAAGAAGCACAAGGTTACGGCTGGTTAGAGGTGATTCATCCCGAAGACCGCGCCCAATCCCTCGCTAACTTTCAAAACTCGGTGAATGAGCGCTGTCTCCTCAGACAAGAACACCGCATCCGTGACACCAAAGGCAACTATCGTTGGTTCTTAGTTCAAACCTATCCGGTGCTAGATGCCAACGGCAACATCATTCAGTGGTTTGGCGCCGCTAGTGATATTCATGAGCAGCGTCTAGCGCTGGAGTCGTTACGTGCATCGGAGGAAAAATACCGTACACTCTTCAACATCACCAATCGCAAACTGGCAGAAGAACAATTGCGCCGCGCTGCCAAATTTGATGAATTTCGTGTGGCTCTGAGCGATGCTTTGCGCCCCCTCACCGACCCGATTGAAATTCAAAGGGCGGCGATGCGCGTTATCGGTGAATGTCTGCAACTTGACCGCGTGATGTATGGCGAAATTAATGAGCAGGAAGATGAGTGTGTAATTGCTGATAATTACGTAGCCAACGACGCTCCCAAATTTGTTGGGCGATTCCGCTGCGAAGACTTCGGTCAGATCATCGATAGACTCCGTACTGGCGAAGTGAGTTTCATTTGCGACATGAACGACGATGAAGAGGTGTCAGCATTGGAGCGGCAATCATTTAGTGCCTTCGGCATTTTGGCGGCGATCGGCGTTCCCCTGATTAAAGCTGGACGCTGGGTTTCTACTCTCGGTGCCCATAGTTTTCGCCCCCGGAAATGGAGCGAGGACGATATTCTCTTGCTGCGGGAAACAGCAGAGCGCACATGGGATGCAGTCGAACGCGCCCGCGCCGAAGCCGCCGTCGCCGCCGACCTCGAAGATACCCAGTTATTGCATAATCTGGCGACGCGGCTCGTCAGAGCAGACGACATTGAGACGCTTTATCAAGAGATTGTCACAACCGCGATCGCTCTGATGCGATCAGCTGCTGGCTCATTACAAATTCTGGATGAAGCGACACAGGAACTGGTGCTGCTCGCCACCCAGGGATGTAGTCGTACGTTCGCCGAGCATTTCTATCGCCTTGACGCGAGTTACAGCACCTCTTGTGGAATGGCTCTTTCCCAGGGCAAGCGTGTCTTTGTTAATTTCGATACACCTCTTGATGCCGATAATGATGATGTTAGTAGGCGAATGCATCTGGACGCAGGGCTGGTGTGTGCTCAGTCAACCCCGCTGATTGCTCGTTCAGGTAAAGCCATCGGCATGGTTTCCACCCATTGGAGCGAACACCACCGACTGAGCGATCGCGAACTGCGGTTTCTTGATTTACTCGCCCGCCAAGCCGCCGATGTTCTTGAGCAGCGACAAGCCCAAGCTAAGGAAATGCAACTTATCCAAGAACAAGCAGCCCGTGAACAAGAGCGTCAAAGGGCTGAGTCTTTGGCTGAGTTAGACCGCACCAAAACCGCTTTTTTCAGCAACGTTTCCCACGAGTTTCGCACTCCGCTGACCTTGATACTCAGTTTGTTAGAAGAGGCGTTGTTGAGTTTAAACTCAGAAGACGAGCAAGCAAAATCACCTCCATCCATTGTCCAGGAACAATTACAGGTCGTACACCGCAACAGCCTCCGCCTTTTAAAACTGGTGAATACCCTACTGGATTTTTCCCGCATCGAAGCTGGTCGCCTGAAAACACACTACCAACCTACCAATTTATCTAGTTATACGGCTGAACTGGCAAGTCTTTTCCGCTCGGCAATTGAGAAAGCTAATTTACAATTAATCGTTGATTGTCCTCCCCTCCCCGCACCTGTTGACATTGACCGGGAAATGTGGGAGAAAATTGTCCTCAATCTCCTTTCCAATGCCTTAAAATTTACCTTCGAGGGGAGGATTTCTATCTCCCTTAAAGTCAACACAGCTAACGAAGTAGAATTGATCGTCAGCGACACAGGGGTGGGGATTGTTGAATCAGAACTGCCTCACTTGTTTGAGAGATTCTATCAAGTCAAAGGAGCCAATGGTCGCAGCTACGAAGGTTCAGGCATTGGTTTATCTCTGGTGCAAGAACTGATCAAGCTCCACGGCGGCGCGATCGCTGTCACTAGTGCTGTAGAAGTCGGCACAAGCTTCACTGTTACTATCCCCATCGGCACGGCTCATGCAATTGAAGGAGATACTTCTACACAAGCAGCGACGGCTGTCACGGCGAATGCTTTTGTTGAAGAAGCATGGAGCTGGCTACCTGAAGAAAGCGAGAGCGTTCCCGTTTCCAGTGAGAGTGTTCTCGTTGCAAGTGAGAGCGTTCTCGTTGCAAATGAGACCGTTCCCGTTCCCAGTGAGAGCGTTCTCGTTTCCAGTGAGAGCGTTCCCGTTCCCAGTGAGAGCGTTCTCGTTGCAAGTGAGACCGTTCCCGTTGCAAGCGAGACCGTTCCCGTTGCAAGTGAGACCGTTCAAGCTCAAAACTCCAAGAAAGCACATATTTTGCTCGTGGATGACAATGCTGACATGCGCGATTACGTCCACAGACTCTTAAGCAGTCGTTATGACGTGACTACAGTTGCGGATGGCGTCGCCGCTTTGGCTGCTGCTCAACAGTCATCATTTGACCTCGTGTTGAGTGACATTATGATGCCCAAAATGGACGGATTTGAGTTGCTGCGATCGCTCCGATCTGACCCACACACCCGCGCCATGCCGATAATTTTGCTCTCTGCTCGCGCTGGCGAAGAATCAAGGGTGGAGGGGTTAGAAACTGGGGCTGATGACTACCTAGTTAAACCCTTCTCAGCGCGAGAACTGTTAGCGCGAGTGGATGTCAACATCAAACTAGTACAAATGCGGCGCGAAGCTGTATACAGAGAACAAGTGATGCAGGCAATACAGACGCTGAACGAACGCTTAGAGCAACAAGTAAAAGCCCGCACAGCCCAACTAGAAGCTATTAACCAAGAACTAGAAGCCTTTTCTTCCTTAGTATCCCACGACTTGCGAACACCTTTGCGCTACATCAACAGCTTTGCCGAACGATTGCAAGGCCAGCTCAATTCTACCGCCAATGCATCCAGTTTGCAGACCCTCAACATCATCATCAAATCTGCTCTCCAGGCAGAAAAAATGGTAGATGACCTACTGGAATTTTCGCGCCTAGGACAGACAGAAATGCGTACCACAACGGTTATGATCAGTGAGCTGGTGCAGCAGGTACAGCAACAATTACAACCGGAACTAGTAGAGCGATCGCTCCATTGGCAAATAGAACCATTACCACAGGTCAAAGGCGACCCGGTGCTACTGCGCTTAGTGGTGCAAAACCTGCTGTCAAACGCGGTGAAATACACACGCAATAACACTGAAGCTGCCATCACTATCGGTAGCATTGAACACGAGCTAGAAGTGATTGTTTATGTCAAAGACAACGGTGCAGGATTCGACATGAAATACCGCGATCGCCTATTCAGTATGTTTCAACGGCTGCATTCCCAAGAAGAATTTGCTGGTACCGGCGTCGGTCTAGCCACAGCCCGGCGCATCATTCATCGCCACAGCGGGCGCATCTGGGCAGAAGGAGCCATCAACCAAGGCGCAACATTCTATTTCGCACTCCCGAAGTATTGAGAAGCTGGGGATGGGGGGATGGGGTGATGGGGGGATGGGGGGATGGGGGGATGGGGTGATGGGGGGATGGGGTGATGGGGTGATGGGGTGATGGGGAGACGGGGATTAAAGTTTGAGCCTTTGAGCCTCAAGCGTCAGCCTTTGAACCTCAAGCTTGAACTTCAGAACCCAAAGCTTCCCACATACCCCACCTCCCCACACTCCCCACCTCCCCACCTCCCCACCTCCCCACCTCCCCACACTCCCCACCTCCCCACCTCCCCACCTCCCCACCTCCCCACCTCCCCACACTCCCCACCTCCCCACCTCCCCACACTCCCCACCTCCCCACCTCCCCACACTCCCCACCTCCCCACCTCCCCACCTCCCCACACTCCCCATATGTCAACCCTCCGGTTTCTCTTACTCGAAGACAGTCCCCTGGACGCAGAAGTAATACAATTCACCCTGACAGATGGCGGTGTTGATTGTGAACTGCTGCGGGTGGAAACTCGCGCTGACTTTGTTAGCGCCCTAGAAACCGAAGAGTTTGACTTGATTTTGGCAGACTATTCTTTGCCCGGTTTTGATGGGATCTCGGCTTTGCAAATTGCTCAAAACCTCTACCCTGACACCCCTGTGATTTTCGTTTCTGCCAGTATGGGCGAAGAATTGGTGATTGAGGCTCTCAAACAGGGAGCCACCGACTACGTACTCAAGCAGCGTTTAGGGCGGTTGGTGTATTGTGTGCAGCGAGCACTGCTTTCAGCTCAAGAAAAGCGCGATCGCCGACAAGCCGAAACCCGTCTGAATGTGGTCGCCGCTAACCTACCTCGTGGCGCTCTGTTCATTTTGGATTGTAATTTGCGCTACCTGTTAGCGGAAGGCCAAGCCCTGCAATTAGCGGGAATGACCACAGAAAACTTTGTCGGTAAAACCATCTGGGAAGCCTTGGAACCCGCCCTCGCCAGCAGTTATGAACCATACTTCCGTCAAGCTCTCAACGGCGAATCATATACCTTAGAGCATTTCAGCCACGGACGTCACTTTGTTTCCCACGGCACCCCATTACGCAGCGATCGCGGTGCGGTGGATGGTGTGCTGGCGATGTCCTATGACATTAGCGATCGCAAACAAACTGAAACGGCTCTCAGGGAAAGTGAAGCTCGCTTGCAGTTAATGATGGCTAGTGCCAAAGAATACGCGATTTTGACCGTTGATGCCGACGGGGTGATTACCAGTTGGAATGCGGGCGCTGAAAACTTGTTGCAGTATTCTGCTGCTGAAATCATCGGTCGCAACAGTCGCATTTTTTACACCCCGGAAGATAACGCCAAAGACCGAGCGGGGAGGGAGTTGCAGAAAGCCCAAAAACAAGGACAGGCGGAAAATGAATGTTGGCATGTACGCAAAGATGGCAGCCGCTTTTGGGGTAGTGGTTTTGTCATGCCCCTACGGGATGACACAGAGCAGGTGCAGGGATTTATCAAAATCATGCGGGATGTCACCTCCCAGCGACAAGCAGAAGAACGCTTGCGGTTGCTGTATGAAATCACCAGCGACCTCCTAGCGGTCGAGCAACCGATGACGCTGATGGACAAAATCTTTCGCAGGCTCTCACCCCAGCTAGGGTTGGACTATTATTACAACTACATCGTTGAGCAAAAAGATAACCGTCCCAGCTTGCATTTGCAAAATTATCAAGGCATTACACCAGAAATAGCCGAGGCTTACGAGTGGGTAGAATTTGGAAACTATCTCTGCGGTTGGGTAGCCCAAACAAAACAGCAAATTGTGCTCAACCAAGCCCAAATTGCGACTTATCCTCATGCCCAAACCATCCATTCCTTGGGTTTCACTGCTTATATCAGTCAACCATTAATCGTGCAGGAACGGTTATTAGGAACCATCTCTTTTGCTAGCAGCAGCCGTCCTCACTTCACCTCAGCCGAAATTGACTGGCTGGAATTGATATCTGAGCAAATGGCGATCGCCCTGGATCGAGCCAACCTGATGGCGTCCGTTCAAGAGCACGCAGCACAATTACAACGAGCCAACAAAGTCAAAGATGAGTTTTTAGCGGTGCTGTCCCATGAATTGCGATCGCCCCTCCACGCCATCTTAAGCTGGACAAGCTTGCTACAAATGGGCAGACTCGACGCCAACCGCCAACGGGAAGGACTAGCAACAATTGAGCGCAATGTGAAAGTACAATCACAATTAATTGAAGATTTGCTAGACATTTCTCGGATTATCCAGGGCAAACTTTCCTTGACAGCTGCTCCCGTTGATTTAGCTTTCGTGATTTCTGCAGCTATGGAAACAGTGCGTTTATCAGCCCAAGCCAAGAATATTGAGATCCACACAATTCTCGAACCAACAGCACCTATTTCTGGGGACGCCGCTCGTTTACAGCAAGTGGTGTGGAACCTGCTCGCCAACGCAGTTAAATTCACACCGCCTCATGGACAAGTGATAGTAGAATTAAAACAAATTGACAGCATAGCGCAGATTCAGGTAATCGATACCGGCAAAGGCATACAACCGCAATTTCTGCCTTATGTATTTGAATATTTCCAGCAAGAGGATGGCTCCACAACTCGCAAATTTGGGGGCTTGGGATTAGGACTAGCGATCGTCCGACAAATTGTAGAAATGCATGGTGGTACAGTCCAAGCAGAAAGCTTAGGAGAGAATCAGGGCGCCACCTTCACAGTGCGAATTCCCATTTGGAACCAGTCAGCAGCAACCGTACCAGAGTCAGCCCAACCCCCAACACAGAGCACCGACAAACCCTTAAACAATTTGCAAATTTTAGTTGTGGACGACGACAGCGATACCCGCAAATTTCACACATTTTTGTTAGAAGAACAAGGCGCCAAAGTCACAGCCGTAGCCTCCGCGCCAGAAGCACTACAAGCGTTTGACACTTTTATTCCCGACTTACTGCTCAGTGACATAGGAATGGCCGAAATAGACGGCTACATGCTCATTGAGCAGATTCGTTCCCGCCCACCCAACCGAGGCGGAACCATCCCAGCGATCGCCCTCACCGCTTATGCTGCAGACATCGACCAAGAAAAAGCCCTAGCATCCGGGTTTCAAACCCACATCGCCAAACCATTAGAACCAAAAGAATTAGTCAAAAAAATTATCAACCTGCTTTCAAAATAGGAAATGGGGAGTGTGGGGTGATGAGGTGGTGGGGTGATGGGGTGATGGGGAGTGTGGGGTGATGGGGTGGTGGGGTGATGGGGTGATGGGGTGGTGGGGAGATATAGCAGTAGCCACATAGGTTATACCGTTTCTTTGTGAAGCGGCATAGATTTACCCCCCGGCTACGCCGTCCCCCCTTGCCAAGGGGGGACTACAGGGGGGTATTATTATGTGCATCTTCATATGGAATTGGTATTAGGACAGGAATTAAAGATAAAACACTTACACGAAGCGACTTTCAACCCTGTTAAGAGTTAAGAGTTCCCTACTCCCTGCTCCCTGTTAAGAGTTCCCTGCTATATTTTGACAACCTCAACACCCAAAACAAAAAAGAGGCCTAGCTAGACCTCTCTTTAACTCCCTAAAATAATCTTCTATTTATAGAAATTATTGCAACCCAGCGTTAGCGCCTTGCTTACCAGTTGCTAATTCTACTTTGATAATTTTACCGCCCGCTTTTTGAATGCGTTGCTGTTCACGGAACCAGTTTTCATAAGGAACTAATTTAGTGAAGAAAGTGTTTTGTAGTTCGCGTTGGGTACGAATCCGGGTTTGGCTGGGAACGCAAGCCGTAATTTTAAACAACCGGGCCATGATGTCGGAGCTCCTGTAGTGATGATGAAAACTTCTTATTTCAAAATCTTGAGTGCAAATCTTTAAAAGTTAATCTCTCCAAGGCTGGAAATCAAGCATCAATACTAGACCGCTAACACTCATCAATGTATCTAATTGCAGATAAGCAATAAAACGTCCTAGCACTCACGATTGATTTCCAGACCTTAATCAAGCCGCACCTAAAATTTTAAGTGCTTTCCTAGCTTTTAGCTCAAGCCAGAGGAGATATAGTCTAAGTAAACACCGATTTCTTTGCCAGCTTCAGAACCGACTAGACCAGCGGTTACTTCTTTGATTGCTTGGATAGCTTGTACGGTAGCACCGACGGGCACACCCAAGGAATTGTAGGTTTCTTTCAAGCCATTTAGCACGCGCTCATCCAAAATGGAAGCGTCGCCAGCCAACATAGCATAGGTAGCATAACGGAGGTAGTAGTCCAAATCGCGGATGCAAGCAGCATAGCGACGGGTGGTGTACATGTTACCACCGGGACGGGTGATGTCAGAATATAGCAAAGATTTTGCTACAGCTTCTTTAACGATCACAGCAGCGTTAGCACTGATGGTACCAGCAGCGCGTACACGGAGGTCGCCACTGGAGAAATAACCTTTGAGTTTTTCGATAGCAGCATTATCAAGATATTTACCTTGAACGTCTGCGGCGTTAATTACAGCGGTAATTGCGTCTTGAGCCATTGTTGTTAATTCCTTATTTCCAACCGTATTACAATGCTTCTGGTTCAGTAGGGAAACAGCTTCACCCTACAGTAAGGCGCCAACTACGTAGTCGAAGTAAGAGCCAGCTTCTGCTGCGTCTTCAGCAGACAATAGGGAAGCAGCAACGCTCTTCAATCCACGAACGCCTTCTGCAACGCCTTCGATGGGGGTCCCTAAGGATTTGTACATTTCGCGTACACCCACGATACCGATTTCTTCGATGGGGGTGACGTCACCAGCAACAACTCCGTAGGTGACTAAGCGGAGGTAGTAATCCAAGTCACGCAAGCAGGTAGCGGTCAATTCTTGACCGTAAGCGTTTCCACCGGGAGAAACTACATCAGGGCGCTTTTGGAACAGTTGTTCACCAGCTTGTTTAACAAGGCGCTCACGGTTGTCTGTTAAAACTTGAGCAATCCGCAGACGGCGTTCGCCGGTGCTAACAAAGCTCTTGATCCGATCTAGTTCGCCAGGGCTGAGGTAGCGAGCTTCTGCATCAGCATTCACGATGGACTTCGTGACGATACTCATGAATGGATTCCTCCAAAATACGAATGAAACCAGGATTTTAATGAAGTCGGTGTGAGTTTAAATTCAGTAGCTGATCTTTACCTCTTTTGTTTCACTTTAGACAAAACAGTTGACAAACTGCTATGACTAATGCTGTATCCAAAACTGGAGTTAATTAAGACTACAGATGCTTGTAAACTCATCTCCCTTCCGCTGAATATTCTCCGGCATTCTGTTGAGCATTTATGACTGCTCTTAATGTTTTGTAATATTTATTTTCAGATTTACGTGATTTTGGCAATCTGAAAGTACCTTTGCGGAAGGTTGGGGAATAAGGTAGAGGGTAGGGGATGAGAGAAATATTTTCCCTCACCCCTAGCCCCTAGCCCCTAGCCCCGGAATGATGAGGAGCGCTGATAAGGCACTACATCTTCACCAAAGTAGCGAGCATACTCTGGGCTATCAACGATCGCTTTCACAGCGGCTTTCCAACCACTATCCACCAGCAGCATCTCATACTGGCGAATTTCGCCTTGATCTGCGGGTGTACGTCCCAACAGATGACGGAATAGATATTCCACTACCTTGGTATGGGGATAAGGCTGACAGAAGCGTTGGTGATAGATTTCTGAGCTAGCCAGTTCGCGGACAAATTCCCTCACGGAAATTTCTCCGTTTTGCAGTTGACGATCCAACTCAGGGCGACGGTAATCATCAGGTACTTGAGAGCCAAATAAATCTAATACTTGACAGTACGCAGCATCAATGACTACTTGTCTTTCCGATACAGTTGAGCCGTCCATCAAGCGGTAAATCCGGGCTGGTTGGCGGCGGTGTGTATCTACACCCTCTACTGCATAAGCGCTAGAGCGAGCTAGTTCCACAAATAATGGGTTGGTTTTATCCGCACCATTAGCTGTAGTTAAATCTGCGATCGCCTTTGCTATCAGCGGTGTTTGGGCTGAATCAATCCGGGTTTGTACCGTCTTAAAGCTAGGTACTACCACATCATCATTTTGCTTGGTCAGCTGGTTATACAGCTTTTCGGTGTTGGGGAAGTTCGCTGCTGGTAGAGTTGGGAAGCGGCGGTAAGGTACTGTATCCTCACCAAATACCTCACGATACTCTGCACTGCTTACCAAGGCACCAATAAAGGCACGAATTCCTTTAGTAGCCAAAATTTGGTTATATTTGCGGATTTCGGCTTGGTCTAATGGGGCGCGTCCTAGGAAGTGCTTGGTTCCCAGTTCAATCACCTTGGTATTAGGATAAGGCGTGTAGAACTCTTTTAGGTACAGGTTAGAGTAACCTAAACCTTCAATAAATTCTTTTACGGTAATTTCACCGTTGCCCAATTTGCTCTCTAATGCACTGAATTCGTTTGTGGTGATGTAGGGGGCGATATCGCGCTCGAATATTTGGCGATAAGCAGCACTGATCAAAGTTTTGAGAGCTACTTTGTCGCTGAGGTTCGCCACCAACTTGAACACTTTAACCCGTTCCCGTTGTTTGTTCACACCTTGATTGATGCGGAACTGGATATCAGGCTCTGTGCGGTTTTCGGTGACAGCACCCAAAGCCACAAACCTTGGTGCTTCTTCCTTCTGGATTCTGGGGGTGATATCTTCCCGAATACTACCAACACGCAAGCGGCGCAATGCTTCACCACCCGGAGTCAGATAACGTTCGTAAGGAACTGTATCTTCGCCAAAAGCTTCTGTGTATTCCACAGACTCGATAATCGCATCCACTACAGCATAAAAGCCCTTTTTGGAAGCGATATCAAAATACTTGTTATTTTCTTGACGACCGTAGGTAGGACGACCCAACAAGCGACGGTGTGTGTATTCAATCGCTTTACAAACATACAGCGGCGTCCAGTACATGCTGCGGAATAAATCCGACTTGGCCAGAGCACGGACAAATTCCCTCACGGAAATCTCGCCGTTTTCCAGCTTGATTTCTAATACTTTCTGACGCTGACCTTCGTAGACATCACGACCGAAAACTTGGAGGTAAATCGCTCTGATGACTGCTTGTGTGGTGGTTTCCGAGAACTTCACACTTGCACCCTTACCGACCTTTTTCCCGACGGTGCGAGGAACTTGGTCTAACTTGAACACCTTGGGCCCAAGAGTTCCAGGAGCTGCGCCCCGGGCTTGAGGATTGCTATTTTGGTTATTAATCCCCGGCCCTTGGTGAATCAGAATCCGCTTGGTATCCTTGGCAAATGGCGCTGGGCTGGTGCTGGGGTTGCGAGTTTCTTTCGGGAAAATAGCCCCAAACTGAATTTCCAGCGGATCATTACCAGAACCATAGGGATGCTGGTCGGGTAGTGGGCGATCGTAAGCTGCAAAGGTCGTGATAAACTGAGGGATCTTGCGGAAAGGCGCACTGAAGTTAAACAGGTCTTGCTGCGGCCCCCAGTTGCGACATTCTTGAGCTTCTTGACCCAAACCCCGGAGGTAAGGTACTGTCTCTTCACCAAAATAGTCGCTGTATTCGGCAGAATCTACTAAAGCATCGACCAAAGCCGACAAACCACCCTTAGAAATAATGGCGAAGTATTTTTGTACTTCTTCTCGGCTACTAGGCCCCCGTCCCAAAATATGACGGAAAGCTAGTTCGATGACTCGGCTGTTAATAAAAGGCTGGTAAAACTGTTTTTGGTAAAGAGGAGATTTTGCTAGACGACGAACAAACTCTTTCACAGAGATGTCGCCATTTTTAACCTTTGATTCGAGATCAGAAATCGACAAGCTATAAGCACGAGAGATATCGCGCTCAAAAATTTGCCGATAAGCTGCTTTAATTACTTCACCTTTTTCGGTAGTTGACAACCCAGGTTTCATCACAAACTTGGGACGTCTTTCGGCTGCGTTGAAGTAAATTTGAGGTAGTTTTAAACCTTGCTGGTCACTGGAAGGACGTTGACGCAGTTTCTGAGAAGGCGTTGGTGTCTGAAATTCAGTCAACAACACATCCATGTATTGAGAAACAATCTCCGTCGCCACGGCATCCTTGCGGAAAAATGAAAGTGACGCTGCTTTAATTTCTTGTAAAGCCACCAATGTCGCTTCTGTAGAACAAGCACTTTCAATAATTTCCCGCAAACCCCTAGTATTCACAGCGATAATATTGGGGTCGCCAGCCACGATCGCATAAGTAGCATAACGCAAGAACCAGGATAAATCCCGCAGGCTCTTAGCTGTGTTACTTGGGCCGTAACGAGCAATGTTGATTGGTCTGAAGCCAGGGGGTACCGGGCCGCTGCTTGAGGTGTTAAAAATGGAGCGCAAATTTTCTAGAAATCCGCCACGACTTTCAACATAAGTGACAGTTCCTAGCTTCATGCCTTCTGTGACATTTGCGCCAGTAGTAACCGCCGCTACCAATTCTGGCTCTCTGGGTTTTTCCAAGAAAGCCATTGGTGAACCACCAACAAAAATTCTGTTAGCAGCCCGAGATACGATAATCTCGGAATTTTCCGTGAGGGTCTGGGCAATTTCTAGACGCTTTGCTCCAGATGCAAAATAGCTTGCTAGTTCATTCAATTCGCCATTTCCCAAGAAACGGTCTTGCTGTTCCGCTTGAGAAATTGTCGCTACAGCTAGGGTTTGATATAGTTGCGGACGCGCAACTGAGCTTCCACCACTTGCCTTAACACTCATCGGATTTGTAAAACTCCCATCATAATTTTATGTGTTAAGTCTGGGTTGCTTTGAGGCTTGACACATCAATGTAGTCATGCTTTAACAGTACCGTCTTCAAAACTGCCAGTAAATTAACCCAGTCAGCTTTTAGATTAGAACGTTTTGCGGTAACGCTGGTGATTTATTAAGAATTATGTATAACCTCCAGCCAGGATCTGCTCATTTGCGAAACTCATTACCTCAGCTTTTCTGAGATTTAGTCTAAGTTTTGTATCCATCAATCACAAAACAGGATGCTGGGTGTAGAGTGTGGGTTATCGTTTCCTCATGCCTCCACAATTGAGGAAATCAGGGTGCTAGTTGGGTTAATGTTGGCTTCAAAATTCATTCACTGAAAACTCAAATGCTCGAAAGTAACAAATTTAACTTGATATACTCTGCTGCTATTTCCGCCCTCGCCCTGAGTTTAGCGATCGCACCCGCCCACGCCCTACCAGGACAAAGTATCAAAACTGTCTTAACTTGGGCAAAAACAAAACCCCAACTACCTGCTTTGGTGTATAGCAGCGAAGCTCGTGGCTATAATGGCACTAAGAAAAATCTGTATTTCTACGTAGCCGTACCTTCCCAGAACGGCACTGTAACCAAAGAAGGAATCACTGTTAGTGGTGACTCCAGCATCAAATTCACCAAGAAAAATGCTAAAGCCGTCAAATTAGTTCAAGATATTTACACTGCGAATATTAGCAATGACTTTCAAAAATCTAAACTGTTGACAACTGTTGGTCGAGATCAGTTTTATCAAGGGCAAAAGTACGGTTATATTGCTGCTGAAGTCGAGGGTGGAACTAATCTACAAATAATTAAACTTAATGATTTACAAGGCGCTATCAAGAACGCCAAATTTTGCCAAACCAATCAATGTGATATTTAAAAATCATTCAGTTTGAATGATCGCTCACGCCTAATGTGAATTAAAAGCTTGAATTTGGTAGGGTGCGTTGTCGCAAAGCGCAACGCACCGCCAATGAGGTCAAGACGGTGCGTTATAACTCCAGCGCTACTTCCAGGACTAAAGTCCTGACTACGAACTAAAGCTTATAGTAGATTTAACGTAATCAGAAAGACGCAAGTTTTTCAGCATTTTTTGCTAAATTTTCAAGTATCTAAAAATTACTTATTCTAGATATAGAATTTCGTCTATTCACAATCATAATACGACCTGCTTTTGTTCAAAATTACGGCAATGCTGAGACAAATCCGGAAAAATTAGTCATTTTTTATACGATTTTTGCATAAAGCCAAAAAAATCTAATTTTTCATGAAGTAGATTTTTATACAATCGAACAATATTCAATAAATGATACATTTAATCTCACTCTTTCTAAGAGTTAATACTGAAATTAACTTAGATTTGTCACAATTATTTCCATGAAATTGACCACAAAACTTGGCATCATGGCTGCTAGCGTCGCCCTTTCCCTAGGTGCTATTGGCGCTAAATCGGCAGAAGCAGCAAGTATTGAATTCCTGAGTCAATCAGGCAATCAATTCGATTATGCTCTGAGATACGACTCTGCTAACGCTGATGATAAAGAACAAATAGGTGTAGGTTCGCTGTTCGGTTTATTTGGATTGTCTGGTGTATATGATGTAACAACTAACAGACCAGACAGATTAGCCGTGTTGTTTCAATCAGACAGCGAAGTAATCCTTGAAACTATAGGAGCAGATGTATACGGTGATCCGGGTGAACTATCTACTGGTAGATTTCTTTTTTCCATATTCAGTACTTCTACTACACTGGGTTTGATTGATTGGGGGGTCGCACGCGTCAGTACACTTTCCACAGATGGTGTGTTTGATTTGATGGAAGTAAACGATAACGGTGAGGATATATTCGTTACATTAGATGGTGTGTTTGATTTGATGGAAGTAAACGATAACGGTGAGGATACATTCGTTACATTCTTTGAGGGTCAAACTCTAGGGCCAGTGACGCCTGTTCCCGAACCCATGACAATGAGCGCCACAGCAGCGGCTATTGGCTTCGGCGCCTGGATGAAGCGCAAACAAGCAGCTGCCAAAAAAGCCGACAATTAACCTCTACTATCGAGAATACCCCAATGGCGACGCTATTTGTTCTTGACTTTAGGCGATCGCCATCGAGTTTTTTAAATTTTTATGACTGAATCAAAGCTTTATTTTCATAAAGTTAACAGAAAACGGGCGATCGCTATCTCCTCGCAGCCAAATTTCCCATATGTCACTTGGGGATGCCGTCCATAAGACAGATTCGTAAATTTAAGTTAAGGTAGATGATGTAAAGCCTCAAAACATCGCTGCATAACGATGTTGTCTGCTGACAAGCTACAACACAGATCAGGTCATCTTTACCAGCCTTGACACCGCACACCACAGGGTTACAGCATCCATCATTCTATCTGCGTGAAAAAAACTTGTTGCCCAGGAAACTGTAGCGCAATACACCTCTTCATCACCATAACTAGGCAACGACAACAAGTTAATTGTTTTTTTCTAAAGTATTGTTACCGCATCGTGATATGATTCAGCTGACTGAATGTGCAGTCATTATCCTTAACTGTACTGGTTTCAAGTCCCGTGAGCTTGTCAGAAGAATCAACTGCACCAACCCCGACAACACAACAAGATGCTAAAACTGATTCTGGAGACGCAGAATCAGGCAAATCCATGCAAGAGTTCCATCAACTTTACCAGAAGTTGTTAGTAATCACACTTGTTTTGACGGGAATTATTTTCATCTGTGTGTGGATTTTTTATTCTCTCAACATTGCTCTCAATTATTTGATTGGAGCGTGTACAGGTGTGGTTTACTTAAGAATGCTGGCCAAAGATGTTGAGCAACTCGGTGGTGAGAAAAGGCAACTGAGCAAAACTCGTTTTGCTCTATTTATTGGGTTGATTGTATTAGCAACTCAATGGCGTGAATTACAGATTGTACCCATATTTTTGGGATTTCTAACTTACAAAGCCACGCTTCTCGTCTACATGGTGCAAACTGCGTTCCTTCCTGATTCTTAAACACTCAGGCTCACAAAGACAATCATCCCATCCTCGCTCGTTGGGGAAAATGCTTGAAGAATGCAAATGCTTAGTGTCCTAAACGCCTTTAATTCTTTTCCCCTCGCCGAATTAGAAGTAGGTCATCACCTCTACTGGCAGTTGGGTAATCTGAAAATTCATGGGCAAGTTTTTCTCACCTCATGGTTTGTCATCGGCTTGCTCGTAATAGCGTCCATAGCTGCTACACGCAACGCCCAAAGAATTCCCAGCGGCATCCAAAATTTAATGGAATATGCCCTAGAATTTATTCGGGATCTGGCAAAAAACCAACTTGGTGAGAAAGAGTACCGCCCTTGGGTGCCATTCATCGGCACATTGTTCTTGTTCATTTTCGTATCGAACTGGTCAGGCGCCCTCATTCCCTGGAAGCTGATCAAGCTACCATCAGGTGAATTAGCAGCCCCAACAAATGACATCAATACGACTGTGGCATTAGCACTGCTAACCTCCTTAGCGTACTTTTACGCAGGTTTTAGCAAAAAAGGTTTGGGTTACTTCAAAAAGTATATCGAGCCAACACCGGTTCTATTGCCCATCGCCATTCTTGAAGATTTCACCAAGCCCCTCTCCCTCAGCTTCCGTTTATTTGGCAATATATTAGCGGACGAGTTGGTAGTAGCGGTGCTGGTACTGCTGGTTCCTCTATTTATACCTCTACCAGTCATGGCGTTAGGCTTATTTACCAGTGCCATTCAAGCTCTGGTTTTTGCTACCCTAGCTGGGGCATATATTCATGAGGCACTAGAGGGACACGGTGGAGAAGAGCATGAGGAGCATTAAGCTTCTCAGTTGATAGCACAGTTCCGACGAGCATATATGCTCAAAATCTCGCCAAGCGCGATTCAAAGAACTCGGTGCAGCGTGAAAAACACGTTTCTAGTCGTTAACGTATTTTTGTAGTTCTGTATTCAAAGCAAGGAAAATCAACATGGATCCATTAGTTTCTGCTGCTTCAGTTCTGGCTGCTGCTCTAGCAATCGGTTTAGCTGCAATTGGTCCTGGTATTGGTCAAGGAAATGCTGCAGGTCAAGCAGTAGAAGGTATCGCCCGTCAACCCGAAGCAGAAGGAAAAATTCGGGGTACTCTGCTATTAACCTTGGCTTTCATGGAATCTCTGACAATCTACGGTCTAGTTATCGCCTTGGTGTTGCTATTTGCTAACCCCTTCGCATCCTAAGACCTGAAAATTTTGGCGCCGGAAAATTTTGGCGAATGTGGAGACGTGAACCATCACGCCTCTACAGTCAAAAAATTTCATGCATTGACAGATGCAGACGCCATCTGACTTGCATAAGTCTGAAGTTTATGGAAGTAGTTTTATACTTCATACTTCAGTCCTCATTTGAGATTTGTTGACCATAAGTCAATAAAATATCAAAAGTTGAAAAATGTTGCTAGCCATGAAAACTGCTACTCCAGCCACAAAGGAGAGAAATGTTTGATTTCAATGCTACCTTGCCCTTAATGGCATTGCAGTTCCTGCTATTGGCAGCTTTGTTGAATGTAATTTTCTACAAGCCATTGACCAAGGTACTGGACGAGCGCGATAGTTACATCCGCACAAATACCCTGGAAGCAAAGGAAAGCTTGGCAAAAGCAGAACGCCTAGCCAAAGAATATGAGCAGCAACTAGCAGAAGCTCGCCGACAATCGCAAGCAACTCTAGAAGCAGCTCAGGTTGAAGCCAAGAAAATTACAGCCGAAAAAATCGCCGAGGCTCAAAAAGAAGCCCAATTCCAGCGAGAAGAAGCTGCTAAAGAAATAGAAAAACAAAAGCAGGAAGCTTTGCAAACCTTAGAGCAGCGAGTTGATGCTCTCAGTAGACAGATTCTAGAAAAACTATTGGGAACAAGTGCAGTTAGGTAATCTAACAACACAGGTTCCAAAAAACATACACGCAACTGGGCACTGATCTCAGAGCGCTTAATTAAGTGTCAAAAAACGGCACTTTTTCCCTTCGGGGAAAGGCGATTGATTTCCCAGAAGGGAAAATACATTGTATTAGCAAGCGAGCAGCGCACTTGTAAATGGGTATCATGGGCACAATCTTATTACTTGCCACAGAAGCGCACGCTGTTCACTCTGAGTTGGCAGAAGGCGCAGCCGAAGGCGGTTTCGGTCTAAACATAGACATTTTAGAAACCAATCTCATTAACCTAGCGATTCTCGTAGGCATATTATTCTACTTCGGACGTAAAGTTTTAACCAATATCCTGAACGAGCGACAATCCAATATTGCCACCGCCATTCAGGAAGCAGAAGGGCGCTTAAAAGAGGCAAAGATCGCCCTCTCCCAAGCACAAGAGCAGTTAACTCAGTCTCAAGCTGAGGCCCAACGCATCCGCAAATCTGCTGAAGAAAATGCCCAAAAAGTCAAAGAAGCTTTGTTAGCGAAAGCAGCACAAGACGTAGAACGCTTAAGACAAACAGCAGCAGCAGACTTAAACACCGAAACAGAACGAGTCATAGCTCAACTCCGTCAGCGGGTAGTTGCTCAAGCGTTGCAGAAAGTCGAATCGGAACTCAAAGGTGGGATAGCTGAAAATACCCAGCAAAGTTTAATTGAGCGCAGCATCGCACAACTGGGAGGCCAAGCATGACAAGTAAGGTAGCAACAGTCGAAGTCGCCCAGCCTTATGCACAGGCCCTATTGTCCATCGCCCAGTCAAAAAACTTGACAGAAGAGTTTGGGGAAGATGCGCGGGTTTTGCTGAGTCTGCTCTCAACTCAACCAGAATTACGGAACTTTATCGACAATCCGTTTATTCAGAGCGAGAACAAAAAAGCCCTAATTAAACAGATCCTCGGTGAAGGTGCCAACCAATACCTACGCAATTTTTTGCTGGTCTTGGTAGATAAAAGACGCATCATGTTCTTGGAACCGATTTTACAACAGTATCTGGCCTTGTTACGGCAGTTGAATCAAACTGTGTTAGCGGAAGTCACTTCAGCCGTTACCCTCACAGAAGCTCAACAGCAAGCAATCACTCAAAAAGTGATCGCCATCACCGGTGCTCGTCAGGTAGAACTAGAAGCCAAGATAGACAGCGACTTGATTGGTGGCGTGATCATTAAAGTCGGTTCTCAAGTAATTGACGCCAGCTTGCGAGGTCAGTTACGTCGCCTAGCCCTGCGTCTCACTAGCAGCTAGAAAGACAAATAAAGGATGAAGTGTGAAGTATGAAGTATGAAATAAACTCACCGATTCTGCGATTAGGCTGAAAGAAAAAAAACAAGAAAATTCTTTGGCTGTTTCGCCCATTAAGCACTTGGTATGTAGTAATTTTTTCATCTTCCATGCTTACTACTTCAAAACTTTATTCGCAACCCTAGACCCTAATTCCCTGAATCCTTCTCGAAAGCACACAAACATAGACACATGAGCATTTCTATCAGACCTGACGAAATCAGCAGTATCATCCAACAGCAAATCGAGCAATACGACCAAGAAGTCAAAGTTGCCAATGTTGGTACAGTGTTACAAGTGGGTGACGGTATCGCCCGGATTTATGGACTGGAAAAAGCAATGGCTGGTGAGCTATTGCAGTTTGAAGATGGGACAGTTGGTATCGCCCAAAACCTAGAAGAAGACAACGTGGGCGCCGTACTCATGGGTCAAGGGCTAAATATTCAAGAAGGTAGTTCTGTTACAGCCACTGGTAAAATTGCCCAGATTGGTGTAGGAGAAGCCTTGATTGGAAGAGTCGTAGACGCTCTGGGTAGAGCGATAGATGGTAAGGGAGAAATTAAAGCCACAGAATCTCGGTTGATTGAATCCCCCGCACCCGGTATTATTGCACGTCGTTCCGTACATGAACCCATGCAAACGGGTATCACCGCTATCGACTCGATGATTCCCATCGGTCGCGGTCAGCGGGAATTGATCATTGGCGACCGTCAAACTGGTAAAACAGCGATCGCTATTGACACCATCATCAACCAAAAATCAGAAGATGTAATTTGTGTCTACGTCGCCATTGGTCAAAAAGCCTCCACCGTGGCTAACGTAGTGCAGACATTGCAAGAAAAAGGCGCTCTCGATTACACTGTCGTCGTCGCCGCTAACGCCAGTGACCCAGCCACCCTACAATTCCTCGCTCCTTACACAGGCGCCACAATTGCTGAATACTTCATGTATAAAGGCAAAGCTACCCTGGTAATTTACGATGACCTCTCCAAGCAAGCCCAAGCTTATCGCCAAATGTCCTTGCTGTTGCGTCGTCCACCAGGACGGGAAGCTTACCCCGGAGACGTATTCTACATCCACTCCCGCTTGTTAGAAAGAGCCGCTAAATTGAGTGACGAACTGGGTAAAGGTAGCATGACCGCCTTACCAATCATCGAAACTCAAGCTGGTGACGTTTCTGCATACATCCCCACCAACGTCATTTCCATCACCGACGGTCAGATATTCCTCTCTTCTGACTTGTTCAACGCTGGTATCCGTCCCGCTGTAAACCCTGGTATCTCCGTATCCCGTGTGGGTTCTGCGGCTCAAACCAAGGCGATGAAAAAAGTGGCTGGTAAGATCAAATTGGAACTAGCACAATTTGACGATCTCCAAGCCTTCGCTCAATTCGCTTCCGACTTGGATAAAGCTACCCAAGACCAACTAGCACGGGGTCAACGGTTACGGGAACTTTTGAAGCAGCCCCAAAATGACCCCCTCTCCGTATACGAACAAGTGGCAATTCTCTACGCTGGTATCAACGGTTACTTAGATGATATCCCTGTAGAAAAAGTTACTACCTTCACTAGAGGGTTACGTGAGTATTTAAAGACAGGAAATACTCAGTATGCACAAGCAGTGCAAACCTCAAAAGCATTGGGTGAATCAGAAGAAGCTGCCTTGAAGACAGCATTGACTGAGTATAAAAAAGTATTCCAAGCTGCGTAATTTAGTCATTAGTTATTAGTCATTGGTCATTTAGAAACGACTAATGACTAATGACAAAGGACAAATGACTAAGGACAAAGGATAAAATTATGCCCAATCTCAAAGCAATACGCGATCGCATTCAGTCGGTCAAAAACACCAAAAAAATCACAGAAGCCATGCGGCTGGTGGCTGCTGCTAGGGTGCGTCGCGCCCAAGAGCAAGTAATCGCTACCCGCCCCTTTGCTGACCGCTTGGCTCAAGTACTATACGGTTTACAAACCCGGTTGCGGTTTGAAGATGCAGATTTACCCCTACTGAAAAAACGCGAAGTGAAAACAGTGGGGCTGTTAGTAATTTCAGGCGATCGCGGTTTATGCGGCGGTTACAACAGTAACGTCATCCGTCGTGCAGAAAATCGCGCCAAAGAATTGCAAGCAGAAGGCATCAATTATGAATTTGTACTGGTAGGACGCAAAGCTATCCAGTATTTTCAACGCCGCAACCAGCCAATTGATGCTACCTACAGCGGTTTAGAACAAATTCCTACCGCAGCAGAAGCTAACCAAATTGCCGACCAACTACTATCTTTGTTTTTGTCAGCAAGTGTAGACAAGATTGAGTTAATATACACCAAATTTGTCTCTTTAGTTAGTTCTCGTCCTGTAGTCCAAACCCTGCTTCCCCTCGATCCGCAAGGATTGGAAGCAGGAGATGACGAAATTTTCCGCTTGACAACCCGTGGCGGTCAATTTCAAGTCGAACGGGAGAAAGTGACGACCGCACCTCGTGCTTTACCTCGTGACATGATTTTCGAGCAAGACCCCGTGCAAATTCTTGATTCCTTGCTACCGTTGTATCTGAGTAATCAGCTACTCCGGGCACTACAAGAATCAGCCGCTAGCGAACTAGCAGCGCGGATGACAGCCATGAACAACGCCAGCGACAACGCCGGTGAGTTGATTAAAACCCTGTCATTGTCCTACAACAAAGCGCGACAAGCCGCTATTACTCAAGAACTGCTAGAGGTTGTAGGTGGAGCAGAAGCTTTAACTTAAGGAATTAGTTAATTGCTAACTATAACTAATAGCTAATTGCTGGTGATTTGAAAACTAGCGATTAGCTATTTTTATTTTTGAAGAAGAAAAAAATTAAAAATAAAGGTGATGTTGCTATTGCAAACTATGGCAGGGAACAGCTTAACTTAATAGTAAAAGTGCTACCTATACCAAATTCACTTTGCACATCTATGCTGCCCTGATGTGCTAAAACAATTGCTTGGGCGATCGCTAATCCCAATCCAGAACCGCCAGTGCTACGGGAGCGATCGCTATTTACTCGATAGAAGCGGTCAAAAATTCTAGTCAAATCATGCTGCGGAATACCAATACCCGTATCTTGAACCTGAATCACAGCATAATGGTCACTGCGATCTAGACAAACGGTTATCTTTCCTCCTTTTGGTGTGTATTGAATTGCATTGATAATTAAGTTAGAAAACAGGCGATAAAGCTGATCTGCATTACCAATGACATCTAAAGAAGTTGACACCCGTACTGAAGATGTTAATGTTACATCAGATGTGATCGCCAAGGCGGCAAATTCCTCTATTAAGTCGTTAACAATATCATCCAAGCAGCAAATGTCTCGTTGCATTGGTGCTGGTTGACGATCTAGACGAGTTAACAGCAACAAATCTGTAACCAGCGTTGTGAGTCGCTGATTTTGACGCTGTAGAGTTTGCAGAATGTCCCGCGCCTCTATTTCATCTATTTGGGGTATCAAAAGGGCTGATTCTACCGTCGCTTGTGTTGCTGCTAAAGGTGTTCGTAATTCGTGTGCAGCATCGGCTGTAAATTGTTGAATTTGTCTATATGAGCGATAAATTGGCTGCATTGCTAAAAGAGCTAACCACCAACTAGCAACACCAACCAGAACTATGATCATTGGTAATCCCAATCCTAAAGTTAGTTTCACAGCCACAAGATAACTGTTGAAATCTGCCAGACTTCGCCCTACTTGAATGTAACCCCAATCACGATTTTCTTGGGTGTGCAAAACAAAAGAAATTTGGTGGTAGAAGTGTCCTTTGCTGTCTTTGAGAGTTTGCCAAAGTTCCTTGTTAAAGGCTACGGCTAATCCATCTGGATAAGTTCCGGCTAGAGCAATCAAGCGTCCAGAATTATCGAAAAAACGCACATAATAATTACCTTGATTGATAGCGCTTAAAATATGGCGTTTGGAACTTAATTGCTCTTGAATGCAGCTTTTATCAATTACACAAATATTGGGTAAAAGCTGCTGTATAACTGGTTCTAATTCACCGGGTTGTTGTAATTTTAGTTCAATACTGTCGTGCAGTGTCCCAGCAACAGACTCCAGTTCTCGATCTAATGTCATCCAATGGGCATGGGAAATCGCTCTGTAGATACCAAATCCGCACAAGCTTAAAATCAAAGCCATAACGAGCGCATACCACAATGCTAAACGCAGGCTGGTCTGCTTAAACAGTTTATTTTGATTCATGGCGTGAGATTGAGACGATATCCTGTACCATGCAAAGTTTCAATCATATTCCCGCACCCACTATTAGCTAGTTTGCGACGCAGCAAACGCATTTGCGCTGCAACCACATTACTAATGGGTTCTGCACTCACCTCCCAAAGCTGATTGCGAATTTGTTCAGTAGTTACAATTTGGTTTGGGTGTTTCATAAAATACTCTAGTAGCTGAAACTCTTTATTAGTTAGGGAAATCTCCTGTTTATCACCTGCAATATTTTGACTAACAACCATATTGTTACCGTAATCAAGAGTCAGGTTGCCAACAGTTAATTCTTGGGGCTGAAATTGGGGCGATCGCCTCTGCAATGCCCGCAATCTAGCCAGTAATTCTGCCATGCCGAATGGCTTTACCAAGTAGTCATCTGCACCCGCATCCAGCCCCGTAACTTTATCTTCCATCCCCAAATTTTGTAGCGTGGGTGGAGCGATAACTTCGTTAAGCTACGCTAACGCACTCTCTTCTGCATCTCCCTGTTGAAGAGCGATCGCTTGTCGTTTGCTATTTGCAAATAATAAACCTCTTGCAAAAGTACCTTTTCTACTCTCTGTTCTCCTTCGGGTGACGCTCGTAAACTCGCTACCGCTACGCTAACACCAGTTGCTCATGGGGGAAACCCCCAGACGCTCGATGACTCGCTAACGCTGCGCTATCGCCCTTGGCGTCTCCCCTTGGGAGAAGACCGCGCTGGTTCACCTGTTAAGAGTTAAGAGTTCCCGACTTCTGCAAGAAGTCTAATGGCGATCGCACCGCAAACAATTCTCCATCAATAATTTCATAACGAATCCATTCGTTATCAGGTAACGCCGCCACGTCTTGAATTGTCCAGCGAACTCTGCCTGTAGTCTGGCTCATGACAGTTAAGGGTGCGGAATGAAAGTTGAATATTTCTTTGTCATCTTGTAACACATTACCACCACCGCGAACTATAATAGAGATTGTGAAGCGCATGGGTCCGTCACGGTTTCGACAGGTTGGCGAACGCTGCTCTGTGATTCAGGTCGAGAGTGAGTCTCCTCTCGCAAATCAAAGGCTCAAACAAAAAGTAAATGCGAATAACATCGTTAAATTTGCTCGTCGGGAAGCTCTAGTAGCAGCCTAAAACACCTCTTACAGGTTCGAGCGTCTTTAGTTTGACTCCGTTAAGGACTAAAGACCAACCCCCAACGGATGCTCTAGCAAGTGTTCTCTGATTGGCTTGCTAGCTAAGACTTAATCAGAGCATCCTACGTTCGGGATAATGAACGATTCCCGCCTTGAGGGTCAGAAAGGCTAAACCTGTGAATGAGCGGGGGGTCAATACCCAATTTGGACAGCAGTTCGACTCTGCTCGGATCCACTAAAGATAACAAACAAGTCCACCTACACTGTATTGTGTGAGGTGGATTTTGTTTATATTCAGTTTATTTGACTACAGCTATAAATAAGTCTCTAGCCAATGCTATATCGAACTCTATCTAAACAAATTGGCTCTATCTAAACAAATTGGAAATCGCGTGAGACAAATACATCGGTGGTGTCTTGGACAATTGCAATGCGATCGCGTCCACCACCACCTATGTAATAAATTTCCGTATCGATAGCGGAAGTCCCAATACCCGCAACGCTATTGGTCTTCACCAGTTCATAGAGGCTAGCATTACCATAGGCTTCAATATAGTCATATGCCGGTTCCCAATCGGCGATTACAGCGTAACCATCGCCAGTTTCGTTATAAAAAGTGCCGGCATAATTGCCGAGGATAAAGTAGTCGGTTGTGTTGTCGGGGGAGTATCCATCACCACCGTAGAGTGTGTCAAATTGAGAGGCATCATTGATCAAGAAGCCATAACCATTAAGGCGATCGCTACCACCACCACCATAGAGCTGATCATTACCACCACCACCATTTAAGTCATCGTTACCAGTCTGACCATAAAGGTAATCGTCGCCATCACCGCCGTTAAGGTAGTCATCGCCTGCTTCACCCAATAGGTAGTCGGTACCAGCTTCACCGAAAATAGCATCGTTACCATCACCGCCAAATAGCCAGTCATTACCAGCACCACCCATTATAAAGTCTGCACCAGCGCCACCACCAATGGAGTCGTTGCCTTCATTGCCATATAATGTGTCACCGTCGTTACCGCCGGAGATATAGTCATCACCTTCACCACCGTATATGGTATCGTAACCATCGCCGCCAGATATAGAGTCCCAACCATCACCACCGTATATAGTGTCGTTACCGGCGTCACCATAGAGGGAGTCATTACCAGTACCACCCTCTATATAGTCGTTACCGTTACCACCGTATACAGTATCATTACCTGTCCCAGCCCATATCTTGTCGTTACCGTTCCCACCTTCGATATAGTCATCACCGATTTCATCGTTGTAGCTGCTGAAACCAATTTCATCATCGCCATCACCGCCGTAGAGATAATCGTTACCCCAACTACCGATAATCACATCGTTACCGGCACCACCGTAAATGATATCGTTTCCGTAATCGCCGTAAAGAAAATCGTCGCCACCTCTACCTTCAACAACATCATTACCCGCTCCTGCGAATACGGTGTCTGCAGCTTCAGTACCAATAAGTTTTGGACGAGTCACGCCATCATCGTTGTAGGAAGTGCCGTAAATAGTAGCCATTGTGATTCTCCTGTATGTAAGTTACAAACCTGATGTGGTTTGTTTGTAGATTATCAAAGGAAAATTTTGCTGACAATACGACAAAAAACGTACTTTTTTGTGCAAGTTTCATCGAGTCTAAAATTTTTACATCTGGCTGCATAATTCATAAAACTTCCACCTATAGATAAGTGCAGAATTTCTAAATCGGCACGTGATTTTAGATGTGTAGACTTTGTGTAGAAATATTTTGACAAAGTAGATGCATAATCAAAAATTCTGGTCGTATATGCAATTAGCACGGACAAAAGCCCACCTCTCACAAATGCGGGGTTTGTATGGATTTCAACATTCCACATGCTAAACTGCGTCAATCTTATCAAAGCGCGATCGCATCTATCCGCGCCGAGCAAGAGTTAGCGCAGATTAAGAGAGTAATAGAATTATTAAATATTATTATCGTTTCTGATACTGGTCAATTCCAATTTATGAGCCAGTCAGCCAGGAGATTATTAAACAAATATTTTGACGATTTTTCTTTAGATATCAATTGCTTACCAGAAAACTTACAAACATGGTTAAACAATCAAATTAGATTCCTAACACACCCGTATGAAGACCCAGCCCATAGCTTGCTTTTCTGTGTGATCCAAGAGAATGAAAAACTGACAATTCGCATGATTATTGATGAAAAAAGTGATGAATATATCTTATTTTTAGAAGAAATAAAATTATGTTATTTATCAATAGGAGCAATAGAGTCCTTAGGCTTAACCAAGCGGGAAGCAGAAGTGATGTTTTGGGTAATGCAAGGTAAGACGAATGCAGAGATTGCCGAGGTTTTTGGTTGTAGCGATCGCACTGTCAAAAAGCATTTAGAGCATGTCTACTCAAAACTAGGAGTGCAAACCCGTTTCAAAGCGATGATAACTGTGTTAGAAAAACTAAAAATGTCAGGTATTTCTTTTCGTTAATTGATGTGATATTAGTTAGGATAACTTGCTCTAACTCTTGCCTATTTGTGTTGATTTCTCTATAGGTGTAAGTAAAGATGGGGAATTAAAATTAGTTTTCGGCAGTGAAATGGTATTAAAGAGACTATTTGATCAATGATGAAGCTTCAACAGCATTAACCTCAATTTCCGAAAAATTAGGGGGTAAAAAGTTTTAGCTCCTCCTTAAAAAGGCGACGGTGTACACGCAAGTTATTGAATTACCCCACCCTAACCCTCCCCTTATAAAGGGGAGGGAACTGAATTTCTAATTTCCCTTTATCAAGGCGAGAGAACTTAATTTTTTTGTCTCCCCCCTTTCCAAGGGGGGTAATCCTGGGAATAATAAGCACAGTCCAGGAATATGAAAACGCTGATGACAAAACTGTATAACCAAACCTCAGAAAAGCAAAAACGGCAAACTCTCAGAAACAATATGCCCCCAGCTGAAAAATTAGTTTGGGCAAAACTTAGAAATCAACAAATTGAAAGCTGTAAATTTCGCAGACAATACAGTATTGACAGATTTGTAGTTGATTTTTATTCTCCAGAATTGAGACTTGCCATAGAAATTGATGGTGATAGTCACTATCAAGATGAAGTTCTAGAATATGACCGCGATCGCCAAGCATTTTTGGAATCAAAAGGTACGAGGTTTTTGAGATTTACAAATCAAGAAGTTTATCAAAATATTGATGGTGCGGTGGATAAGATTAGGGAAGTTATTTGTAGGTTGAGGGATGTTACCCCACCCTAACCCTTTTGCTATTTCGGCGAGCATAATTGCTATTTCGGCGTAAGCATTTGCTGTTTTGGCGTAAGCATTTGCTATTTCGGCGTAAGCATTTGCTATTTCGGCGTAAGCATTTGCTATTTTGGCGTAAGCATTTGCTATTTCAGCGATCGCATTTGCTGTTTCGGCGAGCATAATTGCTATTTTGGCGTAAGCATTTGCTATTTCGGCGTAAGCATTTGCTATTTCGGCGTAAGCATTTGCTATTTCGGGGTACGCATTTGCTGTTTCGGCGTAAGCAATTTTGACACACTCACCGCACCTCCCGGTTGGTCGGTATATCAAAAACAATTAGCCGCTATACAAAAAAATGATGGACGTAACTGGATTCGAACCAGTGACCTCTACGATGTCAACGTAGCGCTCTAACCAACTGAGCTATACGTCCTTAACCACACGATTATCAAATATAGCATAGATTTTCTAAAAAATTCACTACTGCAATCTTTTTTGTGCCGATATCAGTAATCTTTGTGCTTCTGGATAAGCTGTTGTCCCCGCTTTCACAGTTCTGAGCAGATTGATAATACCTTGGATTTCTGCCTTGAGGCGTTGTGGCTCGGAGGGAGGAGAAGCAATCAAACTTTGAATTTGTTGATGAGCTTCTTTGAGGGTCGCTTGGGCTGCGGTTTCTGCTTTTCGCCGAGTTTCGATGATGCCTAAATTAGTTTGATATTCTGCTAGTAACTTTTGCGCTGCTACATAATTCGGTTCGTCAGCACGAATATTTTCCAGTTGGTCAATTGACTTGTGCCATAATTTTTCGATTTGCTCCCACTTATCTGGAGAATGGGGAGGGTTTTGTGACGATTTGGCGGCTGCTAGGGCGAATTGCTTCGCTGCTTCAATATATGTATTGCCTCTTGGTTCAACAGCAGTTTTGAGCTTAACTTGGTATGCTGCTAGTAATTTTTGCGCTTCCAAATAACGAGGATTTTCTGTAGGGATTTGATTGAGGCGGTTAATTGCTTGCTCCCATAAATCAGATGCAGCTTTTGGCTGTGTTGGTTGGATTTTCTCAGCTTCTACATCAAATTCTTGAGCAGCGAGAATTAATGTGCCATTACGTGCATTGTCAAAATCGCGTTGGTAGGCTTTGAGTTTAGTTTGGGCTGTGTCTTTTGCTAATGTTGCTGCTGGGATTTGCTCTAATTGATCTAAAGCTGTTTGCCAAGAAGCGATCGCTTTTTCTCGCTCTTTGGTATTATTAGCCTGTTCATAATGCTGCTGCGCTACCTTCAGCGCTTGCTCCGCTTCAGCTAATGGTGTCAAAGCATTCTTGTCTTGAAAAACTATGGCATCAATTCGCGCCGCTTGACGCCGAGCAGTTTCAAACTCATCTAAGGTAAATTGCCAACTGCAACCAAATAAATTACAGTAAGACTGCGGATAATATCCCAAAAACCAAACCGGCAAATTATCCAAATGTTGTTGTGCAGCTTTAACTTTCTCTCCCCCCAGTTCAATATCAGCCGGGCTAGTAGCTTTATTTACCAACTGATCCGCTTGCTCTAAATCTTTAATTGCTCCACGATAGTGATGATTCATACTTATGTAGCTAGGCAATAGCAAAATGGGCGCAACTTTAGCCACAGGCCAGCGAATCATCGGATAAGGCAAATTCACCACCCACAACACCCCGGCTGAACTACCCAAAAGTATAGTTATCCATTTGATTTTGGTGAACACTCCCGGCGGCTGATTAGCTTGTGTAGCTTGCTTGAGCACCTTCTCGCTAAATTGCGGATACACATCTACAACCGCGTCGCGCAATTCTTCTAACTTTGCTGGTGAACCTGTTTCTAAACGCAATTTTTCTAATCGCTTATTGACTATTTGCTGTTCAATTTTACTGATTTGATCATTACCACTACATCTTTGAACTTCCGCAGCCAAAATTTCCCAAGCCCGTTTATTCAGACGATACATAGATTAACTCTGTAACTTATGATTCTAGTTTTCCCACTTTTGTTGAGAAACTACTTAAGCTACTAGGTGTCACTGTTACTTTTTTGGTATATCGCTTGAGTACGCCACTACCATAAAACAACGATAAGTATTGTTAATAACTATAATGGGATTGAACTATGGGTCAAAGACTAGGAAATATTTTCACCTCCTCATCTGTAACCCGTAACATCTAATTTCTCACCTCTCACCCCTAACGTGTTCATGACAACTGCTTTAATTACTGGTGCATCTGGTGGTATTGGTAAAGCTTTCGCCGAAGAACTAGCTGCACGTCAAACAAATTTGGTTCTTGTAGCTCGCTCCGAAGAAAAACTGAATCAATTAGCCAAAGAATTACAGGAAAAATACAATATACGAGTAGACGTTATAGTTAAAGATTTAACAGAAACTAATGCTGCTAGTGCAGTATTTGATGCCACAAAATCTCTGGGATTAACTATTGATTTGTTAATCAACAATGCTGGTTTTGGCGACTATGGTGACTTTGCTGAACGGGATGGAGAAAAGCAAGTCAAGATAGTGCAATTAAACATCTTGGCATTAGTAGATTTAACTCATAAATTTCTACCGCCGATGCGTCAACGCCGTGCTGGTAGCATTATTAATGTCGCTTCTATTGCCGGATTTCAACCAATACCATATCTTTCTGTTTATGCGGCTAGTAAAGCTTTTGTGCTCAGTTTTAGTCAATCACTTTGGGCAGAAAACCGTCGCTATGGTGTGCGTGTTTTAGTTGTTTGTCCAGGCCCTACAGAAACAGACTTTTTTACTGAAGCTGATTTTCCCCAATCTTTCACAGGCAAAACTAATAAAATATCAACTGCAGAAGAAGTAGTAAAAGATGCTCTCACTGCTTTAGAAAAGGGAAATTCTACCGTAGTCAGCGGCAGTTTTTTGAGTAAGATGATCACAAATTTATCTGCATTAGTCCCGCGAGACGCTTTAGTAAATATGTTGGAAAAACAGTTTAAAGCTTGAATTGGTTATTGGTTATTTGTGATTGGTTATTTGGCTTTTGTTGACCCAATTACCAATTACCCATTACCAATTACCAATTACCAATTCCCAATTACCCACTACATATACCTTGTTAATTGAACTCGGTAGCGGTCTTTTTTAGTGACAGCAATTTCGCCAATTTCTAAGCGTCCTTTGCTGCGAATGGCGATTAAATCACCAGATTTGACTTGAGAACTCGCTTGAGTAATTTCCTTCCAATTGACGCGGACATCTCCAGAGTCGATTAAATCAACCATTTTGCTGCGAGACATACCAAAACCAGCGGAGGCGATCGCATCTAATCGCAATGAAGCTTCCACAGTGGTTAATTCTTTTTTCTTCGGTTCCCTGACTTTTAACTCGCTAAAATCAATTTGCCGAGTTTTCACGGGAACCGATCGCACTTGGTTGAGATTCATTTCTAGAAATTCTGCCAAATCTGGGGCGACGATCGCCTGCGCTCCCCTCTCACCCAAAACCACGATATCTCCAGTTTTTTCGCGGACAATTCCTGTCCCCAGCATTGCGCCTAAAAAGTCGCGGTGTGTAGCGGTGTCAAACAGAAAATTTCCCGCAATTTCTAGCAGCACCAAGTCAACTTGGGATGGATCTAGAGGAATTTCGGCGCGGGCGATCGCTATTCTTTGGCGTTCGGCTTGGGGATACCCGCCCCAATTCACTAGCTGTACCTCTGTCAGCCGACTGAACACCCGTTGAATTTCCGCCAATTCCGGCGGAGACAAAAAATCCGTCGCCACGACTTCCCACGTCTTTATAGCTTGTTCCGCTTGATCAATCACACGGGCGACACTATCTCGATTTTCAACACTCTTTAAAAGTTCTTCTCTTGGCAACATTCTGACAATTTTTGTAGTTTGTTATTTGTTATTTCTTCCTCATTCTCTAATTCCCGGTGTCAGCATAGCCCTGAATATTTTCTGGCTCAAACTGACGTAAGATTCTGGTTGCTTGACGAGTCAGAGTTTCTGAACCTTCAACAACAACTAAATATTTACCCGCATCTAAGCGGTTGCGATAAGGTAAAGCATCGCCACTACCAACAAATAAACCAATTCCACCACCGACAAATACACCGCCCATTGCGCCACTGACAGCACCCAGCAGTCCACCGATGATATGATTACCAATTTGACCCGCCCAAGCAAAGGTATCTAAGCCAGTGATTAAGCTAAAGGTAAAACCAGCGAAAAAGCCGAATGGTACTAGCCAGAACACCATCAGCTTTGCCTGCTTTTTGGCTTGCTCTTTTGGGTCAATCAAGCCGAACTCATCGGCAGTTTTGTAACCTTTGCCTAGGATAGTACTTTTTATGCCTTCTTTTTCTAATCCTAAATAAGCAGCTTCTGCTTGGATGCGGTCTGGTAGTACGGCGACAAGGTAATTCATTGATTTAAGAAACAGCCTCTGATAAACTTTCTCCCTTAATTAACAGGGTATCAGTCTCAAATCAATCTTGTACCTAATTTCTGATAATCGGCTACAGCAGGGAACAGGGAATAGGGAATAGGGAATAGGGAATGGGTGATGGGTAATGGGTAATGGGTGATGGGTAATTGGGAAAAGTAAGCCGCCCATAATTCCACTCGGCTTTAAACGTTTGCTTTTCTTCGTCAAAGGTCAAGAAGCAAGGCTGAATTGGCGATTTTTCACATTTGTGTTAACCTGTCCCTCATCACTGTAGCGAATCCAGTGGCTCACAGAAGTTGTTCACGCCTTGCTTGAGGACGTATATTAAAACTGGTGTTGCTAAAACTCTGGGAAAAGTTGGCATTGACACTAAATATTCCATTATCTCTTGCACTGACCCATTGAGCAAATCGTCTCGAAATCCTTGCTCACAAATTACAGACCGCCACTGTCTGGCTAAAGCATCTAACCACTCTGAATTTGCTCTTTCTGGTTGTTGTCCGACTCTAATCGCTAGGGTCATCGCTGCATCTTCTAAATCGCCTTCACAGTCTTCTATCAAATCTAGTACTTCCATTGCTGCTGGGTTATCTGCCAACTGAGAGCGAAACTGTGCTATTTCTTTGGATGTAACTGTGGTCATATTTTTTAGCCAGCCGAACGCTTAAACATTCAGCTATGTTATTGCAATTTTTATAATCTTTATAAAATATGAGTCTTTAGTCGGAAGGTACGGCTAATGTGATTGGTAATTGGTAATGAAAATTTTGCCCATGACCAATTACCTTGACTAAAAAGCTAAAAAATGCTATCGAAATGCCCTGGATGTGACAGAGCGCTGTAACTGAGCCAAGGCGCGGTTATAATCTAGGATGGCTCTGACGCGATTACCTTCAGCCCTTGTCAAATCATTTTCTGAATTAATCACATCAATTTGAGTCCCAACGCCTGCTTGAAAACGCAAACGTGCTAATCGCAGAGCTTCCCTCGCTTGTTCCAAAGCTGTATTCGAGGTTTGAACATTATCTAAATTAGACCTTTGAGTATAGAAAGCGTTCTCTACCTGAAAGCGGATTTGGTCACGCTGGCTAGCGAAATTGGTTTCTGCGATCGCTATATTAGCTCGTTGTTGCGCGGCTCTAGCTCTCGCGGCGCCCCCATCAAACAAATTTAGGGTAGCCCTAACTCCCAAAGAATAACCATCGCTGATGTTCACACCATCATCAAACCTGTCTAGCAAATCGTAGCTAGCCACTAAACTGATTTGTGGCCCTAGTGACGCCAAAGCTTGACGCCGCTGTTGTTCACTGATGTTGCGTTGTGCTAACTGTTCTTGCAATTCTGGACGGTTTTGAAAAGCCAAGACGATACTTTGTTCCAATGACTGATTCCAAAGTCCAGCTAATTGCACCGGATCAGCAGCAGTGATTGTCGCTAATTGTGGTAAGCTTAACCGAGTTGCCAAACGACGGCGAGCTATTTGCTGTTGAGACAAGGCATTAGTCAAATCTTGATTTGCATTTGCTAAATTCACCTGGGATCTCAACACATCGAAGCGAGTACCCACCCCAGCTCGTTCTAAAGCTTCCGCATCTCTCAAACTAACTCGTGAGTTTTGCACAGCCGATGTATTAATCCGTACTTGTTCATCCGCTTGTTGTAAATCGTAATATTCAGTAGAAACATTCAAGCGAATTTCCTCAGACTGGCGCTCTACAGTAAATTCACTGATGCGTACCTGCTCCTCAGCCGCCCGAATACTCGCTTGCCGTTGACCAGAAGTGTAAATATTATATTGCAGTTGTGCTTGACCAGAGAACGAAGTTGTGTCTTGGGCTCGTGGGCCTCCCAATTTTTCATTTAATGTAGATGAAGAAGACCGCCCCCGGCTACCATTAGCCTCAATCCCCACTGTGGGAAACAAAGCTGCTTGGGATTCTCTCAAAGCCGCCCGGCTACGTTCTAGTTGCAATTCTGCCACTTGTAAATCCCGGTTGTTTCGGCGCGCCAATTCTAAAGCCTGAGCCAAAGTAATCGGTTGGTTGCTTTGTGATACTACTTCCTCTGACTTGGTAGGATATAATAGCGGGTTGGGATTTTGATTCAAGCTATCGGGAATTTGTACAGGTGCTGTAGACCCAGGGTTGATATTTGTCGGCGGGATTTGTACAGGTGCTGTAGGCACAACAGGGTTGATATTTGTCGGCGGGATTTGCACTGGTGCTGTAGGCACAACAGGGTTAATATTTCCTGGTTGAGTGGGAGGATTTTGAGCTAACCAATTTTCTGAGCTAATTTTTTGTAAGCATTCAGCAGCTTTTCCTCGTGTACAACTAGCCGTTTCCAACAACTTGGCGGCGGAATGCTTACTTGTCGAGGTGTTTTGGGGTGGAGAATAATTGTTTTGGTTGATTTGTGGCTGTGCAGAAATCAAAGCAAAGGTTGTTTGTACAGCAGGAGGTTTCACAGCAGAATTTTGGTTTGGCTGCTGAATTGGATAAGAGGGAGAAGCCAAACTGAAAAATTGACTGTTACCTGCTTTTGGTGTTTGACCCGTTGTCAAACCTGACCTCGTTTCCCGGACTGTAGGCTGGAGATGATCAAAAATCCACTCAGGGTATGGTTGTGCGCTAGAAGTAATCTTGCTGGCGGCGCCGAAGGGCGCTTTTGTCGCATCTGCAACCACTGCTTGACCATGAGTAGAGGTCACAACGCTAGGAGAAGACACCAGCTCTACTCCATTTACTTTCACACTAGCAGCCCAAGTAGGCTGCGTTGTCAATACCGCTGCTGTCACACTAGGCAAAAAGCTATGGAATAATTGCTGTCCTTTCACCGCATTTCCTCACACAAAAATCAATTCTGGCGGCAGAAAACTTTTCCTCACCAAAGAAATATAGCACGACACTAAATTGGGAAAAGGATATAGTACGATACTAAATTTCGGAATCAGAGTTCTGTTTGTCTTCAAAACGTCTGACGATGCGAGAAAGTTCCGCTTTTTCATCGATACTAACGCGGGTAGGCGCACCGCTGACAATCCGCTCATAATTCCGGAAGGAATCTTTAATATCGGGGCCGTCGGCAGTGATATTATATTCGCGGATGCCCTTGTCATGCCAAGAACCCCGCATTTTGAAGACGTTAATTGCTCTAGACATTTCTCCACGAATTTCTACGTATTGCAACATGAGAATCGTGTCGGTAATCGTGGAAATATGCTGGAGGGGAGACGAAACAGCCTAAAAAGCTTGGTGTATAAGATGGGTAGCGTTTTGTGATAGAAAAAGGTAGGTCTAGTTTTGTCAATAAGACCTACTTAATGATAATGTTAGCTATATTGTACCAAAAGCACTTAAAAAGTCAATTGAGTTTAGCAGAATATCTGTTGCTAAAAATTTTGATACATCTGTTGCAGTCAATCAAAGAAGTAACTTTAGAAAAATTAGCGAATGCGCTACCTTTGGGAATTAAATTTGAAAGCAGAAGAAAAAGAATACAAAGATTTTTATCATTACCAAATCTCACAATTGAAAAAGTTTGGTTGCCAATTATTCAAGAACTAATAGCAAACTACTTCCAGAATGAAAAAATTATTTATATAGCAATTGATAGGACTAATTGGAGTCGGATAAACTTATTAATGGTCAGCGTGATTTGGGATAAAAGAGCCATACCAATATATTTTAGTTTGCTGCCCAAATTAGGTAGTAGTAATCTCACGGAACAGCAGAAAATATTATCGCCAGTTATAGCAATATTGAAAGATTATAAAATCTGTGTGTTGGGGGATAGAGAATTTTGCTCGGTAAAACTAGCAAAGTACCTTCAGAGCAAGGATGTATATTTTTGTTTGCGATTGAAAAAGAATGAATTTGTAGAAATTAAACAAGATATGTTTATGGAGTTAAGCAGTTTAGGATTAACTCCTGGAGTACCTTTTTTTATCAAGGGAGTTAAGGTAACAAAGACTCAGGGTTTTATCAGTTTTAATGTGGCTGGTAAGTGGCAACGTAAAATTAACGGAGTAGCACCCAAAGAAGCATGGTTTATTTTAACAAATTTTGACACCCTAGAGTCAGCAATTGCTGCTTACAAAAAGCGATTTGATATTGAAGAAATGTTTAGAGATTTCAAAACAGGTGGCTATAACTTAGAAAACACTAATGTTCAAGGTGAACGTTTTATTTCTCTAGTTTTGTTGATAGCGATCGCTTACACCTCTGCAACAATTAATGGTCAACTTATTAAACGCAAAGGAATCCAAAAATATATAGCTCGGATTAAAGAAAGGAGTCGTTCTCAACGGAGACACAGTAGTTTTTATATCGGCTTATATGGTCAAACATGGGTACATTTCAAGGATAGCTGTATTGATTTAGTCACACAATTAATGAGAATTAATCGTAATAAGTGGAAGCATTATCAACAAGGTTTAAGAGCCATGAAGCTTATTGAATCTATATTGTAGCTTATTTCGTCTCCCCTTCAGGGAAATATGAGAATCAGTAATCGAATGTGAACCCATAAACTGGTCTGTGGTGTTGGTGAAAAAACCAGTGATTTCTTCTTGTTTCGCGTAACCTGTCACACCGATAACAAACTGCCGAAATGCATTATTGCTCACGCCTCTAGCTAGGGCTGAGAGAGAGTCAATTGCAATCCGCGCTGGCTTAAAGAAAGCAATTTCCGACTTAATAATTTGTAAATGGTCTTCTAATCCTGTAGACTCAGGGTAAGTGCAGATGATTTTGAGCAAGCCTTGGCGCTCTAGTTCCTCAAAATCAATTCCCCACGAAGAAGCATTGCGAGACAACTGAGCGCGTGATTCTTCATAAGCAAATAATATTGCCCGTTCACCGCTGAGGCAGCCATCCTGAATAAATTTGCTGACTAACAGAGTTTTACCAGTACCTGTGGCGCCTGTTGCCAAAATAATAGAATCTTTAAAGAAACCACCACCGCACATCTCATCTAGGGTTTTGACACCAGAAGATACCCGAACATTCGAGGATCTTTGTGTCAAGCGCATCGCTCCTAATGGGAAAATGTTGACGCCATCGTTAGTAATGGTAAAAGGATATTCACCTTTCATGTGAGTTGTGCCACGCAATTTGAGAATTTCAATGGTGCGCCGACGGCGTTCACCTTCTAAAACGTTGCGGACGATTACCACATTATCGGAGACAAATTCTTCTACTCCAAAAGAGGCTACAGCACCGTATTCTTCCGTGCGTTCAGTCGTGATGATGGTGGTGACATTGAGGATTTTCAGACGTGCTACCAAGCGAAAAATTTCCCGCCGCACTACCCCCATTGCTTCATACTGCTGAAAGACTGCTGTGATGGAATCTACCGAAACTCGTGTGGCTTTGTACTTGCGAATCGCATATTGCAAGCGTTCAATCAATGCTGAAAGGTCGAAATTGCCAACGATATCTTGACCCTCAGGATCAGGAGATGCATCAAGAATAAACAATTTACCTTCCTCAATGAGGTGTTGTAAATTCCAACCGAAAACATAGGCATTTTTAATAATATCACTGGGCGACTCTTCAAAAGTAACAAATACTCCCGGTTCATCAAAGTAGGTGATACCGTTATAGAGAAATTGCAGAGATAATAGGGTTTTGCCTGTTCCCGAAGTACCGCTGACTAAGGTAGTTCTCCCAACAGGTAAACCACCATGACTAATATCGTCAAATCCCTCAATCATTGTGCGGATTTTTTCTACACCCCCAGTCAATGGTGTGTTGTTTTGGTCTGTTTGATCTTTTTGACTCATTGCTTGATCAAAAACGTGAATAAAACCCAGTTTCTTTATGACTAATCTTTGGAGATGTCCAACAAATTTTTATACTTAGATATTCTACTCTGCCCAATCTTCTTCGCTCAATTCTTCATAAAGTAAGTCTAATCCAATCAATACTCTTTCTCGGTCAGAAAGGTCGCCGATAATCTTGCGAACGGGAGGAGGCAAAATTTTAGATAATGTAGGCGTCGCTAAGATTTTATCTTCTTCTGCTAGCTGTGGGCTTTTGAGAACGTCGATGACTTTCAAGGCATAAACACCTTGAAATTCCTGATCTAAAATGTTTTTTAGTGTTTTTAATGCCCGGACTGAGTTTGGCGTATTCCCCGCTACATAAAGCTTGAGAACGTAGGTTTTCTTTGTTTTATTCATAGAGATACACGCTAGACTTGAAGATTCAATTTTGAACGGCTATGCATTCAATCTAGCTAGAAAAAGGGATTAGGAGCTAGAGACTATGGTTGAGGGAGCGAACAAAAGATATTTTTATCTTGTTGGATGAATTTTATCACTAATAAATTACATAAAAAAGGTTGCAGATGTAAGTGTTAAGTCAAGAATACTAGCTCTTAGACCCTAGCTTCTAGTCCCTTTTCATGTATCTTTTGGTGTATACAGTTGGTGATGCCTACTTATACATTGAACACCTGTATGTTTCGCACAAGTTAGCCAAAATATCTATTAGTGTTAAACGGTAATCTAACAATGTCTCATCACTTCTACCTTCTAATCTTAGTTGTTTAGAAAACTCTTCAATTACTTCCATGTGAATTTCAATAATTTGGGGCACAGGAATATTAGCACAAAACACCGCATTAACAAATTTATCAATTTTTACTTTTAGGTTTTTGTCGGTAGTAAAGTAATTTATCAGAATTTCTTGGTAGTTAGATTTCAGTTCTCGCAACAAAGCATCGCGCTCTGCTTTGTCCATTTGTTGAAAAAAATCCTGGCGTCTTGGCTCATGACCAGCAAACACATAACAATATTGAAGAGTGAAGTTTTCATTAAGGTTTTGTGGCAACCACTGCAACATCTGATAGATTTTGGCGGTGGTGATGGCGATTGGAGGTAGAAAGTACAATTTGATTGTGGTGTTATTAATTAAACTCCACAGCCATGTGCTCAATTTTTGCTTGGTGTCTAGGTTGGCTTGGTTATATAAATTTTTTTGAACATTTAGGGGAAAATTTATTCTTGTTAATAACATTTATTGCTTATACATCTCCTTCATCGCCCTGATGAAGTTTATTGGGCTGATTAAGTTTTATAAAAACTTCTAAACTTAGTGGAAGTGCCTAGTATGCTCGTTAGTCTGCGCTGAGTTAATTGTTGATGTTCACTGTTTGTATCAATTACTTAACAAACTGATACGATTAGTGGAACTTCAGACTTCTTAGCCCAGACAAAACTAACGCAGATGGCTACTACAAGGAAAGCTGTAAAACCGGGCTGGCTAACTATAACGTTGGCTCTTCCTTTGGTTTTTCTGTGTAGCGCTGCAGCAAGAACAACGCAGAAAAAAAGGCTGGGGCTAGAGATTGGTATTTTTACTCAGCACTTTTTCTAGTCAATCATTGATGTGGCGTTAGTCTTAGAGGGTGCTGTGAATTAGTTGATGATTTGTATAAGCATATCCATCTATATATATATTTTTTTGCTTGACTCCTTGATAAGATACTTAAACGGACTTGAAGGATTATGGCATTCTAAATCATTATAATTCCTCAAGGTTCTAAAGCGAATCTTTAGGGCCATAATTGTTTTAGTTATTGTTATTGAGGAGGAATTGCCACAATAGGTAAATGCTGTCAAGGATAATTTCCCCAAGTTCAATGCAGCAAAAGTGGAAGGCATCGCTGAAACAATTGGTGGACTTAACTAAGTATTTTTTATGGCATAGCCGATTGTGGTGATGGGATTTGAGATTGTTACGAGAACTTATTATATGAGCCTTTGTATGAGGATATTGCTTCAGGCGTGATTACCGTTAGTCCAAATGCCAATGGTGAAGCCGGATGCTTCCACAGCAAGAGTGACCCCCGAAGCCTTATGTCAACGCTACAGTACCCGCTTTATGATTTTCTAGCAAGCGTGCCGTTTTGCCTAGAAACAACTACTCTGGCAACAGTGCTGGAGATTTTTGAGCAACAGCAGTGCGATCGCTTGGTGGTGGTAAATCAGCAGCAATGCCCGGTAGGATTGCTGTATTGTGCCCATGTTATGCATAAGTTTTGGGCAACAGTGGATGGTGATCAATTACTCAACTTGCAGCAGCCACTGGCAATTTTTAGTGCGGCTTTGATTGCTCCAATACAAACCATACCAGCTAATGAGCGTGTGGCGCAATTTGGTTTACGCTGGCGCTATCAATCCAGCCCAACTCAATCTAATTTAGATTGGGCACTTGTTGATGCTGATGGTAAATTTTTAGGACTGCTGGATAGCTTACGGTTGTTGAGGTTGTTGGCAAAAGAGAGGGTAGCTGTTGGGACAGTTTATCCTCCCCACTCGATACACCAAGGGTTATCTTTGAATACACACCAGGAGTTTACGGCTTTATACTCACAAACGCACTCGCCAAATTTACAACAATTAGTCATCCACAAGCCACTGGTAGAGTTATTGGAAAGATTACCTTGGCCTCTAATGCTGCAAAGTGCTAGTGGTGAAGTGGTAGCCCAAAATCCAGCTTGGGGTCAACAATTGGGAGTATTAAAAGACCCAGAAGGCATTAGAAAGCAAGTAGATGCGATTTTAGCGCCTACACAAAATAAACAAGCACGATACCCTACACGTCAAACGGCTAAGGTACAACCCCATAGTGGGGAAACAGGACATAACCTTGAAGAACAAGTTACACCGCTAAAAGTTTATCCCCAAGAGCAACACTTCTCTTCCAGCGGCGAAGCTATCCACCAAACTGGTTTACCACAGCGAACACCATCAGTTACACTACCTGTGAATCATACTCATGAACAGCCAGCTTCCACAGCTACTGCGGCTAATCACTGCTTCTGGGACAGCCAAGTGGGTACCTGCACATGTATTGTGGAAATGGAAAATAGTGAAGAAAGAATTTGGCAGTTTGCTAAAATTCCTCTAGCTTTGCAACCAGAACCCAAAATTACCCTGAATACTACCCAAACAGGACTATGTAGCAGTGAAGTGTGGCTGGTGTTAGCGACTGATGTGACTGAACAACAGCAACTTTGTAAGGAACTAGCTGCGAAAAATGCTGATTTAATTCAATTAAATCGCCTCAAAGACGAGTTCTTGGCTTGTATCAGTCATGAACTGAAGACACCGCTGACAGCAGTTTTAGGGTTATCTAGGTTATTGGTAGACCAACAACTGGGAGAATTAAATGAGCGTCAAGCCCGGTACGCAGGGCTGATTCATCAAAGCGGACGCCATTTGATGAGTGTGGTCAATGACATTTTGGATTTGACGAGGATGGAGACAGGACAGATGGAACTGACGCCAGTCCCGTTACAAATTCGTGCTGTGTGCGATCGCGCTTTATCAGAAGCGAAGGCTATGCACTCTCAAACTACCAAAACCACAGCAACTAGTCAACCACATTCGAGTCATCCATCGTCATTAAAATTAAGTCTGAGCATTGAACCAAGCTTAGACCAGATGGTCGCGGATGAATTGCGCTTGCGGCAAATGTTGGTACATCTACTTTCTAACGCTTTCAAATTTACGGAAACTTGTGGGGAAATTGGCTTGCGCGTCAGTCGCTGGGAAGGCTGGATTGCTTTCACTGTCTGGGATACAGGTATCGGTATTCCTGAACATCAGCAACACTTAATCTTTCAAAAATTCCAACAATTAGAGAATCCTCTGACTCGCCAATTTGAAGGTACAGGCTTAGGACTAGTGTTAACCAGAGCCTTAGCGCGCCTCCACGGTGGCGATGTCAGTTTTTTATCACGTGAAGGTAAAGGCAGTCAATTCACGCTGCTCCTACCGCCTAGTCCCCCAAAAACTGGTTTTAGCGAACCGGAGGAAGAAGAAACTATAGATGCAGAGACTAAAAATGCAGAAATTAGGAACAATCCAGTAAATCGTCCATATGTCAATACCTCCACACCACATCACCCTGTTTCTTCACAAAGATTAGTGTTGGTAGTCGAAGCGGTCGCGCGTTATGTTGAAGACTTGACTGAGCAACTCAAAGGTTTAGGTTATCGCGTGGTGATTGCGCGTTCGGGAACAGAAGCAGTAGAAAAAGCTCGTCGCCTGCAACCAAAAGCTGTATTCTTAAATCCATTACTACCTTTGTTGTCAGGTTGGGATGTGCTCACCTTACTCAAATCTGATCCAGCAACTCGCCATATTCCGGTGATAGTGACAGCAACGGGAGCCGAAAAGGATCAAGCCTTTGCTAATCGATCTGACGGTTTCTTGAGTTTACCAGTGCAGCATCAAAACTTGGTACCGCTGCTAGAAACTTTATGTACTGTACCGACAATTTCGCCATCGGGTACAGACTCTGGTGAAGTCTCCTTGACAAAAATTCCGCTGCGAATTCTCAGATTAGTTAATCCCGAATTGGAATCAATCAATCCCCATCCTTCACTGCGAGAACATCGAGTAATTGAAGTAGACGATTTAGACCAAGCAGAACTCTTGGCGAGGGTTTGGCAATTTGATGTAATTTTGCTAGATGTAGAATCTCAGATAGCACAAGTTTATCTGCATCAACTCGTCCAGCATCCGCGTTTAGCAGGTCTACCGTTAGTGACTTGCGATGTGACAACTACCCTAGCAGCTTCCCAAATCCCCGGACTTTCGGTCTTTCCCTATTTAAAAGCAGTGGGTAAAGATGATAGCAATAGCTGCGCTCAAACAGATGCTTTATTATCAGTTTTACAAATTGCTGCTGGTGTTTGCTGTCCACCCAGTATTTTAGTGGTAGATGTAACTATGCTACGGGATTTGCCGCAAGCAAAACGTAGGCGAGCAAAAGTTTATGGTTCAGAAAAAAGTTCTCTAGACGATGGAGAAACTCCTCAACGAGGTTCTGAGTGGTTCCAAGCTTTAATTCAGTATCTGCAGACAGCTGGTTTTAAAGCCGCAATGAGTGGGTGTTGGGCTGAAGTCTTACAGCAAATTCGCCACCAAAGTGTAGATTTATTGCTGATTTGTTTAGGAGAATCGGCGATTCACAAAGAAGTACTCAAAGCGATGAAAGCACTAGCCGATTCACCTTTCCATCTCCCACCAATTTTAATCCTCGACCAGCGTGCAAATTCAACTGCGACAATTTCCCCAAGAGAAATTGACAAGTCAAATAAAAATCGCTTGGAGTCGATAGAAACTGTTTTTAGCGCTATCTGCGCCCAAATTTTACCTCGCTCGATTTCCATGGAAGATTTGTTGACTCAGGTGAATCAGGCTCTTGTGGCGAATCGCCGGCGTCAGTAGTAGGGAAACAGAGGAATTACCGTGCCTGATATGATATGTCTAATTTTGGCTTTTTAGTTTTTTTTAAAGGAACTCTAATTAAGGAATAAGCTCCTTTATTGGCTAAAAATTTGTATTCTTCCGGCTGTAAACCCATTTTCACAAACATGCTTTGTTCAGCTAAGGCGAGTAGTGAGGGGGGTTTGACTTGTTTGTTGATTTGATTTTGGATATGGTCTACTGCAGCTTCTGGCGCTTGTAAGTAGTTTACATGTTTGCGGGTGTAGAAGGCGACGCTGGGTTTTTTAAAGCCCACCATGATAAATTCTTCGTTTGGTTGTTGTGCTTGTACAGCGATCGCAGATAATTCTCTTAATGGTAGCTGACGTTGTTCGTCTAATAAAAACAAGGTAGGCATCAAAACTACAATGAAAAATGCCGCAAATCCTAGCAAATTGACGCCAAATAGCCAATTCTTACCCCTAACTACTAATAAAGCTGCAATAATCATCGCACATATCAGCCAAATCCAACCCCCTAAAGCCGGTAAACCTGATTGTTGAATTAATAGAAAAATGTCGGGTGCGGCGGGATCGCTACCCGATATCCGGTATAAATTAAATAGTGCTACTGCTAGCCCTGATAAATAGACGACATTCGCCCAACCACTCGCCCAAAAGATTTTGTGAGCCAGAGTTCTTGTCGGTTTTAATTGCTCGCTCCATAACAGTGCGACTAAAATTGCTGCAGCTGGCATTAATGGTAAAACGTAGCTGGGAAGTTTGGTGACAGCGATGGTGAAAAAGCCGAAAACACCAAGAAACCAAAAACCTGCAAATAAACTTAATTGTTGAGAACGCTCTCGACTCAACCAGTGCTGGCGACGCCAAATTTGCAGTCCGGCGATCGCTCCTGGCAGGTAAACTGAGTATGGGGTGAAGCCCAACAGCACGACTATAAAGTAAAAATACCAAGGTGCTGAATGCCCATTAACTACTTCAGTAAATCGTTCTACGTTGTGATAACCAAAAAAGGAGTTAATATAATCCCAACCGTTGCGCCAAATAACTAACGCATACCAAGGAACTGATAAAACTAAAATTATTAACAAACCCAACAGCACGCGCATTTCTCGCCAAACTTCCCTGAGTTTGCCCAAATACAGCACAAATGCGCCGATAATTAACCCAGGTAAGACGATGCCGATGGGGCCTTTGGTTAAGATGCCGGCAGCAATGAGCACATAACAAGCTAAATACCATTTATTTGGCAATAGAGAATTATTCTCATTTGTCTGTTCTTGGCTGGCGTACCCTAAGAAAAAGCACAGCAATGCAGAAGCGATGCAACCGGTGAGGAGCATATCAGACACACCAGTTCTTCCCCAAGCAATCATTTCTGGATTCAATGCTGTCATGGCTGCTGCAGTCGCTGCGGTGAGGTAGCGCCGCGCTGGGCGCGATACTTGCTCTAACTGATCTGCTCTTGACAAAGACCAGTGCAGTGTGTATGCAACTAGACCCATAACAACGATCGCCGCGAAAACTGAAGGGACACGCGCCGCCCACTCATTCACTCCTATAATTGCATAAGCGATCGCTTGACACCAATAAATCAGCGCTGGTTTATCAAACCGAGTTTCACCATTAAAATATGGAGTAATCCAGTCACCTGTCACCAACATTTGACGGGAAGCCTCAGCAAACAGTGGCTCTGTTTCATCTATTAAACCAATATTGCCCAAATGCCACCCAAAAGCAATCCAAGCAGTGAGCAGTATCCAGAAAATTGAGACAATCACAGCCAAAACTGGACGTTTCACTAGATTGTCGAACCACCGCTCAACAGCACCTGGGATACTGAATTTCATCTTCATTATTTATCAGTCAATAGTCAATAATCAATAGTCGTTGCTTGCTGATGTTTTGTTCTTCGTCTTGTATACTTCCCACACACCAGGAAACAGTCAGTGTAGAGACGAAGCAACAGCAATGTCTCTACATTCATTTTCTGATATCAGGCTGCTATTTAATTTTTGCTAAAATCAATACACCTCTACCTCACCATCTCAATCATTCCAGAAATCACGGCAAATAGCCAGATATCTACTGATCAAGCACCAATTGCCATTCTTTGTTTGGCGAATTCCATCGAGGTAGAGATGTTTCGCCGACAACATATGGCCCCCAGTAGCGGCGTGAACCGTCCTGGGCAAAGGCGACTAAAATATCTCCCTTTTCTAGCTTTAAATTACCGTTAGGCAGAGATAACAGCAACCCGCGCTCGCTACCTTCTTTAGGTGCAAAGTCCCAATGTGCGGGGATATTATGGCTATTTTGAATAGTGGTAGATCCTTTCACCGCTGACTGTCGCGCCAGTAGGGCTAATCTTACGGGCTGATTTGTTTGATTAATCATCCGTAGAGTACCCCACGCCTGAGCATTTTTAGCTGATTGTTGATTGTATGTTACCAAAGCAGTGTTTTTGCTCTCACTATCTTTGATTTGGTGAGTTTGGTTACTGGTGGAATTAGAGACATTGGCCGCACTGACTGTTTCTTGAGAAACTGCTGACGGCTGATTTTTGGCAAAGGAAGAGGTTTCGCTTGTCGCTGGAGAAGTGGTATCTGGATTTGTCGCTTCAAAAGCAACTTTCATTTCCAAGCACCCAACTAGTAAACCCAATACTGCCAATGAACAAGCGAGAACAGCAGCGTGACGATACACCGACGACTTCATATTGAAAGCTGTTAGGAATAAAAATTTGTGTAGGCTTGACCAAATACTAGCCTATTATTTGCAAGGACAGTAAAAGAAACTTGGTGACTCTAGGGTTGTGCTCAAATTAAGACGCGTAATACAGTATAAATTGCATCTAGTAGAGAGTATATTGCCACAAATTAACACTCTCTCTATTAATCTCAAAGTAATTATTAGTGTCGGTAGAAAAGATCAGCAGTTTTTTTGATATCGGCAATTGCAACTGTAATCAGGGTATAAATATGTATCTATTAGATGCACAATTTGCCTACAATTCATATTTATCAATGCTGGCTAATTTATATCTCTTTTAGATAAATTGATCAGATACAAAAGAGATATTTGTAGTACAAGTTATACATGAATCAATGTATTTTTATCTAAATATTAAATTTTCTGCCTACATTCACTACCGTGGGTAGAAAACAAGCCAGAGTAGCCCCCATTTGACTTTAATCAATTCATTATCCAGGTAGTTATATGCAAAACACCCGTATAAATAATTTGCTCGACACTGTGGCTGGGCGTTTGGGACAATGGTTTGCTAATCCTTGGCGGCGGTTGTCGCTACAGATTATCAGTTTCTTATTTGGGTTTTTTCTGGGAACAGCAGTGTCAACTACGGCGGGACAAAAAGCAGAGTTGGATATTGTCGTCGCCGCATTTTTAGTATTATTGACAGAAATTAGCAGTAGGATATTTTATAGTCGCGGCTTTTTATCTAAGCGATCGCTCTGGGTGGAGGCGCTAAATTTGCTGAAGGTAGGTTTTACCTATAGTCTGTTTATTGAAGCCTTTAAGTTAGGTTCTTGAGGCGAGATGGAGGAAGGTCTGAGTGATGAATTCATGGTTGAGTGAACTTTTAGTAACTGATGTAGCTGTAGAAACTTGGCTCAAGTCAGCGCGGGAAGCAGCCTTAGCTGACCAATTGCGGACGCAAGCCTTCGCAATTACACGAGAGAATGTAGATCAAGTTCTCTACAAGCGATCGCAATTACTCCAGTCATTCCTGCCAAAATTCCACCAATTTTGCCAAACTACTCTCTCACTCCCGACCCAAAATATGCTATCGGTTTTGTGGGATCTGTGGCTACCTTTAGCAATGAGATTAGCAGCGAATCGTCAAAGCTTAGGAAAACCGCTGATTCAAGGAATTCTCGGTGGACAAGGCACAGGTAAAACCACCATGTGTCAGGCACTGACTTTGATTTTACAGCACTTGGGGTACGCTACCGCCAGTTTATCCTTAGACGATTTATATAAAACTTATAGCGATCGCCTAGTTTTAATGCAGCGCGATCGCCGCTTAATTTGGCGTGGCCCTCCGGGAACCCACGATGTAGACTTGGGCTTAAATTTACTCAAGCAAATCCACCAAAGCCAAAGCCCAGTAACTATCCCCCGCTTTGATAAATCTGCTTATAAAGGTGCGGGCGATCGCACCACTCCAGAAACCTTTGCAGATGTCGATATTCTCCTGTTTGAAGGTTGGTTTGTGGGTGTGCGTCCCATCCCTGTGGAAGCTTTCAACACCGCACCCCCACCAATTATCACAAATGCAGACCGCGAATTTGCCCGCGATATGAATCGTCAACTCCAGGATTATCTACCCCTGTGGGCACAACTAGATAGCTTAATCGTGCTCAACCCTAACGATTATCGCTGTTCTCTGGAATGGCGCAAACAAGCAGAGCAAAAAATGATCGCATCGGGAAAAACCGGGATGAATGATGCACAAATAAAAGAATTTGTCAACTATTTTTGGCGATCGCTACACCCAGAATTATTCATCAAACCCCTCATCCAAGATCCCACAGCAGTTGATTTAGTGATTGAGATTGCGCTCGATCACAGCTTTGGTCAAGTTTACACACCAAGAGAAAGGATGAAGTCTGAAGGATGAAGTCTGAAGTCTGAAGGGTGAAGGGTGAAGGGTGAAGGATGAAGGATGAAGGATGAAGGGTGGCTCTTGTTGATCTGTTCTATTATTTTCAGGAATTAGTATAACTCAATACACTTGCTCAAATTTTTTGCCACCTATCCTCAGGATCATTCCCAAATGGGGCAAAAAATGATACAAAATTTAATTAAGCTGGATAAAAATTGCAATTTTTACTCAAGTAACTTGCAACTCTTATCTTGTCGTTAATTTCTACTTAATGGAGTGAAGAAATTTTAATTACGAATTATTCATATATAGCAGGGGATAGGAAACTCTTAACAGGGTCGCTTGGTATTTTGGTTTTAGATTCGATTTATGTTCTAAACTACTTGGCGACAGCTATGAATTCAAATTGAATAAATACTATGCAAATCACAGGAAATCAATCATTCCAGTTACAAAATGACATCTCAATTCAACTGCAAAAAATTGATTATGTAGAATTTTATGTCGGAAATGCAAAACAAGCGGCTCATTTTTATTGTAGAACCTTTGGTTTTCGACTTATTGCCTATGCTGGCTTAGAAACTGGTGTGCGCGATCGCAGCTCGTTTGTTGTCCAACAATCTGATATTCGCTTTATTTTCACTTCTCCACTCACACCACATGGGGCGATCGCTGAATATGTAAAATTACATGGTGACGGGGTGTATGATATTGCTTTATTAGTTGATGATGCTTTAACTTGTTTTCATACCGCTGTGACACGGGGAGCCAAAGCAATTATGTCCCCAACTCTATTGAAAGGAAAAAACAGCAGTATTGTCAAAGCAACGATCGCTAGTTATAGCGGCGACTTAAATCATTCGTTTATAGAACGCCATCACCACCAAGAATTTTCACCAGAATATCATTCTCTGCCAAATTTGCCTTTATCCATAGCAACTAATTTGACGGAAATTGACCATATTGTGTTGAGTGTCGAATTAGGAAAATTAGATATCTGGGCTAATTTTTATCGCACAATTTTAGATTTCCAACAGCAGCAAGAATTCAGCAGTGATGACATATCAACTCAATACTCATCTCTAACATCAAAAGTTTTGCAAAACCAAACTGGAAAAATTAAATTCCCCATTAATGAACCAGCCCCAGGAAAGCGAAAATCACAAATTCAAGAATACTTAGACTTTCATTATGGCCCAGGTGTTCAACATATCGCCCTCAGAAGTCATGATATTATCCAAACAGTTAAAGAATTACGTAACAGCGGTATTGAGTTTTTGGAAACACCAGATACTTACTATGAAAATTTACAAAAATATATTCATTTAATTGATGAGGATATCAATCTCTTAAAAGAGTTGAGAATTTTACTAGATTGGGATGAGCAAGGTTATTTGCTACAAATATTTACTAAACCGTTAGTAACTAGACCAACATTTTTTATAGAAATAATTCAACGCAAAGGCGCACAAGGTTTTGGTAACGGTAATTTTAAAGCTTTATTTGAAGCCATCGAGCGAGAACAGTCTACCCGTGGGAATTTGTGAGTTTTTAAAAGGGGTTAGGGGTGAGGGGCTGGGGAAAGACGTTTTTTTTATTCCTTAATTTTTAGTGAACAGGGTAGCTAAATACACGAATATCGGCTATATTCCCCTAAGCATCCTAAAGGAAGATGTTCATGGTAGGTAGCCGGAGAAGTATCAAGGTGATCAAAGGGCTATTTTTTGCCCTTGTACTCACACAGGTTTTTGGTAAACAAACATCAGTACAAGCTGCTGAGACACTTGTACTGCGATTTGGGCCTCTTGCAGATTCTATTCCTGTGAGCGATTTACAAACTGTAGCGGAAACAGGAAAATTTCCTAAAAGTTTGGATTTATACACTAAAAATTTATCTGCATCACAAAGAGATTTCGTGCTGGGGATGTTAAGAGCGAGAATACCTATAAATGTTGTCACAGTTAGTCGATTGCTCAATACTCAGATTGGGACAACGATTCTCAATGACCTAGCTACAGCTGTAGTCCGCAAAGATAATGCGGGCGCGAAAGCTTTGAGAGCCGGCTTTGTTTTGAGTGCTAGCAAACCAGAGGGTCTTTCTGTACTAAATTTTATCGCGTCTTATCCGAGTAAACGCTTAGAAATTAACGTACCGCAAGCATTGAAAGTTGCGAGAACTTTGAATACAGGTTTTTGGGTGACGCAACAGTTTATGCTGGCGATCGCTCCCTTATTCGCCCCACAAAAACCCCAACTTGCTTTTTCCTTTGACCCCAGTTTACCCGGAAGCGCTGCAGTCAAAGTCTTGAATTTAGAATTGAATGACCAAAAACGCGCCCGTAACATCCCTGTAGATATTTATTGGTCAACTGCAGTTAATTCTGAAAAACCTGTCATTGTTTACAGTCACGGCTTTGGTTCAGTGCGTACAGACCTGCGCTACCTCACAGAACATCTTGCATCCCACGGTTATGCAGTAGTAACTTTAGAACATCCTGGGAGCAATAGCACCAGTATCAACTCAGGATTTCAAAATAAAACCAGACTCCTAAAACCCCAAGAAGTTTTAGATCGTCCCCAAGATGTCAGCTTTGTCCTCGATGAACTAGAAAAAATTCAAAAAACACCCAATCATCCCCTACAAGGGAAACTGGCTACAAATAACGTCATGGTACTGGGTTATTCTTTTGGTGGTGGAACAGCCTTAGCGATCGCCGGCGCCGAAATACAACTAGAACGCCTCAAACAACGCTGCAAAAATCAAGTCACCACACTGAGTTTTGGGGAAACTATTCAATGTGGCGCCCAAGAACTACCAGAAAATAACTATCAGTTGCGGGATGCTAGGGTGAAAAGAGCGATCGCTCTGAGTCCCACAACTTCTCTGACATTTGGAGAAACTGGCTTGACAAAAGTGCAAGTACCTACTCTCATCTTGGCAAGTTCTGCAGATAAAACCACCCCAGCTTTGTCAGAACAGATCATCGCATTCGCCAAACTCCCTTCACCCAAATGGCTAGTCGGTATCCTGGGAAGCACTCATCTGAGCGTCAAAGACCCAAGCACCACCATGGATCAACAAGGACAAGCAAACACACCTTTTTTTGGTGGGGAAATAGTCGGTGACAAAGCAGTTGACGTCCGCAAATATGTTAAAGCGATCACGTTAGCATTTGCAGCACAAATGACCCCAGAAGCCGATAAATACGCGCCCTTTCTCACACCAGATTACGCTCAACTTGCTTCCACCGAAGCTTTTCCCATCCGTTCAATTACTGAGATTCCCCCGCAAGCACAACAATTGCTCAAGCAATATACACAAAAGTAATAGTTATAGAGACGGAAAATGGTGTTATTTGTTATTTCGCAGATTCCTCAAAATCGGCTACAGCACATGCAAATTCCCTAAAAGCTGTTTTGAGCAAATCTTCTTTCATTGACCTATCAAAAGCAGAATCACGGATGAGGTCTGATAATTCCATGAATAGTAGAGAGAAAATGAAACGGTCTTGGCGGTCTACTTGTTTTAAACAAGAGGAGATAAATTCGTAAAGTTCGGTTTTTTTAGGTTTAGTTTGTTCGTCCCATAATTGCAACCCAAGTCGGAAGGTTTTCAAGCGTATCTCACTGATATTGTAAGATTTATCTTTATAGCGAATTGATACGCGCTGGGGCATTTCCATGAGTTTTGTCCGACAGACTGACTATAAAGTTCTCTTCTGTTTTATTTTCTTATGTCCGGAAAATTGTCTGGATAATATTATCAATTTTAGATTGAATCATAAACTTGTAGAGACGCAGCAAAGCTACGTCTCCACATTGATTTTCGGGTATATTTATGATTGATGATGCAGTTGATATTACTTGACTTCGTTGGGTTCAAACTTAGCTATTTTGCCTTTTTTGACAGCAACAACTACATCATAGTGTGAACAATAAGAGAATGTAACATCATTGGCTTTATTGTAAAGGTTAACTACATGACCTGCTCCACCGACTTGGATACCAATTGGATCTAAATCTCCATAAAAGAAGCGACGCAGTTGATCACCACCACCAATTTGACCTTTGTTTTTTGTAATGAGCGAGATTTTTTGTGCGGGTGATGGTTCTTCTGCGGCTGAAGCTTGAACTAATGAAGGATTAATTACTTTTAATGGTGCATCCCAAACGGTAACAAAACCAGCGATCGCTAGACTAGCGAGTATCGGGGTAACTTTCATTTGAGCTTCCTGGTATTTGATGAATTTTCAATACCCGCAGTATCTCAGCCAGGACTGAGAGCCTATTGAAACTTAGCCATAATTTTTATGAATTTATCCCTCAAAGAAACTTAGCAGATTCTCAGGTTTGTCTCAGGTAATAATAGTACTTTGTTAAGTTTGTCGATGTGAATAAAGTTTACCGATTAAACTTGTCATTTTTTCCATAAACTCAGTCTAAAAATGGTAAAAATGCTATCTTAAAAGCGAGGTCATTTACTCAGATTTTGAGGAAAACATCATGACTGCAACGCTTTTAGAAGGTAGTTCTATCGAGTCACTGCTAGGTAAAGAAGCAGAAGACCTACTCACCTACAAAGCTAAAGTTTCCAAAGATTTGCTACATTTACCAGGGCCAGACTTCATCGATCGCGTTTGGATTAACAGCGATCGCCATCCGCAAGTATTACGCAATCTCCAGCAACTATATGGTCATGGTCGATTGGCGAATACTGGTTATCTCTCGATTCTCCCGGTAGACCAAGGAATTGAACACTCTGCAGGTGCGTCATTTGCACCGAATCCAATTTATTTTGATCCTGAAAATATTATCAAACTAGCGATCGCTGCTGAGTGTAACGCGGTCGCTACAACCTTGGGCGTATTAGGTAGTGTGGCGCGTAAATACGCCCACAAAATCCCCTTTATCGCCAAAATCAATCACAACGAATTACTCACCGCGCCTAATCAATTTGACCAAGTATTGTTTGCAGATGTAGAGCAAGCTTGGAATTTAGGTGCAGTCGCCATAGGTGCGACAATTTATTTTGGCTCAGAACAGTCTACCAGACAAATTCAAGAAATCAGCCAAGCATTTAAACGCGCCCACGAGCTAGGTTTAGTGACAATCCTCTGGTGCTATCTACGGAACAGCAATTTTAAACAAGACCAAGATTATCACCTCGCCGCTGACCTCACAGGACAAGCAAATCATCTGGGTGTCACCATCGAAGCTGATATTATTAAACAAAAATTACCCGAAAATAACAACGGTTATGCAGCAGTAACCAAAGCTCTGGGTGAGAGTTACGGTAAAACCAACGAACGAATTTACACAGATTTAACCACAGACCACCCCATCGATTTGACTCGTTACCAAGTCCTCAACTGCTACTGCGGACGTGCGGGTTTAATTAACTCTGGAGGCGCCTCTGGTAAAAATGACTTCGCAGAAGCCATCCGCACCGCCATAATTAACAAACGCGCTGGTGGTACAGGGCTAATTTCTGGACGCAAAACCTTCCAGCGTCCATTTGCAGAAGGAGTCAAGTTATTTCATGCGATCCAGGATGTTTACTTGTCTCCAGATATAGCGATCGCTTAACTTGATCGAATCAATCTGACAACGGGGGAGTGTCTGCGTAGCGATCGCCACAAATACACTCCCCTTTTTTAATTGAAAGTGAAGTGTAAACCAGTCCACCGCACTGGCTCTCCTCTTCTCGACTCCCACAAGTGATATTTATTTGTGTGCAACTATTTATAGTTAACCAGCCTAGAGGAAGACGTTAGCCCCATGATAATTTTTTAGCATTCAGATATCTGTAGGTTAAAGAATGGGGCATTTTATCAATGTTAAAAATTCAGAAAATATTCCATCAATTGCATCACAAAATCACTATCGTCATTTTAGCTAGTTTAGTCTGGCTAATTACTTTACCCACAACTGCAGCCCAGGCAGATGGTTATTATACAAATAAAGACCATAGAACAGAAATCAACCAGCCTTATTACTCCACAAAAGAACGTCATATAGCAATCAGTGAGCACGCAAAACCTTACTATTCTACAAGAGATAGAAGACACGAAAGAATTATCAGAACAACGCCAGCAACACATGACGATTATCTTGATAGTGGAGTAAGACCGGGCGAAGCAGTTCCTAGAGACTTTAGATCTGAAACTAGGCAAAACATGCGCTAAAAATCTTTTGACGCTAGATTTCGACAAACTGCGGTGGGCGTTGCTCACCTTTTTTGTATGTCAGTTGTAGGAAAATATAACTAATTATTTCACGAAATTTAGCAATCCACCAGTGTAGTAGTCATTTTACATCCAGTGCATTACTAATCCCAGAGTAATAAAATGAAGACCAAGAATCAAACTACCGTTTGGTGGAGATATGTACTGCTATTAATGCTGCTTTTGCTGGCTAAACCAAGCAGCCAGTTTATTAATCAAGCATTAAGAGGTCATCCATTAGATATTAACTATTTTTGGAGCGAACTTTCACCAGATAAAATTTTGAATTTTGGTCTTTATAACGGTGAAGGTGGGAAAGACTGGAAAATAGGCAAACCAAAAGCGACAATTTGGACGGCTGAACAATCACGCTCTTTATCTGAATTAAGGCAATTTGCCCTAGAACTTGTCAACCGCGATCGCACAATCAACAATTTAACGTCTCTCAATGAGGATACCATTCTTTCTCAAGCTGCCCAGCGCCACGCGCAAGATATGCTTGAGCGCCAGTATTTTGATCATCTCACTCCTGAAGGCAAAAATCCCCGCGATCGCTATCTTGCATCTGGTGGAAATCCCCGTCTTGGTATCGGTGAAAACATTGTTAAAAGCACCGTCAGCGGTTTAGGGTTAACTTACGGTGAAGCTGAAAAGTTCCAACGCGGTTGGATGTATAGCAATGGTCATCGTCAAAACCTCCTCACCGCCGAATACACCAAATTTGGTTACGGGATTGTAACTAGAACAGATGGTCGCATTTATGCAGTGCAAATGTTCGCCTATTAAATAAACCACTTCACAACTGCGTTCAAAAATGCCATAAAAGAATTCTCAAAAGACAAATCTCTATCAAGATTGTGGGATATTCTTAAATAGGTTAGAGATTTGCTAAAGCAAAAATGAAACTGGCAGCAAGAGTAAGTCAGGTAACACCCTCCATCACCTTAGCGATCGCAGCCAAGGCTAAGGCGATGAAAACAGAGGGTATAGATGTTTGTAGTTTTAGTGCTGGAGAACCGGATTTTGACACCCCAGCCCACATCAAAGCAGCCGCTCTCAAGGCTTTAGATGAAGGGAAAACCAAATATGGCCCAGCCGCAGGGGAACCAAAATTAAGGGAAGCGATCGCCCGTAAGCTCAAGACTGATAATGGTCTAGACTATAAACCAGAGAATGTTATTGTCACCAATGGTGGAAAGCATTCTCTCTACAACCTCATAGTCGCCCTGATCGATCCCGGTGATGAAGTAATTATCCCCTCTCCCTATTGGCTCAGTTATCCGGAAATGGTAACTCTGGTAGGTGGAGTCTCAGTAATTGTGCGTACGGACGCTTCCACAGGATATAAAATTACTCCCGAACAACTGCGTCAAGCAATTACCCCCAAAACAAAATTATTCGTCCTCAACTCCCCATCCAATCCTACTGGAATGGTATACACACCAGAGGAAATCGCCGCATTGGCTGAGGTTGTAGTTGATGCAGATATCTTCGTCGTCTCTGATGAGATTTACGAAAAGATTCTCTACGACGGAGCAGAACACGTCAGTATCGGTTCCCTAGGGAAAGAAATTTTTGACCGCACCTTAATTAGCAACGGGTTTGCTAAAGGTTATTCCATGACAGGTTGGCGACTGGGCTATTTAGCTGGGCCAGTGGAAATTATTAAAGCCGCCAGTACCATTCAAGGACATAGTACATCTAATGTTTGTACCTTTGCTCAATATGGAGCGATCGCTGCATTAGAAAGTCCTCAAGACTGCGTGGAACAAATGCGTCAAGCCTTCGCCCAACGACGCCAAGTTATGTTAGACGGACTCAACGCCATCCCCGGATTGAAAACCGCCAAACCAGACGGCGCTTTTTATCTGTTCCCTGACATCAGCCAAACCGGCTTGAAATCTCTAGAATTTTGCGACGCCTTATTAGAAGCACATCAAGTCGCTGTTATTCCCGGAGTCGCCTTTGGTGCTGATGACAATATCCGTCTTTCCTACGCCACAGATTTGACCACAATTCAAAAGGGGATTGACAGATTGGATAAGTTTGTGCGTAGCCGGATCTAGCACCGATTTGTCGCATTTGGCATTTGCTCAAAATTCAAACGTTGTCATGTGAAGACCGAGGGCGAACAACCGTTGTCATGTGAAGACCGAGGGCGAACAACCGTTCGCCCCTACGAGGGTTTTGGCGAACGCATTGCCCTAACTACAGATACTTAGATTTGTTCAAAAATCAAATTGGATTCCTCAATTATTAACCATACAGCATAATTGTAATTTTTCTATAAAGACGAGTGTATGTGTTTTTTTTAATAAACGTTTATGTAATAATGCTGTAATAAAAGCGCGGTTAAACCTGCTTAATCTCAAATCTAATGTTCCTCACTCATTGACTGTGTAAGCGTCATAGCTTGAGAGTGGGCAAGGTGTGAGGTGCTGATTGGGACGGCAAAACACCTAACAATCACACTGAACAAGTCGCTCTGTGACAAGGTGCAGGATGTAACTCTTAGGTATATTCGTCAACAAAGTTATACCTAAAAAGCTGATATTCCCTACAAATGTTTGCAGTAGGCTACCAAATTCATGCAATTTTAACTATTACTTGTTGTCCCACAATACTAGAACACTAGCAATATGAAATTACTCCGCTCTTTAGCAGCCGCTGCTGCTAGTTTTGCCCTGCTTGCATCTGTGGGAAATGCCTCCGCAAAGGCCGCAGATTTCAGTCTTTCTGGTAGATTTGCGTCTACAGCTGTTAATAATTCAACAGCATTGCCTGTACAGTTACAAAACGGTTCCTTTGACGGTACTTACTCCTACTCAGGGGGAGCTGTTTCCGCAGGGAGTCAGGCTAGTCTGTCGAGTTGGTTGATTAATTTACGGAATGCAAGTAATACCATTCTCAAAACATATAGTAGTTCCCTTGCAGGGAATATTGCGGGTATTAATGGAAAACCATCCGGCTCGAACTCGGATTTTTTGATATTTTCTGATTCCGACACTCAGCTGCAGTTAGCATTCCCTACAGGTTTCGTGGGAATCGGGAATCTGACGACGAACAACACTTTTTCCAGTGGAGAGTTCACTTTTAACGCCGCTGGTAATGCCAATAACTTTATCGGCGCTATATCTGCTACCTCTACTCCCGTCCCCGAACCCTTGACGGTGGGTGGTACTCTGGTGGCTGCAGGTGTGGGTATGGCGCTGAAAAAGAAAGCTGCAGCTCAAAAAGCTACTCAAAAGGTGTAAACAGTGTTGATTAGCTAGTTACGCAATGTCCAGATATCCAACTTTTTAAAAAAGTCGGGTATCTGATGATATTTGTGGCGATCGCTCTTCTGAATTTCTTGACACCAGAGTAGATTAGTCAGGGGCGATCGCTGAACTTCAGCTTAAAATCAAAGCACCGACCTCAATAAATTGCTGCTATGAGTACTCATCCTCTCCTCAAAGTTGAAATCTCTCAACTCAGCATTGCTGAACGCATCCAACTTGCTGAAGACCTCTGGGACAGCATCGGTGAGCAGCAAGACGAACTACCTCTGTTTGATGCTCACAAACAGGAACTCGATCGCCGACTTGAACGTTATCACCAAGATCCAACGACCGGTTCAACTTGGAAAGAAGTCAAGCAAAGATTAGGCTTCTTTCAATGACCTACAAATAGACTTTAGTGCGATCGCTTTTGCGTGAAATAAAAAAAGATTTATGCAAGAGACTCCATGAGTAAAACTCACAAGGAGGGTATAAAAATATTTCTTTCCCTGTTCCCTGTTCCCTGTTCCCTGTTCCCCGTTCCCTATTTTTAAGGCAGGTCTATTGATAAAAAATCCGACATGGATGATACTTTTTGTCAATGCGTAGTCTGAGAAATAATTATGCAACCTTTTGATTTGAAATGGATACGCGCTCAGTTTCCGGCGCTGACGCAACCTGATATTTTTTGTGATGGCCCTGGTGGTACTCAAGTTCCAGGTTCTGTACTCGATGCGATGAGTGATTATTTGGTCAGATCAAACGCCAATGCTCACGGCGCTTTTGCTACTAGCGTGCGGACAGATGCAGTGATTAACGCCGCTCGTGCTGCGAGTGCAGATTTCTTGGGTTGCGATCGCGATGAAGTAGTGTTTGGTGCGAACATGACCACCCTCACCTTCATGTTGAGTCGAGCTATTGGTCGGGAACTGCAACCAGGGGATGAAATTATTGTTACAGAGCTTGACCATTACGCCAATGTTTCCCCTTGGTGTGCATTGGCAGAAAAAGGCACAGTAATTCGCACTATAAATATAAATATCGAAAATTGTACCCTAAATTTAGAACAACTCAAACAACAAATTAATCAGCGGACACGGTTAGTTGCTGTGGGGTATGCATCGAATGCGGTGGGGACAATCAATGATCTGGCAGAGGTGGTGCGCTTGGCTCATAGCGTGGGTGCATTAGTATTTGTTGATGCCGTCCATTACACCCCCCACAGGCCTATTGATGTGCGATCGCTCGACTGTGATTTCCTCGCCTGTTCAGCTTACAAATTCTTCGGCCCCCATGTCGGCATTTTGTATGGTAAACGCCAGCATTTGACACGGTTACAACCTTACAAAGTGCAACCAGCCCCAGACGATGTACCCGCTCGTTGGGAAACTGGAACCTTGAACCATGAAGGTTTAGCTGGTTTAGTAGCCGCAATAAACTACTTAGCAAAACTTGGTTGTCGTGTCGCACCTGCAGTGAGTAGCGAAGTCCTGACAGCGTTTTTAGAAACTCACACAGAACAATGGGAAACCTTCCGCTGTCCCCGCATCCCCGCATCGCCAGAAACACCCACACACTTAACCTCCACCGCTTATCCTCATCGCCGAGCGGCTTTATTAGCAGCAATGTCTGCGATTCAAGTATATGAACAAGAACTCAGCGAAAAACTGATTGCGGGATTGTTAGAAATTCCCGGTTTAAAAATATATGGCATGATTGACCCCGAACACTTTGCATGGCGGACACCAACAGTAGCATTTCGCCTAGGGGAACAAACCCCAGCCAGTATCGCCCAAAAATTAAGCGATCGCGGTATATTTGCTTGGCATGGTCATTTTTATGCGATCGCTCTGACTGAGAAATTAGGAGTAGAAGCCAAGGGCGGTTTAGTGCGGATTGGGCTAGTACACTACAACACAGTAGAAGAAATTAACCGCCTGCTGCAAGCTATCAAAGAAATCGCCAACGAGTAATTTTTTTTTAAAGGGACTAGAGACTAGAGGCTAGGAAGTGTGGGAGGTGTGGGAGGTGTGGGAGGAAGGAGAAGATAGGAAGCCTAAGCATATATTCTTTATTTTCCCCCATCACCCCATCACCCCATCACCCCATCACCCCATCTCCCCACCACCCCACAGATTATTCTTGTAAAACCGTCTTAGAAACAATTCTCGTTTTCTTGCGGTCTGCTTCTGAAAGTTCCTCACCGGCTTGGAGACGGGTAGCGGAAGATTGCAACACGGTAGCTGCGCTGGTGTCTCCGATTTGCAGAGCGGTTTTAGCGGCTGTTTGTAGCATAGTAGCTGCGCCGACGCGATCGCCCTGCTGTAATTTCGTCTCTGCTAGCTGAGTTTGGCGATATTTAGCTAATGCTAAAATTGACTGCTGCACTTGGGAATCAAGAGCTGGTTGATAGGGCTGTACCACATTGGCATATACTGGCACAATGGGAGAAAGTAGATTTTGCTTATCTACAGCTGGGTCATCATAACGGATTTGCAAATGCCCAATTTGTTGTTCCCCTAAAGGTAACTTTCCCAAATAAATATTAGCTAACACTACCCGTTGTTCATCTTTCATCAAGTCTCCCAAGCGCACCGCAAAGCGTCCATCCGCTTCTGGTTGTAGGGGTAACTCAATGGTATCAGGGGACACTTGGGCAATGGGTTTGAGTTCCGCGAGCCTTACTTGCGGTACTAGGGACAGGAGCAAATAAGCATTGGTGAGTCCCACAGATTGAATGCGCTTAAATAAACGACTAAATTCTGCTACCGCTTGTTCTGGATGCTCAATATAAGCTAAAGTTCCACCACCCACATCAGCAATTTTTTCTAGTAAATCTTGGTTCCAACTGCTACCAAATCCGAGAGTATTAATTGTCAGATTAAACCTAGTTGCTCTGTAAGCTAGTTCTAAACAGCGTTTATTATCATCGGGAGTGATATCCCATTTCCAAATTCGCAAGCCAGTTTCGCCATGTCCATCAGTCAGTAAAAATGCTTGGGAAACAGTGCCTTTTGTCCCCTTCATTAGTTCAGTGATTCCCAGCGCCAAACCTTCGGCAATCACAGTACCACCGCCAGCGGACAATTGCTGCTGAATTTGCGATTTAATACTGGTAATATCATAGACAACTTGGTTAGGGATAATTACAGTTGCAGAACCAGCAAAAGCAATTACCGAAAGACGATCGCCTGGCTTGAGTTGAGCCAATAACCGCTCAACAGCTTGAATGACCGTCTGAATTGGTTGTCCGTGCATGGAACCACTCTGGTCGAGAATCAAGCATAAATTTAACGGTAAACTTTGGTCAAGCTCACCAGCGATCGCCGAAATAGAAATCCCCAATTGACGCTGAGAATTCAATTGCGCTGCATCAATATTAGTATCATTTAACGCCGACAGTAATTTAACTTTCATTGGCGGGGGGTATCTTGCAAAACTGTTTTGGAGACAATTCTAGTTTTCTTGCGATCGCTTTCCGATAACTCTTCGCCTGCTTGTAGCCGAGTAGCAGAAGTTTGTAACACCGTCGCTGCGCCAGCATCACCCATTTGCAAAGCAGTTTTCGCTGCAGTTTGCAACATTGTCGCTGCTCCAGCGCGATCGCCCTGCTGTAATTTTGCCTCTGCTAATTGAGTTTGGCGATACTTAGCCAAAGCCAAGATAGACTGTTGGACTTGGAGATTAGTTGCAGGTTGGTAAGCCTGGGTGACATTAACATAGACAGGTTGATTAGTTGATAACAACCCAGTCTGATTAGCGGCTGGATCATCATAACGGATTTGCACATTTGCGATCGCCTGTCTACCTTCCTGAAACTGTCCCAGATAAATATTAGCCAAAATTACCCGTTCCGCATCCTTCATCAAATCTCCCAAACGCACCGCAAAGCGTCCATCTGCTTCTTGTTGCACAGGTAATTCAATCGTATCTGGAGCCACTTGCGCCACTGGTTTGAGTTCCGCCAACCGCACTTGGGGCTGAAGAGAAAATAACAAATAAGCATTAGTTAAACCCACCGTTTGCACACGAGTGAACAAGCGCCCAAACTCATTTACAGCTTGATCAGGACGTTGAATATAAGATAAAGTCCCCGCAGCCGCATCAGCAATTTTTTCTAAAACATCTTGATTCCAGTTGTCACCAAAACCCAAAGTATTCAAAGTCAAATTATAACCAGCAGCCAACTGGGCAAACTTCAGACAGCGATCGTTGTTTCCGTGTTCATTTTCGCCATCAGTCAACAAAAAAGCTTGAGAAACAGTTTCCTTTTTGCCCTTAGCCAACTCCTCAATTCCCAAGCGTAACCCCTCATCAATCGCCGTTCCCCCATCAGCAGAGAGACGATTAATTTGCTTTTTGATATGTTCTGGATCTTCAATTACTTGATTAGGGACTAAAACCTTAGCACGGTGATCGAACACTACCACACTCAAGCGATCGCCTGGATTGAGACGATCAACCAGACGAGTTGCAGCCTCCTTTACCGTCTCCAACGGGCGCCCATTCATTGAACCACTGTGATCAAGAATCAAACAAAGATTGAGAGGCACTTGACGGTCTAAAGTCTCAGCAACTGCCGAAATCGCCATAGACAACTGACGCTGAGAATTCAATTGATTGGCATCCAAATTAGCATCATTCAAAGACGGCTGCAAGCTAACCTTCATAACCCAGGCTTCCTACTTCAGGATATATACATTTATAAATAACAACAAAGCGCCACAACAGCGCTACGGAAAATTAGCAGATGGGGTAGTGAATCACAAATACCCAGTTATCATTCGCACTAGGGAGAAATCCACACTTTGACGACAGCTAGCATCGCGCTAGGATGTATTACAGTTAACGGCAATAATTTCAGGCGATCAGTTGCTATGGACATTTCCCCCATCAAGGCTGTTCAAGCCCCCTACTACGGCGACAACTCCTACCGGACACCACCGCCAGATTTACCTTCCTTATTATTGAAGGAGCGAATAGTCTACCTTGGAATGCCACTGGTGCCTGCTGTCACAGAATTGATCGTCGCCCAACTACTTTATCTCCAGTCCGACGACCCCGAAAAACCGATTAAGATTTATATCAATTCCACCGGCACTTCTGGCTACAGCGGCGACCCTATTGGCTTTGAAACCGAAGCCTTCGCCATCTATGACACCATGAAATACATCAAGCCACCCATCCACACTATCTGCATTGGTTCGGCAATGGGTATGGCAGCGATGTTACTCAGTGCTGGAACAAAAGGCTGCCGCGCCAGCTTACCCAACGCTAACATTATCCTGCACCAGCCAAAGAGTTACGCCCAAGGTCAAGCAACGGATATCCAAATTCGGGCGAAGGAAGTTCTGGCAAACAAAGCATCAATGGTTGATATCCTGTCCTACACCACCGGACAGCCAGAAGCAAAAATCACCAAAGATATGGATCGTCTGTTCTACATGACTCCCTATCAAGCCAGAGATTACGGCGTGATTGACCGAGTTTTTGAAAAAGAAGAACTCGCCAATCCCCCACTACCTGCCAGTATCCTTTAATTGTTCATTTGTGCTGTGTCGTTTGTCCTTTCCACTCAACAAATGACAAACAACAAATGACTAATAACTCAGGCGTTGCATAATTGCAGGATGAATTGGGGTTTTTCACCAAGAATGAAAGTCTATTCTTTGCGTCTTTGCGTCTACCCTGCGGGAACGGCTTCGCCGGTATGCGCGAGATAAAAATCAACCTATCATTCAGCAACGCCAACTAATAACTCATTACAAATGGAGTAGCGAAAATGCCTATAGGTATTCCCAAAGTTCCTTACCGGATGCCGGGAGGGCAATTCACAGACTGGATCAGCATCTACGATCGCCTTTATCGAGAAAGAATTATTTTCTTGGGACGAGACATTGACGACGAAATCGCTAACCAGATTATCGCCGTTATGCTGTATCTGGATTCTGAAGATCCCGGCAAAGACATCTATTTATATATCAACTCTCCTGGTGGGATGGTGACATCCGGCTTGGCAATTTTCGACACCATGCAACACATCAAATCAGATGTAGTCACAATTTGCGTGGGTTTAGCCGCCTCGATGGGGTCATTTTTGCTAGCTGCAGGTACCAAAGGTAAACGGCTCGCCTTACCTCACTCCCGGATTATGATTCACCAACCCTCCGGTGGAACTCGTGGTCAAGCCACCGATATCGAAATTGAAGCCAGAGAGATTCTCCGGATTCGTCAACAACTCAACGGCATTTACGCTGATAAAACAGGTCAAACCATAGCCAAAATTGAAAAAGACATGGATCGTGACTTCTTCATGTCTGCGGCGGAAGCCAAAGAATACGGCTTGATTGACCGCGTGATTGAGGAAAGACCGTAAGATTAGGGGGTAGGGAGATGGGGAGATGGAGAGGTGGGGAGGTGGGGAGGTAGGGGAAGCTTTGGGTTCTGAAATTTAAGCTTCAGGCTCAAAGGCTCAAGCTTCAGGCTCAAAGGCTCAAGCTTCAGGCTCAAAGGCTCAAGTGTCAGGCTCAAAGGCTCAAGTGTCAGGCTCAAAGGCTCAAGTGTCAGGCTCAAAGGCTCAAGCTTCAGGCTCAAAGGCTCAAGCGTCAGGCTCAAAGGCTCAAGCTCCAATCCCCCACACTCCCCACACCACCCCATCACCCCATCACCCCATCACCCCACCTCCCACACTTCCTAGTCCCACGCCCCCTTGCCATTCCGTTAAATCTGAACTTTAAATTAGAAAATTACTCTTTATCATGAAAAACTCCAGCTTTGTGCTGATAGTTGAAAGATGCATATTTGATAGCTGATAACTCAAAATGGATCTTGGCGATTGCTATCGTTTATTGGGTTTAAGATCGGGCGCCTCCTTTGCTGATATCAAGACGTCATATCGACGCTTGGCGCAGCAATACCACCCCGATATCAATCAGGATGACAAAAAAGCTAAAGATAAGTTTATTGCTTTAACAGAAGCTTACAAGCTCCTGCTGGCGGTAGTACCGCCAGAGGAAACAGTGTTGCACACCACGCAGTCAGCAACTGCTTGGTATGACCAGCCCCAAACACCGCCACAGACAGCACCAAAAACGACAGTCACCACCCCCAAGCCGCCCCATTTAGCAGAAATAGAGCGACGGCTGAAATGGAAGACATATGAACAGTTGCAGCGATTTTTGCAAGAAAAAAGATTTCCCCAAGCGATCGCTCTGGTGGAAGCTTTAGCCGCTCGTTTACCCGACGATCCAGAAGTGCGACAATGGCAAGCGATCGCTTATCAAATTTGGGGACGGGCGCTAATTAATCAAAATCAACTGCTCAAAGCCAGAATATATCTCAAAAAAGCTTTAAAAACTGACCCCCACAATCGAACTCTCCACAGTGAAGTGCAACTAGACTTTGAGCGTTTAGAACAAATTTTTTGATTCTGTCAGTATTCATCTCAGGGCGAGAAAATTTATGTCCAATTCTGCAATCACCGTCACCGTCAAATTATTCGCCGCTTATCAAGAAGCGTGTGGAGCTGCAGAATTGGTATGGAATTTTCCCCAAGATACACCCGTTAGTGCCGTGTGCGATCGCCTGATTGCAGAACACCCAGAACTGAAACAGTGGCGCCACCTCACCCGCTTCGGAATTAATCTGATATTTGTCGAACCAGATACCATTCTTCAAAATGGGGATGAGGTAGTCTTAATCCCCCCAGTTAGCGGTGGTTAGCGTGGGGTGATGGGGTGATGGGGTGGTGGGGTGATGGGGAGTGTGGGAGGTGTGGGAGGTGTGGGAGGTGTGGGAGGTGTGGGAGGTGTGGGGAGTGTGGGAGGTGGGGTGATGGGGATAAAGTTTGAGCCTTTGAACCTGAAACTTGAGCTTTTGAACCTGAAGCGTCAGCCTTTGAACCTGAAGCGTCAGCCTTTGAACCTGAAACTTGAGCCTTTGAACCTGAAGCGTCAGCCTTTGAACCTGAAGCTTGAGCCTTTGAGCCTGAAGCTTGAGCCTTTGAGCCTGAAGCTTGAGCCTTTGAACCTGAAACTTGAGCCTTTGAACCTGAAGCGTCAGCCTTTGAACCTGAAACTTGGATTTCATAACTCAAAACATCCTCCTCAAAATCCAAAGCTTCCCCCACTTCCCCATCACCCCATCACCCCATCTCCCCATCACCCCATCACCCCATCTCCCACACTCCCCACACCCCCCACACCTCCCACACCTCCCACACTTCCAGATCTATTTCACCCTACCCCGGAAGCGAACAAAGCCATAGGAACCAGTGGGTGTACCGGAACCGGTGGCGCTGGGTAATGTCCCTAAATCCACAACTACCGCACCGTTGGTATTTGCGCCACCGCATTTAATTTGTCGCGAAGGGTTTTGACTCGCATAAAATGCAACAGGGTCTTCACTAGGGGGAAAATAGCGACCGATATCGCCATCTTGGGCGTTGGTGAGAGTTTGGTTTTGTCCGTTGAGTCTGACGATAATACCTCTGTCTGCACTGGGTAGACCACCTGGTGCGGCTTGCGGATCGCCGGCTTTAGCGGTGGGAATAAAGGTAGTATTATTGGGAATGCGATCGCAAAATAACACTTGATTCGCTTCGTTATCTCCAGTCGAGAGGAAATAAATCGTATATTCAAGTTCGTCTCCCGGTTTCACATTCCCACCATTAACGCCACCGATGAGGAAAGTACTCGGATTCGGCCACTTGTCAGTATCTGCGGTGGGATACTGAGGTAATTGGGGAGCTAGGGCAGGTTCAATGGTATTATCATCGTAGGGATTACTCGCCTCATTCATGTATCCCGCCAAATTATCACCCCCGTTAGTCTTCGTCCCGCCATTCAAGGCTGTAATTCGCTTCACCAACAGCACATTAGGATTACCACCCACAGTATTTTCGTCGGTAGCTGTGTTTGATGATTGGTCAGGATCAGTTACCGTGCTAGGTAAATCCACGGAAGCTATATTCTTAATTTTTGTACCTTTGGCAATGTTATCAGCCAATTTAGCGTTAATTAAAATAGTAGCCTGACCAGATTTTAATAAAGTCACACTGGTATTCACATCACCAGTGCCCGCAGCTACAGCACAGCCAGAACCAGCAGTCGCACTGCAAGTCCAACTAGTAAAGGTGACGCCAGCAGGGGCGGTGTCAATGACGTCGATACCAGCAATATTATCCCATTGTCCACCGTTCACTGGTTGGGAGTTAGTCACCACAATGGTGTATACGGTAGTTTGACCAGCGGCGATAAACTTCTTACCGTCGGTTTTTGTCACTGTCAAATCACCTCTACCTAATACCGTCAGGGTCGCTTTGACTAAATTGGCATTAGTAACTTGTTCACTACTGCTGACAATAGCAGAATTCAAAACGTTCGTTAAATTTCCAGCAAAATTAGAGACGACATCCACTGCGAGAGTACAGGTTGCATCCTTGACCACAGATGCACCACTAACGATGACTTTATTATCTGCCGGTACAGCGGTAAATGTAGCATTACTACAACCACTACCTGTAAAAGTAGGATTAGGAACTGCAGCCAAGTCCATCCCCAAAGGTAAATTATCTATAAAACTCACACCAGTTAAATCTATAGCATCGTTATCGTTATTTTTAATGAGGACACTGAGGCGAGAAGACTGACCGGGAGAGACTTTAATTGGAGCAAAAGATTTATTCAGGTTTAAAGTCGCGGCTGTTCTTTTGATATCAGCATTGACAGCGAATTCGTTAGTTGCGCCTTGGTCTGTTTTTAGGGCAGCAGCAGCGATAGTATTAGTAGCAGTTCCCGCAGAGTTGGGGACGCGAACATCCACACTAATTTGACATTTATCTCCAGACAAAGCACCACCTGTTAAGGAGATTGTCGCACCACTAGCTGACACACCACCGCCGCAGTTGTTGCTGACATTGGGTGTAGCATCAACTGTATGTCCAGCGGGGAGGGTATCAGTTAAATTCATCCCGGTGAAATTAGGTGCAAACACCTCCTCTCGGTCAATGGTAATGGTTAAGCGACTTTTTCCGCCTACAGCTACAGCGGGTGGGTTAAATGCTTTACTGACAACTACAGCATTTTTGACATTTAAGTTAGCTGTGGCGCGAATAGCGTTATTCCCAATACTGGTTTTTAATTCATCCACATTAATTGTGTTGGTGTGTGAACCGCTAGGAGCAGTAATACTCACCTTCACGGGTACGGTAATTGTACAGAAGCTGCTAGCAGGAATCTTACCACCACTCATGGCAATTTGCGTAGTTCCCGCAGCAGCAGTAAGAGCACCGCCACAATTTGTGCTAGCTGTACTGCTACTAGCGATGGTAAATCCAGCCCCCATAGTATTGAGGTTGTCAGTAAAAGATGTCACATTAACATCAGCAGGTTGGGTGTTGATCAGCTTAATTGTTAATGTGGTTTCTTGTCCTTGAGTTCTTTGAGTATCAGAGAAAGATTTTTCTAATTGCACCTTACCATTAAGGAACAAATCTGCTTGTCCTTGATAAGGGTTATCACCTAAATCTGTTTTCAGATTACCGGGAGGAACTTTGTTAGTGACATTACCATCGCCGTTACCACCTTGACCAGTGAGGTCATCGGCTTTTACCTTAACTGTGATGGTACACGAACCTTTATTAGAGCCACTTTTAGCGGGAATTTGTCCACTATTCATTTGAATGAGAGTACCACCATTAGGCGCATTCACTGTACCACCAACACAGGTAGTGGTAGCAGCGCCGCTAACTGTATAGCCCGTCCCCATTGTCGTCAAGTCATCTGTAAAAGATGTAATATTTGCGGGATTGCTATCAGTGTTGGTGAGGGTAATTGTCAGTGTGGTTTCTTGTCCCCGGATGATTTTGTTGGGGCTAAAAGCTTTTCCCACAGAGACAGGGGCTAAAACATTTAAATTTGCAGTCGCCGCACCATAGTTAACAGTACCAAATTTGCCTGCAGGAATGGTGTTGGTGTAATTAGCTTTTTTAGTTGAGGTGACTGTGACTTTAATTTGACAAGAACCAGCACCCACAGGCGCTGGTGCTGCGGGGATGGTTCCATTTGTGAGTTGGACTTGAGAGGCTGTAAATGTGGCGGTACCACCGCAAGAGTTGGAGTCGAGACTCTGGACGGTGACGTTAGCTGGTATGGGGTCAGTCAGGTCGGCGTTGGTAATTGCGGTGCTGTTGTAGTTGTTGATGGTGATAGTTAATTGGGAAGTTTCGCCCCCTTGAATAGTGCTGGGGTTAAAAGCTTTTTTGACTTCCGCTCCTGTTTGGACGGTAATTGGGGCGGTGAGAGCAGCGGTGTTGGTGGTTTTAGCGCCTTGTGCGGTGGTGATGGCGCCGACGGGAATGGTGTTGGTAAAACTTTGGTTGAGGAAGGTATTACTGTCAGCAGCTACTAAGTCTACTTTAATTGTGCAGGCAGCTTTCGGAGC